>NZ_WJZD01000005.1:0-186476 GCF_021609665.1 Pseudomonas sp. PA-1-3F | reverse complement strand
GCTGGACTGCGTAGCAGTCCCATTTTTGGGGCCGCTTCGCGCCCCAGCGGGAGCAAGCTCCCTCGCCACAGTTACCGATTCTGTATTAACTGACTGGCATTGGGGCAAGCCAGCTCCCACAGTTTTACAGGCTCAAGCCGACGTGCGCAGGCGCGCCATGCTCAGGGTGTCGACAAACACACCATCACGCAGGGCATAGTCGCGCAGCCGCCCTTCCACTTCGAAGCCGAACTTGCGGTACAGGTTGTGCGCAGGCTCGTTGTCCGCGTAAACAGTCAGCTCCACACGGTGCAGGTTCATCCAGTTGTCGGCTACCTCCAACGCGGCCGCCAACAGCCGCGAACCGACACCCTTGCCCTGCCAGGCGGGCGCCACGCCCATACCCAACGAGCCAACGTGGCTCTGGCGTACACGCAGATATTGCTCAAGCCCCAGTTGGCCAATCACCTCACCGCCCTGCACCGCCACCAGTTGCAGGCGCCGCTCGTTATCCATCACCAGGCGCTTGCGCCACATCTCAACAGACTGAAAAGGCATTTGCAGCACCTGACGACAAACAGCCGGTTCGTTGTAGAGCGCGGCGACGCCCTCCAGGTGGGCCTCGGTAAAACGCTGGATCACGATAGACGGTTCAGGTGGGTGCATTGCATTTCATCCTTTGAAAGACAAGTGGCGGGCCAGTGTAGAGGCTAAGCGCCTGGCTGACGAGCCGGGAGTTTTCCCACTGGCCGACCAGCACCATCCTGCATCTGAACGATGGCGATCCATATGCGCAGCGCCGATACTCTGCCCAGGCCCTGCCCCGTCAACCCGACACTTCGGCCTTCACCCTGTGACGAGAACAACAAAAAAAGTCCCACAGAGGAACACCCATGAACCGTTTTGATCACTCGGGCCTGTTACAGGCCTTCAGCACCCTGACCCTGGACCTGCAACGGCTGGCCCAACATCAGGACATCGAACACTTCCAGCGCCATGCCCTGGCACGCGTCAGCCAATTGCTGGCCTTCGACAGTGCCTGGTGGGGACGCTCGGCTGTCATCCACGGTCTGCCGCAAGAGCACAACAGCTATCTCTATCAGTTGCCACCCGACTACCTGGCGGACTGGCAGTCGATCCGCCATCTGGACGTTACCGTTGCACGGGTGCATGCCTCGCCTGGCGAGGCAGTGATTATCGATATGCGCGACCCCGCCAACGGCAGCGCCTTGAATTGGCTGGGGCAACGCCACGGCCTGGGTGAATTGCTGTGTGTGATCCATATCGACCCGCAAACCCACCTCAGCCACCACCTGACGCTCTACCGCCAGCCCACTGCGCCCACGTTCAACGCGCAGGATTGCCAGTTACTCAATAACCTGATGCTGCATCTGGTGGCGGCGGTCTCGGCAAACCAGATCCGCACCTTGGTGGCCATGCGTGAAACCCTGGCCAGCCCGCGCAATCTGGCCCTGGCGGTGTGTGACCCACGGGGTGTGTTGCAATGCGCCGAGCGCGGTTTTGTCGACCTGCTGCTCAGCGAATGGCCGCAATGGCGTGGCCCCACCCTGCCGGTGTTGCTGGATGAGCGCGGGCATGACGGCAAGCGCATCCATATCCAGGCGTCACCGGTGGGCGACCAATTGCTGTTGGCCGCGCGCCTCAACCGCGCCCTGCCCCAGCTCAGCCCACGGGAAAACGACGTAGCCCAAGGGTTTGGCGAGGGCAAGACCTACAAGGAAGTGGCCCGCGACCTTGGCCTCTCACCCAACACCGTGCGTCACCATATCCGCGCCATCTACGCCAAGCTCGGCGTCAAGGACAAGGCGCGCATAGCGCACCTGGTGCACGCCCCGCCCGACTGACCCTGCCCGCTTCTCCCACGGTTTTGCCACGGTCGTTTTTTACGGTCACGGGCTGCTGTTGCCCATTTTCCGGCCTTCTCTGACACGAGACGCTTCCGCCATGACTTCCATACGCTTACGTAACCTGGCAGTGCTGTGCGCCAGCCTGTTCAGCCTCGACAGCCAGGCTGCCGACCTCAACGCCCGGGACTTTTTCGCCGCTCCACCAGGCACCCGCCTGGGTGTGCTGTACCTGCCCGCCACCCGTGCCGGCGATTTCCATGGCCCCGCCGACAGCACCGGCAAGGCCGACCTCAGGGTCAACGCCGTGGCTTACCGCCAGGTGTATTTCACCGACGCCTGCGGCACGTTGTGCACGCCGCAATTCATCCTGCCCTTTGCCGACATCAGCGCACGCCTGCCCGGCGCCAACCAGCGCAGCCGCGAGCGCGGCCTGGGCGATCCACAGGTGGGCGGCACGCTGTTTTTCGTCAACGACCCGGCTTCGCGCACTTACAGCGGCTTGTTGAGCCTGATCACCGTGCCGGTGGGTGAGTACCACAGTCAAAACCCGGACGTCTCTCCCGGTGCCAATCGCTGGGGCGCCACCTTTGTCTACAACTACACCCACGGCATCGGCGAAAACTGGGTACTGGAAGCCAACCTGGAAGCCCAGCTCTATGGCCGCAATGACGATTACTTTGGCAGCGAACTCAAGCAAGCCCCGCTGTATCGCCTGCAGGCTTTTGCCTCGTATGACTTCAGCGCCGCCACTTACGGCGCACTGCGCCTGATCCAGGCCGACGGTGGCGCCCTGCGCCTCAACAACCGCCGCCTCGACGACACCCACAAGCGCTACACCCAAGTCGGCTTCGAACTCGGGCATTGGCTCGACCGGCAGAACCAACTGATGGTCAGCCTTTCGCAAAGCGTTGCGGCTTCCAATGGCTATGCCGGCACCGAAGCGCTGTTGCGCCTGGTGCATGTGTTCTGACCCCTTTCCCTGGAGCTTGAAAATGCCCATTTCCAACCCTGCGATAACGGCACGGCTGGCAGCGATCGTGCTGTTTGCCGCCATCACCCCGACCATCCTGATGACAGCTCCCGCCGTGGCCGCGCAGTTGGCCAGCCAGTGGCAACTGAGCCCGGCGCGTATTGGCGACTTGTTTTCCGTGGAACTGGGCGCCATGAGCCTGGCGACCTTGCCCGCCTGGTGGTGGCTCAAGCGGGTTGACTGGCGCACCGCCGCCCGGGTCGCCGCGCTGCTGTTCATGGCCGCCAACCTGCTGTCGATGCTGGCAGACACCTACGCCGGACTGCTGGTGTTGCGCGCTGCCAGCGCCCTGGCCGGCGGCTCGCTGATGATCCTCTGCCTGGCCAGTCCGGCCACCACCGCCAACCCCAGCCGGGTCTATGGTTTGTGGGTGATGGGGCAGTTGATCGTCGGTGCCCTTGGCCTGGTGGTGTTGCCTGGTTTGTTCGAACGATTTGGCTTGAATGCCTGCTACTTGATCCTGGCGGGGTTGATGGCTCTGCTGCTGCCATTGGCGCGGGCGTTTCCCGCCGGTAGCCCTGCGTTGCCCGCCAACCGCGCCCCGGTATTGCCCGGTTCACGCTGGAAAGCCGCCCTGGGGGTTGGCGCGGTGCTGGCCTTTTACATCAGCCTGGGGGGCGTATGGACCTTTATCGGTGCCTTGGGCGCCAGTGCCGGGATTTCGGCGCAGCACGGCGGCGAAATCCTCGCCATCGCCACCGTGATGGGCATTGCCGGGGCAGCGAGCGCTTCACTGATCGGGGCCCGCTTGCCGCGTGGAGTGCTGTTGCTGCTGGGCTACCTGTTGATGGCGGCAGCGGTGCTCTTGTTGCTTGGCCAGCCCGCATTGCTGCGATTTGCCTTGGCGGCGCTGCTGTTCAAATTCACCTGGACCTTCATTCTGCCGCTGATCCTGGCCTGCCTGGCCGACCTCGATCACAGCGGCAAGCTGATGAACGCCTCCAACCTGGTCATCGGCGGCGGCCTGGCCATCGGCCCAGCGCTCGCCGGCCGCCTGATCGAGGCCAGCGGCGGGTTCAGCCTGTTGCTGCTCGGTGCAGCCGCTATCACCTTGCTGTCGCTGGTGATGATCATCGCCAGCCGTCCCCCACTCCCCCACTGAACTGGAACCGGTATGAACCCAACCACCGCATTTTTCTTCGACGAAATTAGCCTGTGGCACAGCGCCGGCGCCCACGCGCTGACCCTGCCCGTGGGCGGCTGGGTGCAGCCGCCGGCCGGCAGCGGGCATGCCGAGTCACCGGAGACCAAGCGCCGCTTGAAAAGCCTGTTGGATGTCTCCGGGCTGAGCCGCCAACTACAACTGCGCAGCGCGTCGCCAGCCAGTGAAGAGGATCTGCTGCGCGTCCACAGCCGTGCCTATCTGCAGCGTTTCAAGGCCCTGAGCGATGCTGGCGGCGGTGAGCTTGGCCCCCAGGCACCGATTGGGCCGGGCAGCTACGAGATTGCGCAACTGTCCGCCGGACTGACCCTGGCCGCCGTGGACGCGGTGCTCAGGGGCCAGGCGCACAATGCCTATTCGCTGTCGCGGCCACCGGGGCATCACTGCCTGGCAGACAGCGCCATGGGCTTTTGCTTTCTCGCCAACATTGCCATTGCCATCGAGGCCGCCAAGGCCCGCAACGGACTGGGCAAAGTCGCCGTGATCGACTGGGATGTGCACCACGGCAACGGCACGCAGTCGATCTTCGAAGAACGGGCCGATGTGTTGACGATTTCCCTGCATCAGGACGGCTGCTACCCGCCTGGCTACAGCGGCGAGCAGGATCGAGGCCGCGGGGCCGGCGTGGGGGCCAACATCAATATTCCGTTGCCCCCAGGCAGTGGGCACGCCACCTATCTACACGCCATGGAACGCATCGTAGTGCCCGCGCTGGAGCGCTTCGAGCCGGAGTTGATCATCGTTGCTTGCGGTTATGACGCCAACGCCGTCGACCCGCTAGCGCGCATGTTGTTGCACAGCGAATCGTTCCGTCTGCTGACCCGCGCCCTGCGCCTGGCAGCCGATCGTTTATGTCAGGGCCGCCTGGTGCTGGTGCACGAAGGCGGCTACAGCGAAGCCTATGTACCGTTCTGCGGCCTGGCGACCCTGGAGGAATTGAGCAGCGTGCGCACAGCGGTGCTAGACCCGATGCTTGAGTTTGTGCAGTTGCAGCAACCCGGTGCGGCGCTGCAGGGGTTTCAAGCGCAGTGGGTAGAGCGGTTGGCCGGAGGGATCATTGATTCACAGCAGGCGCGGATTGTCCCTGCTAACTGAATGGGTTGAACTTCATGGTCTCACCTGACCTCGGGTACGCACTGCGCGTTTTTCGTACTTGTCCGCATGTAACTCGGCCTGTTGCTTAAGTGCCATGCAGTACTGAAGTAAACAAAGATTGGCGTCCGGCGTCTCGGCCTCCGTGCTCAAACGCCTGGCCGCTGCGGCAGAAATGGGTTTTCCTCGTGGCATAAGCCAGCCTTTGATGACCGCCTTGCGGTCATTGACCAGCGTGGCGTGATTGAGCTTGAGCACTTCAATCGTTTGAACCGCCTCCGGTGAAAGCCCTTCAACCTTTCCGTCTCTTAAAAATCGAAAAAGCCGGCTCGCGTGGGGCGAAAGAGGCGATACAAAGGGGTTTCGAGCGGGGTCGTAGGCCTTTTTTTCCTCTGCTCCGTACTCACAGGCGACATTGGACTGACTAGGCGGATAGCATGCGACCATGTTGGCGTAAGCGATGCTTTGGTCCACATGCCTTGCCTGGGGCAGCACATGTTCGATATGGCAGCTAAAAATAGTGTCTTGGCCTTTGGCTCCGCATTCTTGCGCCGTAGGTAGCCGACGTAGCGTATAAGCGCAAAGATGAAACTGCTCACGCAATAACGACCTGCGCACAGGCTCCGCCGGAAAACTGCTATCACGGCCATAAAACAGATTTTGCGGCGTGTCTTTGTTTTCCCGACGCCACTCAATCAACTCGCGGGGCTCTGCCCCTTTCGTGATGGACCTCATGCTTCACTTTCTCCGGCCCACCTCAAGGAGTCGATGCTCGCTTGTACTTCCAGGATGTCCGGAATGTCCCCAACCTTATCTCTCAATTGCGAGAGACTGGCTTCGGCATGCTCCAGTTTGTCGTCATCCAGATAGCGATGTATTGCCTGGAGTTGATGGCCAACGTCGCGGTTTTGCGCGACATCCCCCATCAATTCTTCGATCACTTCGCCGCTGCGTAACCCAAGCGAACGCTCTGGATGCCCGATAAACCGGCCATCCTTCAATAGCATGATTGCTTCAGCCGGCAGCTCACCCAATATTTGTGGTGAATGGGTGGTGATGATGAACTGGCAATTGGGAAAGGTCTTTTCAAGGTTTGCAACAACGGTACGCTGCCAACCCGGATGGAGATGCAGGTCCAATTCGTCGATCAGGACGACACCCTTCCCTTGCAGTGGGTCAGCCACTTCGCGATTGAGTAATGTAAGCCTGCGCGCCAAATCGCCAACCATTGCCAATAGACATTTTTCACCGTCGGATAGCTGCAGGACATTGAATTCGAGATCGCCTTTGAGGACCGTCATTCTCAACGCTGGCTTACGACGAACGCGGACGTCCCGGAATCCAGTGAAGGTTTCGATAGCTCGGCGTACAGCGGAGAGCTCTCTGTCTCGATAGCCAGGGGTGTCCCGACTACTTTCATTTTCAAGATCTTCCTGATTGCGAAACCAGATGAAGAACCGCTTGAAGTCCGCGCCACCGTGGCCCAACGCATCGTCATACCCTTCAGCGATAGCGTTAACCAACTGTTCGCGAACGCGCAATGGTACGTCTAGTACGGCACGGTGCACGTCGTAATAAACTGCCAACGGCAATGTTATCCAATCATCAAATCCTGACTCGTAGTGCCGGATGCCGTATTCGAACTCGTCGGCTTTTACGTTCAAGGCCAATAAATCGCTACTACGATCTGCTGGATGTTTTCCTCCTTTCTTATTCAAGGCTATTGCCCAGCTCAAATCCTTTGTACCCGGCTGATTTTGCAAATCCGTCGTTAACTCCAAACGGGTGTAATCTTCCCCTGCTCGAATATCATCTTTGGACAAAGTTCTGGATTTGGCAGCCTTGCCCACAACCCGCGATGTCAAGTTCGAAAGCGTTATCGCCAACGCATCCAGAATCGACGACTTGCCCACGCCGTTGATGCCCACCAAAGCGACAGTCTTCCTGCCTTCGAAATCGAGTTCCATCTTCTCGATACCGCGGAAATTGACGAGGGTAAAACGCTTGATCTGCATGATCGGTTTCCAACATGCCCGGCCAGGTCAGCCGGTCTTCAGAGTAAGCACGGATGATAGTAATTATCGCCAAGTCTGTCACGGCGTTGACGGTCTTAATCTATCCGCGCTGAATAGCCAAACGCCACACCCGCGCAATGTCCGAGGCCCGCTCACGCAACAGGCGCGGCGCCTCGTGACAAGCCTGTTCCAGTGACATCGGACCCGATGGCAAAGCAAATGCTGCGTCCACGCCCTGGGCATACATCTGCTCGTAGCCCTCGCCCAATGTCCCCGCAATGACGACCACCGGCACGCCCTGTCGCTGGGCAATGCGAGCCACGCCAAACGGGGTTTTGCCACGCAGGGTCTGGGCGTCGAAGCGGCCCTCGCCGGTAATCACCAGGTCGGCACCCCGCACCGCTTCATCCAGGCCAACCAGTTCAGCAACCACCTCGACCCCTGGGCGAAACTGGGCGGCGAGGAACGCCTTGGCGGCAAAGCCCAGTCCACCGGCGGCACCACTGCCGGGTTCGTCGCGCACATCCTTGGGCAGCACCTGGGCGCAATGGTCAGCGAAGTGCCCAAGGGCCGCGTCCAGTTGTGCCACCTGCTCGGGGCTCGCGCCTTTTTGCGGGCCGAAAATCGACGAGGCACCGTGGGGGCCGCACAGGGGATTGTTGACGTCGGCGGCGATTTCAAAACGCACCTGTGCCAGGCGCGGGTCCAGTTGTTCGAGGCTGATATGGGCCAGGCGCGCCAACGCCAACCCACCCGCCGGCAGTGGCTGGCGTTCGCTATCCAATAGCTGCACGCCAAGGGCCTGCATCGCCCCCGCGCCGCCATCATTGGTAGCACTGCCACCAATCGCCAGGATGATGCGCTGCGCCCCGGCATCCAGCGCGGCGCGGATCAACTCGCCGGTGCCATAGGTGGTACTGGAACAGGCATCGCGCTGCCCCGGCGCGACGAGTTGCAGGCCGCTGGCCTCGGCCATCTCGATCATCGCGGTATGGCTGTCGGCCAACCATCCCCAACGCGCTTCGACGCTGTCGCCCAGCGGGCCTCGGACCGTTTGCCGGCGCAATTGCCCCTTACATGCTGCGAGCACCGCATCCACCGTGCCTTCACCGCCATCGGCCATCGGGCATTGAAGCACGTGCGCATCAGGCCAGACCTCGGCCCACCCCTCGGCAATCGCCTGGGCGACACCTGCGGCACTCAGGCTGTCTTTGAACGAGTCGGGGGCGATCACGATTTTCATGGGCTTTCTCCGGTTTTTATAACGCCCATGCTGCCAGTTGGCTGGGGCAATGACGCGGGGCCGATGCACAAGTGTGGGGCGGGTTTGTTGTTCATTTCTACAATGCCCGTTGTAGGCGCGAGCTTGCTCGCGAAAGACCGGAACGCGCCGCGGTGAATCCGGCAACCTGCGTTATCGTTGACGTTTTTCGCGAGCAAGCTCGCTCCTACAGGGGGTGGGGCAGCAGTTGGACGCCCAGGTACAAGGCAAGCATCCCATCTAGCGTCAGCGGATCCACGCCGCTGAGTTCAGCTATGCGCTCCATGCGGTAGCGCAGGCTGTTGCGGTGAATGCCCAAGGCTTCGGCACACGCCTGGCTTTGCCCATCGTGCTCGCACCAACTGCGCAACGTGGCAAGCAGTTGCCCGTTGCTGTCCTTGGCCAACACTTTGCGCAACGGGTTGAGCAATTCGTCCAGGGCGTCGTCGTTGCGATGACGCCACAGCATCACCGGCAGGCGATAACGGTTGAGGGTCAACAGGCGTGATTGCGGCAGGATATCGCGGCCATAAGCAAGCAGATCACCCACCCGCCGATAGCAGCGGCGCAGTCCCGCCAAGCCCTCCGCTTGCCCGCCGATGGCCACGCGCAGGACGTTCCAACCCAGGCCGTCGAGCTTTTCCAGCAAGCGGGGGTTATCGACCTGCACCCCAGCAGGTCGGCACCACAGCAAGGAAAACTGCGCAGAGCTGACGCACCAACTGTCGGGGTAGCGGCTGGCGAGCCAGGCGCTCAGGGCCTCCGCCGTTTGGCCCGGGCCCAGTTCAAACAGGTATGGCGTGCGCGCCAGTTGTGGCTTGAGCCCCAGTTGCTGGGCTTCGTCCACCAGGCGCGGGGAGTCGCCGCTGTCGGCCAACAGCAGGGCCAGCAGATCATCGCAACGCTGGCGCCGCCATTGTTGTTCGGCTTGCTGGTGGCGTTGGCTGACCAGCATTTCAGCGGTCATGCGCACCAGTTCGGCATAGGTGCGTAACCCATCCGGCTCGCCGGTGATACCCAGTACGCCAATCAGGCGCTGATCATGCAGCAGCGGCAGATTGATTCCTGGTTGCACACCCTTGAGATGCTTGGCGGTCTGCCCGTCGATTTCCACCACCCGCCCATTGGCCAACACTAGCTGGGCACCTTCATGGCGGGTATTGATACGCTCCGGCTCGCCGCTGCCCAGGATCAAGCCCTGGCTGTCCATGACATTGACGTTATGGGGCAGGATTGCCATGGTGCGATCGACAATCTCCTGCGCCAGGGCATGATCCAGCTCGAACATGGGGCTAATTTCCTGAAAAAGGTTGTTCACCAGCACAGCGCAAAGATGGCTTGACTGTGCGCCGGCACAAAGACAGTTGCCCATCACGTCACCGAGACTGTCAGGGCGGTCAACGTTACCCTCGCACCGCGAAAAATCATAATAAAGAGAGAATCCCATGTCACAGAGCGCCACTGCCGCACTGGCCAGCGATGACGATAAAAACGCCATCTACAAGCGCATTACCCTGCGCCTGATCCCCTTCATTTTTATCTGCTATCTGTTCAATTACCTCGACCGGGTAAACGTTGGCTTTGCCAAGCTGCAGATGCTCGACGCGTTGAAATTCAGTGAAACCGTATACGGCCTGGGAGCCGGGATTTTCTTTATCGGCTACGTGCTATGCGGCGTGCCGAGCAACCTGGCGCTGACCCGGTTTGGCCCGCGGCGCTGGATCGCATTGATGATGATCGTGTGGGGTACGCTCTCCACATGCCTGCTGTTTGTGACCACGCCCACGCATTTCTACACCCTGCGCCTGCTCACCGGTGCCGCTGAAGCCGGCTTCTTCCCCGGCGTGGTGTTGTACCTTTCGCAGTGGTTTCCGACCTTCCGTCGTGGGCGAATCATGGCACTGTTCATGTCGGCGATCCCGGTGTCCGGTTTGCTCGGCAGCCCGTTTTCCGGCTGGATTCTCAATCACTTTGCCGCAGGCCAAGGTGGCTTGGCGGGCTGGCAGTGGATGTTCCTGCTGCAAGGCATCCCGACCGTGGTCCTCGGCGCCCTCGCCTACTTCCTGCTCAGTGACAGCTTCGCCAACGCCAAGTGGCTCAAGCCCCATGAGCGTGCGGTACTGGAAGCGGACCAGGCCACAGACCTGGCTAACAAGCCGAAAACCACCAGCGACTCCCTGGCCGAAGTGTTCAAGAACCCGGCGATCTGGGCATTCGGTCTGATCTACTTCTGCATCCAGAGTGGCGTGTATGCGATCAACTTCTGGCTGCCGTCGATCATCAAGAACATGGGCTTCAGCGACAACCTGGTGATTGGCTGGCTCAGCGCGATCCCGTATCTGTTGGCGGCGGTGTTCATGTTGCTGGTGGGCCGCTCTGCCGATTTGCGCAAGGAGCGCCGCTGGCATTTGGTGGTGCCGATGTTGATGGGCGCCATTGGCCTGGTGATCGCCGTTAACTTCGCCACTACGCCCGCTATCGCCATTCTCGGCCTGACCATCGCCACCATGGGCGCCCTGACCGGCCTGCCGATGTTCTGGCCGGTGCCCACCGCCATGCTCAGCGCAGGTGCGGCGGCGGGTGGCTTGGCGTTGATCAACTCCATGGGGCAGATGGCGGGTTTTCTCAGCCCGTATATCGTGGGTTTTGTGAAGGATGCCACCGGGTCTACGGATGTGGCGTTGTACCTGCTGGCGGCGGTGATTGTGGGCGGCAGTGTCCTGGCATTGCGGATGACGCGCACGCTCAAGGCCTGACGCCTTCAACGTGGGAGGGATCTGCTCCCTCCCACTTGGACCATGTATTTACAACAGGCCGCCACCGTCGATATCAACCACCGCACCGGTCATAAAGCCATTTTCCATGGCAAGTACATACCCCGCCGCCACTTCTTCAGCCTGCCCCACCCGCCCAACCGGCAACCCTTGGCCCGCCTTGGCAAACATTGCCAAGCGTTGCTCTTGGCCAAGCCCTGCATAGGCCGGTGTGTCTATCACCCCTGGGCTGATCACATTGACTCGACGCGGCGCCAGTTCTTTGGCCAGTTGCTTGCCCAAGGCCTCGGTCGCAGCGTTAATGCCCGTCTTGATGAACTGCCCTGTCGCCAACTTGCGCCCCAACTGGCCCGAGGTCAGGGTGATGCTGCCCTGTTCGTGCAAAAAGGGCAGCGCGTGTTGAATGGCGCGTAGTGCGCCCCAGAGCTTCACATCGAAGTTGTCCTGGGCTTCATCCAGGTCTGTTTCAATCAAAGGCTTGGCCCGCACCGAAGGCCCCGAGGTGTAGACCAGATGGTCAAAGCGCCCCACGGTTTCGAACAGTTGCGTTAACGAGGCGCTGTCGGTGACGTCCACCGGCTCGCTGCGCAGCCCGCTGTCGGAACCTGGCGCCAAGCGGCGCCCGGCCACGATCACATGCGCGCCTCGCGCCAAGGCTGCCTGGGCCACTGCCGCGCCGATACCGCTGCTGCCGCCGATGACGATGATGGTTTTACCGCTCAGAGAAGAGGTCATGAGAAAACTACCTGGGTCAGAAAGTGAGCGTTCATCTTCCCAGCTTGGTAATCGATGAAAAATCCGGGTAAAACGACAAGATCTTTAAAGGATTTTTATCAATGAGCTCCATTCTCGACCTTGAAGTCTTCGTGCGCAGCGCCGACACCGGCAGCCTGACGGCCGCCGCCCGTGGCCTTGGCCTCACGCCGGCGGCGGCCAGCATTGCCCTCAAGCGCCTTGAAACCCGCCTCGGCATCCGCCTGCTCGCCCGCTCCACCCGCAGCATGCGCCTGACCGAAGAAGGCCGGCGTTACCTGGACAGTGTGCGGGTGGCACTGGAGGCGCTGTCGGACGGCGAGCACGCCATCAAGCAACAGGGCCAAAGCCTCAGTGGTTTATTGCAGTTGGCCGCGCCCTCGGACTTTGGTCGCAATGTGCTGCTGGGCTGGCTGGATGAGTTCAAGCTGGAGCACCCCACCATCCGTCTGCAACTGTTGCTCAACGACAGCAATGCCGACTTGTTTCGCGACACGGTCGACATCGCCTTGCGCTTTGGCGTGCCTAGAGACTCCAGCCTGGTGGCCCTGCCGGTGGTACCCGATCACCATCGCATTGCCTGCGCCAGCCCCGACTACCTGGCGCGCCACGGTACTCCGCATACGCCCGAAGATTTGGCCCACCACAGCACGCTGCGCTATATGCGCCGGGGCCAGGCCAATAGCACCTGGTATTTCCGCCAGGGGGCGTTGCTTCAAGAAGTCGAGGTGAGCGGTGACTACCTCAGCGATGACGGCGAGATTGTCCGCCGCTGGGCGTTGGCGGGGCATGGCATTGCCTATAAGGCCAACCTGGATGTGGCCCGTGATATCCAGGCTGGGCGGTTGGTACCCTTGCTACCCGACTGGCAAGGCGAACCCTCGCCGTTCAACCTGATGTGCCCGCACCGCCTGCAAGTGTCGGAACGCGTGAAAGTGCTGCACCGTTTTTTACAGGCCCGCTGCCTGACTTTGCTACGCACATGAAGAAATGCCTCCAGGGCTTGTTCCAGAGCGCTCGGGTCTGGTATTGCATCACTTACATTTGCGTGAGGAGCTTTGCATGAATTACCACACATTGGGCCAGTCCGGGTTAAAGGTCAGCGCTCTGACCCTCGGCACCATGATGTTTGGCGAACAGACCAGCACCGAAGATTCGCTGCGCATCATCGACAAGGCCTGGGACCAGGGCATCAATTTCATCGACACGGCGGACCTGTATACAGGCGGGCGCTCCGAAGAAATCGTCGGTGAGGCGATCGCGCGCAACCGCCAGGATTGGGTGGTGGCCTCCAAGGTCGGCTTCGGCCCTACCGATGGCGTGCCCAACCGCAGCGGTTTGAGCCGCAAGCGTCTGTTCAACGCGCTGGACGCCAGCCTGGCACGCCTGGATACCGACTACCTGGACATCTACTACCTGCACCGCGAAGACCACGACACGCCGTTGGAGGTCACCGTGTCCGCCATGGGTGACCTGATCCGCCAGGGCAAGGTCCGCTATTGGGGCCTGTCCAATTACCGGGGTTGGCGCATCGCTGAAGTGATTCGCGTGGCCGAACGCCTGGGCGTCGATAAACCCATCATCAGCCAGCCGTTGTACAACATCGTCAATCGCCAGGCCGAGGTCGAGCAGATCACCGCTGCAGCGGCCTACGGCCTGGGAGTGGTGCCGTACAGTCCACTGGCCCGAGGGGTCCTCAGCGGCAAGTACGCACCGGATGTCACGCCCGAGCCCGGCAGCCGTGCCGCGCGCCAGGATAAACGCATCCTGGAAACCGAGTGGCGAATTGAATCACTGCGCATTGCCCAGCAGATCCAGCAATACACCCAAGGGCGTGGCGTGGGGATCGTCGAGTTCGCAATCGCCTGGGTGCTGAACAATGCGGCGGTAAGCTCGGCGATTGTCGGGCCACGGACCGAGGCGCAGTGGGACGCCTACACCGGGGCGCTGGCGGTGAAGATCAGCGCTGAAGACGAGGCGTTCATTGATTCGTTGGTCACGCCGGGGCATTCGTCCTCGCCCGGGTTCAACGATGTCGGGCATTTTGTATCCGGTCGATTGGCACGCCTGTAGACTACCCGCGCAATAATTGGCTTTCGCGAGGACAACGTGTCTAAAGGTGTGGTGTTATCGGTCTTGGCTTCGGTGTTGTTTGCCGTGATGTATTACTTCACATCACTGCTAACGCCCTTGAGTGGCCTGGAGATTTTCGGCTGGCGCATGTTGCTCACCGTGCCCTGCATGACGGTGTTCATGCTTGTCAGCGGCGAGTGGCGCCGGGTTTGGGAACTGCTGCGCATGCTCGCGGCCAAGCCACGGCTGATCGGCGGCGTACTGGTGTCGTCGGCCTTGCTCGGTGTGCAGCTGTGGTTGTTCATGTGGGCGCCACTGAACGGGCGCAGCCTGGATGTGTCGGTCGGTTACTTCCTGCTGCCGCTGACCATGGTGCTCACCGGGCGCCTGGTGTGGGGCGAACAGCTTTCCTACCTGCAAAAGATCGCGGTGTTTTTTGCCGGGCTCGGGGTACTCAACGAGTTATACCAGGCCGGTGGGTTCTCCTGGGCGACGCTGGTGGTGATCATCGGTTACCCGCTGTACTTTATCGTGCGTAAATACCTCAAGACCGACCACCTGGGCGGCCTGTGGCTGGACATGGCGCTGATGCTGCCGGTGGCATGGTGGTTTGTGCAAAGCGGCGAACAGGGCTTTGCAGTGATGGATGCCCACCCCAATTTGTATGCGCTGATCCCGATACTGGGTCTGATCAGCGCTTCGGCGTTGGTGAGCTATATCATCGCCAGCCGGCTGCTTGCGTTCAGCCTGTTCGGGCTGCTCAGCTATGTCGAGCCAGTGCTGTTGCTGGTGGTGGCGCTGCTGCTGGGTGAAGGGATCAAGGCAGGCCAATGGCTGACCTACATCCCGATCTGGATCGCGGTCATGGTGCTGGTGTTCGAAGGGTTCAAGCATCTGGTGCGGCAGCGTAGGGTTTGACCGACGAACAGTCGACAAACTGCAACTGTGCTTGATGATGTTGAGTAGCCCCATCATCATCCAAGGTGGTGAACTGTAATTGCGGGCCGGATAGGTCGCCGCTAGGCAACTCAGGTATCGCAACCCGTGCAGTAGCATAAGGTGCAACCATCGGCGGATCTTCGCTGTGATGCTCTACACCACCGAGTGTCAGAACCACACCAGACAAGGTCACGTGATACGCCGTGGGGTTGAGCACCTCCAACCCCACGTCGCCCCCTCGGCTCAGGCACCATTGAAGCGCATGAACCACGTCCTGCACCTTTCCCGGCAATTGGGCGGGCCGGAGGAAAAGCTTGATCCGCGTACGAAAGGCAAATTGCAGGGCGTTGGTTTCATCGGATGCCTCAACGCTCGGTCTGATTGCCAGTACGTTCAGCCAGTACACCGACTCCCGGTCGGCCACCTGTTTTGGCGTTTGATCATGCATGATCCGCAAGGCGCGCCCGGTACCCGCGTTCATACGGGCGATGGGTGGCGTAATCGTGAACGGCATATCACTGTTCTCGGGTGCCGCCATCGCATCGCCATCATCGATCCACGCTTGCACTAGGCGCGGACCGTCAGCCTCATTGTGCAGATTGACCACCACCGTGCGCGCGGTAACCGGGTAGATGACACGCGTGCGGTCAATCACGATTTCGCCCTGCACGGCGATTGCCTGCAAGCTCATCAGCACGCCCAGGCCCCCGCGCCAAAGCGCGCTGCTCATCGGTAGCTCATTGTGAATGACGCCAACCCGTTCGCGCTGCCGGGACGGATCGAGGAGGCGGTCTGGATATAACGTGCGGTCAAAGGGATCTGGACAGTCGCATTGCCAGTACTACCGACCAGCCACTGATTCGGGTTCCCAATCGTCGTGGAGTCAGCCCCATAGCGCACCAGCGTGTTCCCCCGTAGTAATTGCAGCGCAACGCCACTGGCCATAGAGGTACGGGTCAAGGACAGTACGTCGCTGCGATTAGCCGGCACGGTCTGGTCTGTCACCGTCACAAATACGTCACGCGTTGCCCCGCCGATGCCACCCGCACATGACAGTGTGATATTGCGGGTCACGCTGCCGGCGAAACTACCCACGCCGCGAAAATCACGAGCAGCCACGGCCGGCATAGGCATGGCGACCGAAGGTGTTGAGACCCTGCAGGTGGGTTTTCGTGGCGCATTGATGGTGACGTTGGAGAAGTTCACTGCGTAATAGCCAGCGCCGGTGATGGGCGTGCCGGTGATCGTATACCTTGCAATGTTTCTGGCGGTGATCGTGCCACCCGTTATGGCGCCTGTGGCGACAAAATAAATTCGGGTATCAAGCCCAAGGACGATGGGCCTTGCTCTGGCATCTCCAACAATGAGTGCGACACCTGCCGTGTTGATGGCCATGAACGGCCGGTTCGGGTCCCTCGCCATCAGGGCAAACCCCACCCCAGGCACATTGGTGGCATACACTGGCATTGAAAGCCCGCTAGCGAAAAATGTCCGGCCCGTCGGCGTGCTATTGACCAGTGCCAGCCTGGCCTGTGCCCCTAAAGCAATTCGTGTGGTACACCGAAGCGCGGACGATGGAGGACTGTCGAAGCGATAGCCATTGGCGGACCCGACCACCTGCCCGATTTGCTGCCCGGCCGCAACCGTGATCGGGGGAATGGAAATATTCACCGCCGGGCCGGGGGCACAGGTGATCGCTTGAGCTTCCAGCGCCACCATCCATCCTCCCAGCACCACGCTGGCAAGTGAAAACCTAGTCATGAAAACAACACCTCTGTCATATCGAATAAGTCATGCGCCGCAACAGTCATCCATCGGCACTCACTCATAGCTGCCCCGCAACCTGGCGCCCTTGGCTTGCCACGCACACCCCCTGAAGGTAATCGGTAGTGGCCTGTCGTTGGCCCTCGGTGATCGGCGGCATGTGGTAGTAGATATCGCACTGCTCGGCGATTTTGCTGCCCCACTTGACGGTCAGACGACCTTCCTGCGGGATGTCTCGGACGAAGGCTTTACTAGCCTGCCCCACCACGCCTACCTCACGCCCTTGCGCATCAAATACCTGTGCTGCAAATGGCAGCGGGCTGCCATTCTCGTGGACGCCCTTGACCAGTACCGCCCGACCACTGAGCGTGTCGAACTTGACCAGCGATACTGCGCCCGAGGTCGGTACGACGTTGCGCGTCGACTCCTGGAGCTCTACATCCATCGACATGCCTTCCGGATCGATTTCCACCGTATTATTCTGGAACGCCGTCAGATTGGGCACGACAGCGAACCCGCTGCTGTTGACCCGTGCACCGCTGCTCCCCCCGAGCCTGGCCCCTTCTGCACCTGGCACATGCACCAGCGCCGAGGCTTCGCCTAGGCTTTGCGAGAACGCGATACCTGCGGCATGAACGACCACCCCACCATCGGCGCCAAACGAAAGCTGCGAGCTATCGCGGCTCTGGCTATATCCGGCACGCAGTTGGGTGGCATCCGTGCGATAGCCGGCATAGGTGTTGAACTGGCCGGAGTGCGTGCTTTCACTGGTTGCGCGGCTGGCTGAAACACCGTAGTTGAGTGCGGTGTCCTCGCCCAGGAACCCGTTGATGCCCACCTGCTGCTGGCTGCCCCGTGTATCACCGGTGTCCCGGGAGAACGAAGTATTGATCGTCGGCGCTCGCGATTCGCCCCCCAGCGGCATCGACAGTGTGAGCATGTAGCGGTTATCGATACGCCCGGGTTGGCCGATACGCCCGAAAAACACATCGTCGCTGAGCTCGCTTTGGGTCAGTTGTCGCGTGTCCTGGACCCTGGAACGCTGTGCCGACAGGTTCCAGTTGACCTTGTTCCAGGTCGAGCCATAGCTGGCGGTGAATGAAACCTGGCGCCCTTCCTGTCCTCCCCAATAGTCGACGGAGCTGCCGTACAGGCTCAAGGTGCCGATACCCAACTGCTGGCTGACTGTCATGTCGAGCCGGCTTTTTTGCCGGGCATAGCTGTTGATGTCACCTGCCCGGCTCGCGATTTCGCGCACATTCAGTGCATCCTGCAGGTTCAGGTAACCCTCGGTGGAGAACCGATACGCACCCAGCGCAAAATGCGTACCCGAGGCCGGCAGGCTTTTGTTGTAACCCAGCCCCAGGCTTTGCCCGGACTGGCGCCCATGATCGGGCACCTCGGTATGGGAGGTGGCAGTGTCCAGAGAGAACGCACCGAAGGACGTATTCAACGCGATACCGAGCTTTCCCTGTTCATAGCCTTTGGAAACACTACCGCCACCGTAGACCGTCAGATCATCGGTCAAACCGTGCTGCAAAGTGCCTTGAAAGACGTTGGCGCCCTTCGCATCAACGCCCTTTTGCTGCACCTTACCCAAGGTGGCGCTGTACTTTGTCGCGTCGGCGCGCAATAACTGCGGGGCCACCGAGTACGGCACGACGAAGGTGTTCCGACGCCCGTCGACTTCGGTCACGCTGACGATCAAATCACCACCGTAGCCGGTGGCATGCAGGTCACTGATAACAAAGGGGCCGGGCGGCACCGTGGTCTCATAAATGGTGTAGCCGTTCTGGCTGACCGTGACCGTTGCATTACTGTCGGCCGTCCCCCGAACCTGCGGTGCGTAACCTTGCTGCGTCTGCGGGCGCATCCGGTCGTCGGTGGCCAGAGTGACGCCCCGCACGCGCACCCCGTCGACAATCTGTCCGTTGCTGAAGGTGTCTCCGAGGGTCAGTTGTGACTGCCAGGGGATGATGCTGCGCTGTACATAAGTGGACGTGTTCTGATAAGTCTCAAAGCCAGTGCGGTTGCTCCAGGCCTGGGCGCCCTGATGTCGCAAGCGCCATGCACCCAGGTTGATACCGGCATTGAGGCCCAGGTAAGTACGACCGTCACCTTCACCTGCGGTGACCGTATTGGTACTGAAGTTGTAATTGAGCAGCCCGGCGGCAATGCCCTCATCCAACAACTCGGGGTCAATGTAGCCGCGCATGGAACGCTTCATGTAGGCCTGCGGCACGCTGGCCGCCAACTCGAGTGCACCCGGATCGAACGTGCTGGATGCCATCGGAATCCACTGCCCCAGGTCGCCGCAGTACTGGCCGGCGGCGGCAGGGTTCGAGAGTTCGCGCCCATGGGCATCAGTATCGACTTTATCCATCGCGATACCGATTTTTTCCAATACTTCACGACTCAAGCACGGCTGCGCCCCGGTCTTTGCATGGGCCGCAACAAACTCCACCTCCCTGCGCCCCAGGGTCTGGCCGTTGACTACGATATCTACGCGGTATATGCCAGGGCTCATCTGGTTGCTGGTATTGAACCGTGACGTGTCAACCGATGACGCCAGGCCACTGGAGAATGCGTTCAGATCAAAGCTCAACTCAGACGCAAGCGCGACATCGCTGGCGATAACGGCCGCACTCATCAGACCGCCCAGCATTATCGTGCGATGCTGGAATGGCAAAATCGGGGCGCAGCGATGCACCCGTACTTGGATGTGACTAGGCATAGTTATGACTTCAGTGGACGCTGAGAAATGTACGTTTGCTTGCCATCAGCAACGTTTCGGGGCCGCGTTCAGCGGTGCAATACAGCAGGCTGCGCGGATGAAAAGCCGCCGAAATCGTTGATATAAGTGAAATCCACCCGCGCATCGGCGGGTATTACCTTCGCGGCTTTCGGCACCGGCACCTTCAACGTGCCTCCTGGCTCCACCATGCCCTCCGTCAGGGACAGTTTTTCCGCTTCGGGACCAGAGCCCATGAGCAGGACAATGTCGTTGAAGGTGACGTGATACGCCGAGGGGTTATGCACCTGTATCACGCTGCCTTGGGCGCCCCGTTCCACGGACCAGCGCAACAGCCCAGGCGCCTCCTCGGGTGTTCCAGATAACTGCGCCGGACGAAAAAACACTTTGGTGCGGATACGAAACGCAAACTTGAAGTGATTCCGCTGGCTGTCTTCAAGCGTGGGGTCAAACTCACTGGTAGCGCCAGGCACTTCAAGTACGTTCAACCAGAACAGCGACTCTCTATCCGTCGGCAGCGGTGCCTTGGTGTAGGACAGGCGCATGGACTGACTTTTGCCGGCGTCCAGGCGAAATACCGGAGGAGACAGGACGAAAGGCACATCGCTCAGTGTCGGCGCTTCCTGCGCGTCACCCGCGTCCAGCCACGCCTGGACCAGGCGGGGCGCGTGTTTGTCATCATTGGTTACTCGCACGGTGACCTCACGTCGCGGCTCGGGGTAAATCTGTCGCGTACCGTCGATAACCACTCCCGCGTGCACCGTGTGCGATGCCATCCCCAAGGCCAGGCTCAGCGCGACCCGCACCACACGACGACTCAAGATCATCAGTAAATCCTGCATCAGGTAATCCTTGAAAACGGTTGTCCTGCGCCCGACCACTGGGTCGAGCGAGGATCTCAGGCAACAAACGCAGTGGTTATCAGCCTGGCTGCATCAAGGAAAGGTGACCGAGTACTGCACGCTGCTGGTGACATTGCCCGCGCCTGCCGCTCCGCCGTTGGCGATGTAGCGTGCGTAAAACGGCAAGGTCGCCAGACCACTGGTAACGGTGGCAACGGTCGAGTTATTACCTGTGCGCAAGTCCATTGGCGTGTTGGAAGCCCCATCGAGAATTTGTACCTCTACCCGGGAGGCGGGTGTCGCCGTTGCCGTGTTACGCAGGTTGCCGGTTGCCGGGTTGATGCCAGGGCTGGTCGGTTCATAACGTACGGCGACCTTGGTACCGTCCGGGCACCCGCCCGAGCCGCCCACATACACAAAGTAGCGCTTGGCGCCTGCCGTATCGCCTGCTGCCTTGAGAGCCGAGGTTTGTACGCGGTCAAGCACTACCGGAAAGTTAGCGCCTGAGCCTGGCGAGGCCCCGGTACCGCCGCTGATGGTGCAGGTGGTGCCACTGACCGAGCCGGTGATCGTGATGGTACCGTCTGCCGCATGCGCGGAGCTGGCAGCGAAGCCGCACAAAGCGAGCACTGCAGCCGCCAGAGTTTGTTTTGTCATAATCAGTCTTTCCTCACAATTGGGGTTCGCGAAACGCAAGGTTGCGACACAGGAGAAGATCAGCTCTTGCGTCACTCCTGAGTGGAAGCCATGACGACGCCGTTCCCCTGCCCCGAGGATTTGTCTGTTACAAGATCGGTCGGACCTGTTTGGCAGGCAAAAAAAAGGCTCCGTACCTTTCGATACGGAGCCTGTGCTTGAAGCGCCGGAACAGCCTGCCCGGCCTCACATGGATCAGTCGGCGGTCAATACGCCACGACGCACCTGATCGCGCTCGATCGACTCGAACAGTGCCTTGAAGTTGCCCTCGCCAAACCCATCGTCGCCTTTGCGCTGGATGAACTCGAAGAACACCGGGCCCATCAGGGTTTCCGAGAAGATCTGCAACAGAAGACGCTTGTCACCGGCAATCGACGAGCCGTCCAGCAGGATGCCGCGCGATTGCAACTGGTCCACTGGTTCACCGTGGTTCGGCAGGCGGCCTTCGAGCATTTCGTAATACGTGTCTGGCGGCGCCGTCATGAAGCGCATGCCGATCTTCTTCAGTGCATCCCAGGTCTTGACCAGGTCGTCAGTGAGGAACGCGACGTGCTGGATACCCTCACCGTTGAACTGCATCAGGAACTCTTCGATCTGCCCGGCCCCCTTGGACGACTCCTCGTTCAACGGGATACGGATCTTGCCGTCCGGCGCGCTCATGGCCTTGGAGGTCAGGCCGGTGTACTCGCCCTTGATATCGAAATAACGCGCTTCGCGGAAGTTGAACAGCTTCTCGTAGAAGTTGGCCCAATAGATCATGCGCCCGCGATAGACGTTGTGGGTCAGGTGGTCGATGACCTTCAGGCCAGCGCCTACAGGGTTGCGATCAACCCCTTCGAGGTAGACGAAGTCGATGTCGTAGATCGAGTTGCCTTCGCCGAACCGGTCGATCAGGTACAACGGCGAACCGCCAATGCCTTTGATCGCCGGCAGGTTCAGCTCCATCGGGCCGGTGTCGATGTGGATCGGCTGGGCGCCCAGCTCCAGGGCACGTTTGTAGGCCTGTTGCGAGTCCTTGACGCGGAACGCCATGCCGCACACCGACGGGCCATGCTCGGCCGCGAAGTAGGACGCGAGGCTGTCGGGTTCGTTGTTGAGGATCAGGTTGATCTCGCCCTGGCGATACAGGTGCACGTTCTTGGAACGGTGGGTCGCCACTTTGGTGAAACCCATGATCTCGAAGATCGGCTCCAGGGTGCCTGGGGTGGGCGATGCAAATTCGATGAATTCAAAGCCCATCAGGCCCATTGGGTTGTCGAGTTGGTCGGTCATGTTCGGTGCCTCATCATTCTTGTGGGTAGCAATTGTTTAGTTGCAAGCAAGGATGAGGCTGGAGGGTGGCGCACAAGAAAGGCCTCGCACGCTGCGGGCGAGGAAGTCACCAAAGATGAGGGGGGAGCCAAGTAGCTTCATGGTGTCATCAGTCTCTGACGGCCGAGGCTTGCGTGAGCGCAAGTCCATATTCTTGTATGCGTAAACTGATTCTACACAGCGTAACCAGGTTTGTCCGTACTCTTATCAAATCCCCATTGCCCTGCCCCGCGCAAGGGGTTTATTGCACAGGTAGATGCCCAACAGGATGACCGCGCCACCCGCCAGCATCGGCACCGTCAAGGCTTCGTCCAGCAGCAACGCGCCACATATCACCGCTGTCAGCGGGTTGAGGGCGATGAACACCCCGGAGCGGGTCGCGCCGATTCGCCGGATGCCGTCGTAGTAACCAATATAGGCCAGGGCCGAACCCAGCACACCCAGGTACAGCAGGCTGTACCACTGCGCCAGCTGCAGCGCGCTGAAACCTTGCAGCGTCAGCCGACCGGTGGCGAGGGTGGCAAGGGTCAACATCAGCGTACCCCACAGCACCGACCAAGTGACGGTTTGCACCGGCCCCAACGTCTGGTTGAGTTCCCGGGACAGCAGCGAATAGGCCCCCCAGGCCATTACGCAGCCCAGGATCAACAGGTCACCGATCCAAGCGTTGCGGGCCCCCTGCATGAGGTTGGGATTGCGGCTCACGATCACCACAGCCGCCCCCAGCAGGCACAGCCCGATACCCAGCCACTTGGCCCGGCCCAGGCGCTCCTTGAACAACAACCAGGACGCCAGGCCGATCACTGCCGGGTTCAATGCCACGATCAACGACGCCCGCGACGCATTGATGTAGTGAAGGCCATAGAAAAAACACAGGTTGTAGAAAAAGATGCCGCATAGGCCCAGCAGTGCCAGCCGCGCCATTTGCCCTGTAGTTGGGCGCGCCAGTGGGATGCGCGCGCAGGCCAGGAACAGCAGCAACGCGAGGCTGGCCAGGATAAACCGCAGGCAGGCCGCGAGCAGCGGGTCCACGTGATCGGCCAGAAAGCGCCCGGCGACGAAGGTCCCGCCCCAGATCATGGTGACAGCAGCCAGCTTCAGGTAAGTGAGGCCTTCGCGGGCATGCATAAGAATGTGCTCAACGTGAGAAAGGATGGGACTATTCTTTTACTAATGATCTGTCATCGTAAAACAAGGCTTTACTCATGACCCTGACCCAGCTGGAAATCTTCTCCCTGGTCGCCGAACTCCGAGGCTTCACCAGTGCGGCGCATCGCCTGGGCATCAGCCAATCGGCGGTGTCCCATGCGATCAAGGCCCTGGAGCAGGAACTGGGGGTAGAGTTGTTTCGCCGGCACCAGACCCTGGTGGAACTGAGCGATATCGGCGCGCAGTTACTTGGGCGCGCACGGGGCATGCTGGGCCTGGCCAACACCTTGCAGCAGGAAGCCGCCGATGCCCGCGGGATGAAACGCGGGACATTGCGTATAGGGTCGTTCGGCCCCACCGCTTCGAACCATTTGCTACCAACCATTCTCAGCCACTTTCGAAGGGACTATCCGGGTATCGAGGTACATATAGACGAAGGGCCGGACCGGCAGGTCATTCAATGGCTGGATCAGCGCCGGGTGGATGTGGGCTTCGTGGTACTGGAGCAGGAACGCTTCGACACAGTGGCCCTGCTCGAAGACCAACTGGTGGCGCTGATACCGGTCGGCCATGCCTTGGCGGCAAGCATGGCGGTACCTTTGAAAGCGTTGTGCGATGACCCGTTCATCCTGACCGAGGCAGGCTCAGCAGAGCTGGTCACGCGTTTGTTTGGTGACGCGCAGTTGCAACCGAAAGTGCGTTATCGCTGTACCCAGCTACTCACTACCCTGGAAGCTGTCAGCCGCGGCGACGGCCTGAGTATCGTGGCCCAGGGCTCACTGCCGGCCGATGCCGACCAGCGCTACGTTGCCCGCCCGTTGTCGCCGGGCGTACCGCGCCGCATAGGCCTGGCGGTGCTGGATCGCCGCCAGGCCTCTCCCGCAACCCTGGCGTTTATCGCACTGGCGCAAACGCTGTACCCTGATCCCGGGGCTCACCGGTAACTCAGGGTAAACGAGGCCAGGCCGTTGGCGGTCCCAGGCTTGATGGTCGACGCGGTTTGAACGTAACGGGCGGTCAAGGGAATCGTCAGGGCGCCGTTGCCCGTGTTTGCGACCTGCCATTGGTTCGGGTTGCCCACGCCGGAGGAATCGGGCCCATAGCTTACCAACCGATCGCCACTGAGCAATTGCAGGGCGACGCCGCGGGCGTGCGAGTTGCGGGTCAAGGACAACTGGTTACTGCGGTTGCCGGGTTCCGTCTGGTCAGTCACGGTGATCCATACATCCAGGATGCCGCCGGTGCCGCCGGCACAGTCCAGGGTTATGTCGCGACTAACGCTGCCGGCGCTGCTGCCGACTCCCTTGAAATCACGGCTGGGCACCTGCCCCAGCGGCATTGCAAGCGACGGCGTGGTCACCCGGCAAGTTGGCTTTTGCGGCGGCAATATCACCGTATCGGCGAAGTTGACCGACGCAGCGCCGGGGCTTTCGATATTGACATTGGTCAGCATATACCTGGCGACTGTGTTCCCAGGGATGGTGCCCGAGGTGATCGGGCCCGTCGCCACCAGATACACGCGCCCTTGCAGGCCCCAGCCATTGGGTTTGTTGTGCTTGGTGTCCAACAGCGTGACGCCGGTGTGGGTGATGACCTTCAAATGCTGGGACGGATCCCCGGCCATCATGACGAACCCGACGCCAGGGTAGCTGGTCGCATAGACGGGCAACGTCAGCCCATTTGCGTTGAACGTCATGCCGGTTGCCTGCGAATTGACCACGCTGAGGTTGGCCGACACCGGCTGCGACAATGGCCAGTCGGTGTAGCGGCACCGCATGACAAAGCCATTGCCGGCGAAGTCATAGCCACTTGGGTAGCCAATCGCCTCGCCCACCTGCAGGTTGTCAGGCAGGGTGATGGGCGGGACGAACAGCGTCACCGGGGCTTGGGGGGTACAGACGCCTGCATTGAAATGCGCCTGTGCGTCCATCGCGACTGCGCAAATACTCAAGCACACGCCAATCTGTAAAAACCTGAACATAAATTGCCGGACACCGTTCATATCGCCAAATCCTTCGTGTGCCCCAAAGACACTGTGTGCGTACGCGTCATGCCATGGTCATCCAGGGTGGTAAATCGCAGCGCGACCGTACCCTGCCCCCGCGACGCCGGGCCCTCCAGCACGATGCGGGCAACCGAACGCGGCAACAGCATCGGCGGGGCCTCACTGTGGTACTCGACGCCATCGACGGTCAGCAACACGCTGGAAAGCGTCACATGAAAGGCACTGGGATTGCGCACCTGCAGGACCGGGCCGTCGCCTGCCAGGCGCCACTGCAACGTATCCACCGCCTGCTGCGCTTGGCCTGGCAACGCGTCCGGGCGCAGGAAGAGCTTGATCCGTGTGCGAAAGGCAAATTGCAGCTGGTTGCCGGTGTCGACAGACGGGCGGATCCCCAGCACATTCAGCCAGTACACCAACTCCTGAGGCGCGGCCATGGCCTTGTCTTGGGTCGCGTGGTACATCACCCGCAATGCGCGGTGCTTGCCGGCATCCAGGCGCAGGATCGGCGGGGTCACCGTAAAGGGCACATCACTGGACTCGGGCGCGACCTGCGGGTCCCCCGCATCGATCCACACCTGGGCCAATCGCGGGCCGTCGGCCTCATTGTGCAGGTTGACCGTTACCCCAGCGGCGCTGGCCGGGTAAATGATGCGCGTGCGGTCAATGACGATTTCCCCATGGGCCAATACTGTCTGCACCGCCAGGGCCAGGCCAAGCAGCGCGCGGAGCAATCGATGAGTCATCAACTGCGCTCCTCGTCCGCATCACCATGGTCGGCACATTGACTGACCAACTGGTCCGCGTTTTCCTGGCGTTGCTCGGGCCTGCGCGGCGGCAAACGGTAATGGATGAAGCACTGGTCAGCCGCCCCTGCATTCCAGCGCACCGTCAAGCGCCCCTGGTCGGCAACCCCGCGCACAAAAGCCTTGCCAGCCTGGCCGATCACGCCGATTTCGACGCCGCGCTCGTCAAACACTTGCGCGGCAAATGGCAACGGCTTGCCCCCCATATGAGTGGCCTTGATCACCACGGCACGGCCACTGACGGTCTCGAACCTGACCAGTGAGACGGCTCCCAGCGTCGGCACCACGGCGTGACTCGATTCCTTGAGTTCGACATCCATGGGCATGCCCTCGGGATCGATATCTACTTCATTGCGCTGATAAGCCCTGAGGGCTGGCAGCACCGCATAACCCTGCTTATCGATACGCGCCCCGCTGCTGCCGAGCCGGGCACCTTGTGCATCCGGCGCATACACCAGTGCCGAGGCTTCACCGAGGTTTTGCGCGAAAGTCACGCCACCCTCGTGGGCTATCAGCCCGCCATCGGCACTCATGGATAGTTGCGAACTGTCGCGGGCCTGGGCATAGCCGGCCCGCAGGCTTGCAGCCCGGCTGCGATAGCCCGCGTAGGCATTGAAGCTGGAGCCTTGCTGGTGGCCCGTGCCACGGCTGCCAGTCAGCCCGTAGCTGGCTTCACCGGTGTCACCCAGCAAACCATTGATTCCCACCTGATGCTGGCTGCCGCGTGAATCGCCAGCATCGTGCGACAGGCTGCTGCTCAGGGTTGGCGCACGCGTTCCTGCGCCCAATGGCATGGACAGTGTCAGCACCAGGTGATTATCCACGCGCCCGGCTTGCGCCGACCGGCCAAAAAAGATTTCGTCGCTGCGCTCGTGATCGTTCAATTGATGGGTTTCACTGACACGCGAGCGCTGCGCCGAAAGGTTCCAGTTGAGTGACTTCCAATTAGCCGCATAACTGAGGGTGAAGGATGTCTGGCGCCCTTGGCGGCCCGCCCAGTAGTCGATGGAGCTGCCATACAGGCTCAGCGAGCCTGCGCCCAACTGCTGACTGATTGTCAGGTCGAGGCGGCTTTTCTGCCTCGCGTAACTGTTGATACTCCCGCCTTGGCGGGCCAGTTCCCGCACATTGAGCGCATCAGGCAGGTTCAGGTACCCGTCCGTGGAGAAACGATAGGCGCCCAGCGCAAAGTGCGTTCCCGAGAACGGCAGGTTCTTGTTATAGGCCAGGCCCCAGCTTTGCCCGCCGACTACGCCCAGCCCCCGAACCTGAGTGCGCGAGTAGGTGCTGTCGAGGGAGAACGCGCCAATCGGAGTGCTCATCGCCAGGCCGGCCTTGGCCTGGCCGTAGCCTTGGGAAAGCGTACTGCCACCATAGGCGCTAATACGATCGCCCAGGCCATGCTGCAGCGTACCCTGCAAGATCAGCGGGTTGGCATCGCTGACGCCGTATTGCTGCAACTGCCCCAAGGTCACGCTGTAGTGGCTGGCACCGTCACGCAGCAGGTAAGGCACCACGGAGTAAGGCACCACGAAGCTGCTGCGCCGGCCGTCGACCTCGGTGACGCTGACGTGCAGGTCGCCGCCATACCCAGTGGGGTACAGGTCATCGATGACAAACGGCCCCGGGGCCACTGTGGTTTCGTAAAGGGTGTAGCCGTTCTGGCGCACTGTCACCGTTGCATTGCTGTCGGCAATGCCTCGCACCTGAGGCGCATAGCCTTGTTGCGACTGGGCAAGCATGCGGTCATCGGTGGACAGGGTGATGCCGCGTATACGCACACCGTCGAGGATCTGGCCACTGCTGAAGCTGTCGCCGACGGTCAGTTGTGAACGCCAGGCGGCAAGGGACCGTTGCAAGTAGGTGGCGGTGTGTTGATAACGCGCCAGGCCGCTACCGGATGCCCATGCCTGCCCACCCTGATGGCGCAGCCGCCAGTCGCCCAGGTTGAGGCCGCCGTTGAGGCCCAGGTAGCCACGATCCTCACCGGCGCCCGCTGTCGCCGTCGCGGCACTGAAGTTGTAGTTGAGCAGCGCGGCGTCAATGCCATTGTCCCATTCAGACGGGTCAATGTAGCCGCGCGCGGAACGGTTGATATAGATCTGCGGGATGCTGACATCCAGGGTCAGGGTCTCGATATCGACGCGGCTGCTGGCCATGGGTATCCACTCGGCAAAATCCCGGCAGGCATGCTCGGTGTTATCCGTCGGCGCCTGCACAGAAACCCCCAGTTGGCCAAGCTCGGCAGCGTTCAGGCAAGGCTGGGCGTCGTCCTGTCCGGCAAGGGGGGCGAAGGTGATCTCGCGGCGCCCCATCGATTGCCCGTTGAGCATCACATCTACGCGGTAAACACCTGGCGCCAACACGTTGCTGGTATTGAAGCGTGAGATATCTGCCGAAGAGGACAGGCCGCTGGCGAACGCCTCGATGTCAAACACCAGTGGCGCGGCTTCTGCCGACATCAATAAGGTACTGAGCAGGCCCAGCCACAGCAGTAAGTTGGGGTTGGCAAACAGCCAGGCCGTAAAGCGGTGAACGGGTATTTGCAATAAGGCATACATGATCAGAACTTCAGGGGAGCACGCTGCGGCACGGAGAATGCGCCGTAATCATTGATGTATTTGAAATGCACCTGGGCGTCGGCGGGTATTGCTTGCGCGACATCCTTGACGGGCAGCTTCAGGCTGCCGCCGGGGGGCACCATGCCCTCTCCCGCCGGTAACAGGCGAGCACCCGGGCCCGAGCCCATGGCCAAGGCAATCTCATTGAAGGTCACGTGATAAGCCGATGGGTTGTGCACTTCCAGTAGCGGCCCCTGGGCACTCCGGTGCAGGGTCCAGCGTAAGTGGGTGGGCGCCTCGTCCGCGGAGCCCGGCAATTGGGCCGGGCGGAAAAACACTTTGGTGCGGATACGAAAAGCGAACTGCAGGTGGTTCGAAGGGGCCTCTTGCGGGCTGCCCGGTGCCACGTTGACCTTGGGCGGTATCTCCAGGGCGTTGAGCCAGAACAACGATTCGCGGTCATTCGGCAGTGGGTCCTGGGTATACACCAGTCGCACTACCTGGCTTTTGCCCGCGTCCATGCGAAACACAGGCGGCGACAGGCTGAACGGCACGTCGCTGCCGGTGGGGTCTTGCGCCGGGTCGCCCTGGTCCAGCCACACCTGGACCAGGCGCGGCGCTCGCTGATCGTCATTGGTCAGGCGCAGCGTGATTTCTCGACGCTGCTGCGGATAGATGTGCCGCGTGCCGTCGATCACTACGCCGGCGTGAGCGGCGGACAGCAACCCGACACTGGTCAGCAGTGCGCTCAGCAGGGGGTCACTAGCAATGTCCGGGCAAGCATTTCGTCTGTCCTTGCCTGGCGCACGGCCAGGCAACGGGGCCTCGATCAGGGGAACGTCACCGAATACAGCACTTGCGTACTGACCGGGCCTGGCGTAGCAGTGCCCGTGGCAATGTATTGGGCAGCAAAGGGCAGCGACACCTCGCCGCTTGCCGGGACTTTCGCGGGGCTGGAGTTCTGGCCCAGGCGCAAATCCATGGGCTGGTGGGTGACGCCATCCACAAGTTGCACCTCAACGAGGGTGGCAGGCGTCGGCTTGGCGGGTGCCTGGTTGACCAGGTTACCGGTCGCCGGATTGATCGCGGGGCTGCTGCTCTCATACATCACGGCGACGGTCGTATCCTTCGGGCAGGAACCGACATGGATGTAATAGGGTTTCGCCCCGGCAGTCTGGCCGGGCGCCTTGAGCGCGCTGGCCTGGACCTTGTTGAGTGGCACCGAAAAGTCCGGGCTGGTGCCGGGCGCAGAGCCCGTGCCACCGCTGATGCTGCAAGTGGTGCCGGTGATTTCACCGGTCAAGGTGATCTTGCCGTCTGCGGCGACAACAGGCAAAGCGGCAACGCCGGTGACCGCCAGAAATACAACGGCCAATGCGATAGTTTTCATTACAGATACTTCCTCGTGAATGTCAGTGAAAGAGTTGCAAGCCATGACTCATCAATCGAAGGGCGAGACGCGGCCCTCCCGCCAAAATTGGGCTGAGCGGCTATGAAAGAGGCTGTAGGGATTAAGGGCTACCGAGTCTCTTACGTTTTGCAATGAAGTTTATGTTGCCAAGTTGAAGTGCCCGCCACAACTGACCGAACGGCTAGGTCAGTAGGCGTTAAACAAGTGAGCAGCCCCGTGCAATGCCATCTATCATCGGCAGAGCCCACTCTCTTTTTCACGATTGACTGCTCCCATGCCCCTGACCGTCAAAGGCCCACGAAGCCGAGCCGCACGCTATTTCATCAGCACCCTGTGCGGGCTGCTGCCCATTCTGTTGGGGGTGGTAATTCTTTACTGGCAAGCCGAACGCACGCTCGAGCAAAGCACAGCGCAAACCGCTCAAGAAGCGGTGCGCCAGTTCGACCTGATGCTGGACAATACCGCCATCGCTGCCCAAGCTTTGCTGCCGCTGGCCGGTAAACCTTGTGACAGCGTCGCCAAGTTGGCGCTACGTGAACAAGTCACGCGCCGGCCGTTTGTGCGGGCCACGACGCTGTCCTGGCAGAAAAACATCTATTGCAGTTCGTTGTTTGGCGGTCGCTACCAATCGCCCGTCAACCCGGACGACTATGTCGATGGGCGCCTGTGGTTGATGAATGGCAACCCCGTTACACCCGATACCGCGCTATTGGTGTATCGCCTGGTGGAAGGCGATCAAGGCGCGTTTGCCTCGGTTGACGGTTACCACCTCACCAACGCCTTGCGCCTGATCAGCCGTTACGCGCACTTGGTATTGCACGTCGGCCCGAACTGGCTGGGTGCCGACGGCAAGGTGCATCAAGGCGCGCTGCCGGTATTTGCCGTAGCGCCACAACGCCTGGCTTCCGAGCGCTATCAATACAGTGTCGAGGCCGGGATGCCCGAGGGTGAAGTCTGGCGCTACATGCAGGCGCGGTATCCGGCGCTGTTCAGCCTGGTGGTGTTCTTCGGGATATTGGCGGGGCTGCTCGCTCACTGGCTGCAAAAACGCTCGTCCGCGCCGACCCACGAGTTACAACGCGCCTTGGGAGCCAATGAGTTCATCCCGTATTTCCAACCGGTGGTACGGGGTGACACACGCCAATGGGCCGGCTGTGAGGTCCTGATGCGCTGGAAGCATCCCAAAGAAGGCCTGGTGCGCCCGGACTTGTTTATTCCCCTGGCCGAAGACTCTGGCCTGATCGTGCCGATGACCCGTGCCCTGCTGCGCCAGACCGCCGTGCAATTGGCGCCCCATGCCGCACGCTTCAGCCCTGGCTTTCATATCGGCGTGAACATCACAGCGCGCCATTGCCAGGACATGGCGCTGGTGCAGGACTGTCGGGAATTCCTCGCCGCGTTCCCACCCGGCCAGGTCATCCTGGTGCTGGAGTTGACCGAGCGGGAACTGATCGAACCCACCGAGACCACCCGCCGCCTGTTCGAGGCGCTGCATCAAATGGGGGTCATGATCGCCATTGATGACTTCGGCACCGGCCACTCCAGCTTGGGCTATTTGCGCAATTTCAATGTCGACTACTTGAAGATCGATCAAAGCTTTGTCGCCATGATCGGTGCGGATGCGCTGTCGCGGCATATTCTAGACAGCATCATAGAGTTGTCGGTCAAGCTGGATCTAGGCATTGTTGCCGAAGGCGTGGAAACAGCCCAACAGTGTGAATACCTCGTTGCCCAGGGCGTGGATTTCCTACAGGGTTACCTGTTTGGTCGACCATTACCCTGCGATGAATTCATTAAGTCGTTGGGTATCGTTGAATAGCCGTGTACCACCTACCATGAAAGATTGGTCTTTCTTTAAAAGACATGATTTACTCGAGATGAATTAACTACTACAATTTTTTCTGCCTGTGCAGAACTCGCAGAAGGGTCTTTTTCGTTGACGTGGCTTAACGTTCTTGGCTTATAGCTTTGTCTGCAGTTGATATCAGCAACTACATTATTGGAGTATAGATTTTGTCCAGACTCGCCGAATTTCGCGCAGCAGAAAAAGCCCTTCAAGAGCAGCTTGCCCAGCTGGAATCCTTGAAGAACGACGCTGGCCTGAAGAAAGAAATCGAATTCGAAGAAAAGCTCAAGACGCTGATGGGCAAATACGACAAAAGCCTGCGCGATGTGATCGCCATCCTCGATCCAGCGCCACGCAAAGGCGGCGCACCGGCCGCCGCCGCGCCAAAACAGCGCCGCGCACGGGTGGTCAAGGTTTACCACAACCCGCACACCGGCGAGCTGATCGAGACCAAAGGTGGCAACCACCGCGGCCTCAAAGCCTGGAAAGAGCAGTACGGCGCCGCCACTGTAGACTCCTGGCTTCGTGGCTGAAACATGTACTAAAAAATAGCCCCGCATACGCGGGGCTTTTTTTGCTCTAACGGTTCGGAATCGAACTTAACTCAGGGTTCGTATTGTTCAAATTCGCTCAGCTTGAACCTGTCAAAGTTTCAGACTGTTGCGCACCAGACTGACTTCCTCCTTGCTCGCCTCGTACGCTTGCGCCTGGCCTGCGTATGAAAAAACATAGGCTTTGTCGACATCCAGCGCACCGACTAATGTTTGCGACAATACGTGTCGACCGTTCTCGGTAATCACACAGGTAGTTTCCAGCGCATCAAGACGACTCAATGTCGTGGGGTGCATTTTGCTGCACACGCTTTGATAACCGCCACGGGCAAAGTCTTTCTGGATCGACTTGCGCATCTCCAGCAACACGCCGGGAAGATTAACTTTATGGCCGGCCTCAATCGGCGTTCCGGTCAACTCCATCACCATCAACGTGGCGCCATTTTCATCATTCTTGATCGCTCGCTGCCGGGACACTGCTTGGGGTTTGGCAAGGAGCTCGCCGTCAGGCACCACTTCCTCGACCTGCCAACCGCTGGGCCAATGGACTTCCGGCTCGGCTGCCAACACAAACGAGCTGCCCAACAACACGCACACAGCACTCAACAGTGGCCTACGAAACTCGATCATTGCAAAAAACACCCAGGGTTCCAGCGGCAAAGTGTGCGGCCCGGCACGCGCTGACTGCAAGGGTTGGGCGCGCTTTTTCATTTGGCGCAGCCGGTGCGGCTTGCGTATCATGGCCCGCCTGCATGGACGCAGGCCGCAAGCCAATGGACCGCTCATCTCACATTTTTTCTGGAGGGCCCATGAGCCTGCACGAATTGAACACCTTCCCGGGCGTCACTGCCCAACCCGACAACGCCACGGCGAACTTTGTGTTCAACCACACCATGTTGCGGGTCAAGGACATCACCAAGTCGCTGGACTTCTACACGCGCATCCTGGGTTTCTCCCTGGTCGAGAAACGTGACTTCCCGGAAGCCGAATTCAGCCTGTACTTCCTGGCCCTGGTGGACAAGGCCCAGATCCCGGCCGATGCGGCCGAGCGCACCCAGTGGATGAAGTCGATTCCGGGCATCCTCGAACTGACCCACAACCACGGCACCGAAAACGATGCCGACTTTGCCTACCACAACGGCAACACCGACCCGCGTGGTTTTGGCCATATCTGCATCTCGGTGCCGGACATTGTCGCGGCGTGCGAACGTTTCGAAGCCTTGGGTTGCGACTTCCAGAAACGCCTGACGGATGGCCGTATGAAGAGCCTCGCGTTCATCAAAGACCCGGATGCTTACTGGGTGGAGATCATCCAGCCGGCGCCGATGTAATAAGCACTGCGTGACGCGGAGCGTCACCGGATGCATTCCCACGCGGAGCGTGGGAACGAGAATTCCGCGCCGGGCGTGGGAACGAGAAAAACCCCATGATCGCTCATGGGGTTTTTTATTTGCAGCTCAGGACTACGCCGGAGCAGAGGTGCGGATCAAGTGATCGAACGCGCTCAACGAAGCCTTGGCACCCTCGCCTACTGCAATCACGATCTGCTTGTACGGCACGGTGGTTACGTCACCGGCGGCGAACACGCCAGGCAGTGAAGTCTCGCCACGGGCATCGACAATGATCTCGCCACGCGGCGACAGCTCTACGCTGCCTTTGAGCCAGTCGGTGTTGGGCAGCAAGCCAATCTGCACAAAGATGCCTTCCAGGTCGATGGTCTTGAACTCACCAGTGTCGCGGTCCTTGTAGGCAAGGCCGGTGACTTTCTGACCATCGCCTTTGACCTCACTGGTCAGCGCGCTGGTGATCACATCCACGTTCGGCAGGCTGTAGAGCTTGCGTTGCAACACGGCATCGGCGCGCAGCTTGCTGTCGAATTCAAGCAAGGTGACATGGCTGACGATACCGGCCAGGTCAATGGCCGCTTCCACGCCGGAGTTACCGCCGCCGATCACCGCCACACGCTTGCCCTTGAACAGCGGGCCATCGCAATGCGGGCAGAAGCATACGCCCTTGGCCTTGTATTCCTGCTCGCCGGGCACACCCATCTCTCTCCAGCGCGCGCCTGTGGCCAGGATCACGGTCTTGGACTTGAGGGTCGCACCGCTTTCGAAGCGAATTTCGTGCAGCTCACCGGCATTTTTTGCCGGAATCAAGCTACTGGCGCGTTGCAGGTTCATGATATCCACGTCGTACTGACGCACATGGGCTTCCAGTGCGCTGGCCAGTTTCGGCCCTTCGGTTTCCTGTACCGAGATAAAGTTTTCGATGGACATGGTGTCCAGCACCTGGCCACCAAAGCGTTCAGCCGCCACACCGGTACGAATACCTTTACGTGCCGCATAGATGGCAGCCGAAGACCCGGCCGGGCCACCGCCAACTACCAGGACGTCGAAGGCATCCTTGGCGCTGATTTTCTCCGCGGCTTTCTCGATACCGCTGGTGTCGAGCTTGGCGAGGATTTCTTCCAGGCCCATACGGCCTTGGCCAAAGTTGACCCCGTTCAAGTAGACACTCGGGACCGCCATGATCTGGCGCTCATCGACTTCAGCCTGGAACAGCGCGCCATCAATCGCAACGTGGCGGATGTTCGGGTTCAGCACGGCCATCAGGTTCAGCGCCTGGACCACGTCCGGGCAGTTCTGGCACGACAGCGAGAAGTAAGTCTCGAAGCTGAACTCGCCTTTGAGGGCGCGGATCTGTTCAATCACTTCGACACTGGCCTTCGACGGGTGGCCACCGACTTGCAGCAGGGCCAGCACCAGCGAAGTAAATTCATGGCCCATGGGGATACCGGCGAAACGCAGGCTGATCTCGGCACCCGGGCGGTTGATGGAGAACGATGGCTTGCGCCCATCATTGCCATCGGTGTTCAGAGTAATCAGCGTGGATAGGCTGGTTACGTCCTGCAAAAGAGCAAGCATTTCCTGGGATTTCGCACCGTCGTCGAGGGAGGCGACGATCTCGATCGGCTGGGTGACCCGTTCCAGGTATGACTTCAACTGAGCTTTAAGATTGGCGTCCAACATACGGGCGATTTCCTGTTCATTCGGTTTATTGCAGACAAAAAAACGCCCGAGCGAATCTCGCCCGGGCGTTTTGAGGGCGGATGCAGCTTACTTAAGTGCGGATACCCGCCCTTGATACGCGTTCACAGACTTAGATCTTGCCGACCAGGTCCAGAGACGGTGCCAGAGTGGCCTCGCCTTCTTTCCACTTGGCTGGGCATACTTCACCCGGGTGGGCGGCAACGTACTGAGCAGCCTTGATCTTGCGCAGCAGCTCGGAAGCGTCACGGCCTACACCACCGTCGTTCAGTTCAACGATCTTGATCTGACCTTCTGGGTTGATCACGAAGGTGCCGCGGTCTGCCAGGCCAGCTTCTTCGATCAGTACGTCGAAGTTGCGGGAGATGGTCAGGGTTGGGTCGCCGATCATGGTGTACTGGATTTTGCCGATGGCTGGCGAAGTGTTGTGCCAGGCAGCGTGGGCGAAGTGGGTGTCGGTGGAAACGCTGTAGATTTCGACGCCCAGCTTCTGGAATTCGGCGTAGTTGTCAGCCAGGTCTTCCAGTTCGGTCGGGCAGACGAAGGTGAAATCGGCTGGGTAGAAGAAGACAACCGACCACTTGCCTTTCAGGTCAGCGTCGGTCACATCGACGAAGCTGCCGTTTTTGAAAGCGGTGGCTTTAAACGGTTTTACTTGGCTGTTGATGATAGGCATCGTTGACTCTCCGTCAGGGGTTAAGAAGTTGATGAGGTGAATCCTACCGGCTCTCTCGGTCGATGGCTCATTGGCAAACCTGATGCTGACGATTGGGTTTCTCTATCAGGTGACGCTATTAATAGAAAAAATCTCAAATCAGCGGTTGTGTTGCCAGGGTCATGCCTAGAAACGGCGTCGCTTCAACATAGCGCATCGCAGATTTCATGTCGTTCCAGCCGACGTAACTCATCAGCGACTTCAAATCCCAACCACTTCGATGCGCCCAAGTGGCGAAACCCCGACGCAGGGAGTGGCTGGTGTATTGATCGGCGGGGATGCCTGCGCGCTCAAGGGCCTGGCGCAATAACGGGATCACACTGTTGGGGTGCAAGCCCTCCGCACCCAGGTTGCCCCAGCGGTCAATGCCGCGAAACACCGGGCCGCGCACCAGCGCCGAGGCGCTGAGCCACTCGCTATAAGCCTGCACCGGGCACAGTCGCAGCAACGCTGGGGTTTGGTAGGTTTTGCCGAGGTTGTCACGGTCACTTTTACTGCGTGGCAAGTACAGGCTGATGCCTGCGCCTGGCACGGCTTGCACGTGCTCAATGCTTAATCGGCACAGCTCATCACTGCGAAAGCCGCGCCAGAAGCCCAGCAGAATCAGCGCAGCGTCGCGCTTGGCCCGCAGCAAGCGCGGCTGGTCGTGACGCTCGCTGGCCTGTTTGGCTTCAATGTCCAGGGCAGCGATTACTTGCTCCAACTGCGTGAGCTGCAAAGGCTCGGCCTGCCGCTCCCGCGCCGGGTGCACAGCGCGGATGCCCTTGAGCACCTTGCGTACCACCGGCGCCTTCGTTGGGTCGGCAAACCCTTGGCTGGTATGCCATTGCGCCAAGGCCGAGAGCCGCAATTTCAAGGTGTTGACTGCCAATACCCCGGCATGCGCCACGAGGTAGCGCGCCACACTCTCGCTGGTGGCCGGCAGGAACCCTCCCCAACTGACTTCGAAATGCTCGATGGCCGCGCGGTAGCTGCGGCGCGTGTTGTCGCGAGTGGCGGCGTTGAGATATCGGTCGAGGTCGCTCATAGGCGTGTTTTCGTACTGCTGAAGGGTGGATGGCTGATGAAAATGCTTATGACACGGGATAATACGCCAATATCCCATCTGTTAAATCATGAATTTCAACCAGTTTTCAATCATGATATAGTATGTATATACATACTATGTACCACGGTACTAAATCGACGGAGACCCCATGGCTCGCGGCGGCATAAACAAAGCAGTAGTGCAAACGGCACGCTTGGCGATCCTCGCCCGTGGCGAAAACCCCAGCATCGATGCGGTGCGTATCGAAATGGGCAATACCGGCTCGAAAACCACCATTCATCGCTATTTGAAAGAGCTGGACGAAAGCGAGACGCGCCAGACCATCACCCAAGCGCGAATTGATGATGAGCTGGGCGAGCTAGTCGCCCGCCTGTCCCAGCGCCTGAAAGAGAAGGCCCAAGAGCCGATCGACCTGGCCCTGGCGCAATTCGAGCAACAAAAAGCCGCCCTGCTCGCCCAGGTAGAAACCCTGGAAGAAGCGCACACCCAGCTCAAACAGCAATTTGATATCCAGGCCGCCGCCCTCGCTGAAGAAAGCGCGGCGCTGCAAACCGCCAGCACCAGCCTGCAGACCGAGCAAACCCGTAACGCCGGGCTGAGCCAGGCGTGCAGCGACTACGAACTGAGGCTCAACGACAAAGACGAGCAGATTCGCTCACTGGAAGAAAAACACCTGCACGCCCGCGATGCGCTTGAGCATTACCGCACTGCCATCAAGGAGCAGCGCGAGCAGGAACAGCGTCGCCATGAGGGCCAGTTGCAACAGGTACAGGCCGAATTGCGTCAGGCGCAGCAAAGCGCACTGGTGCGCCAGGACGAAATCACCCAACTGCATCGCGACAACGAGCGCCTGCTGAGTGAGCAGCGAGTGACAACCAAGGAATTGAAAGCGCTGCAGGAGCAAGCTCGCCAGGACCAGGCGCTACAGCTGAAACTCAAGGAGCAGCTCAGCCAGATCGACAGCGAGCGCACCCTGCTCCAGGAACGCCTGCGGGTTGCCGTGCTGGACAGCCAATCGCGCCAAGCATCACTGCTGGAGTATCAGCAGCACAACAAGGCGCTTGAGCTGGACCTGGTCAAGGCCCAGGCAAGCATCGAAGCCCTGCGCTTGGCGACCGTCGTTGCAACGGCGCCAGAGGCAGCAGAGCCAAGCTGATCAGGGCGCCACAGGCGTGCGCATGGTGACGAATTCTTCCGCCGCCGTAGGATGCACGCCGATAGTTTCATCGAAATGCTGCTTGGTCGCGCCCGCCTTGAGCGCGATCGCCAGCCCTTGCACGATCTCACCCGCATCCGGACCGACCATGTGGCAACCCAGTACTTTGTCGGTGTCGGCGTCGACCACCAGCTTCATCAAGGTCTTTTCCTGGCAATCGGTCAGGGTCAGCTTCATCGGCCGGAACCGGCTTTCAAAGATCTGCACGTTGTGGCCATTTTTGCGTGCATCCTCTTCTGTCAGGCCGACTGTGCCGATATTCGGCAGGCTGAATACCGCCGTCGCGATATTGGCGTAATCCACCGGGCGGTATTGCTCGGGCTTGAACAACCGCCGCGCCACGGCCATGCCTTCAGCCAGGGCCACCGGCGTCAGTTGCACACGACCAATCACATCGCCAATCGCCAGGATCGACGGCTCGGCGGTCTGATAGAGATCATCCACCGCGACGAAACCGCGTTCGTCCAGTTTGACCCCGGTATTTTCCAGGCCCAGGTTATCCAGCATTGGACGGCGGCCAGTGGCGTAGAACACGCAATCGGCTTCCAGCACGCGGCCATCCTTCAAAGTGGCCTTGAGGCTGCCGTCGGCCTGTTTGTCGATGCGCTCGATGTCGGCATTGAACTGCAAGTCCAAGCCACGCTTGGTCAGCTCTTCTTGCAGATGTTTGCGCACCGAACCGTCAAAGCCGCGCAAGAACAAGTCACCGCGATACAGCAATGAGGTTTGCGCGCCCAAGCCGTGGAAGATGCCCGCGAACTCAACGGCGATATAACCACCACCCACTACCAGCACGCGCTTGGGCAGCTCTTTAAGGAAGAACGCTTCGTTCGAGCCAATGGCGTGCACGCGCCCTGGAATCTCAGGGATCTGCGGCCAGCCGCCGGTGGCGATCAGGATGTGCCTGGCAGTGAAACGCTCACCGTTGATCTCCACCTGATGGGCATCGACCAGGCGTGCATGTCCTTCATGCAGGGTCACGCCGCTGTTTACCAACAGGTTGCGATAGATACCGTTGAGGCGGTTGATCTCACGATCCTTGTTGGCGATCAGGGTCGCCCAATCAAAGTTCGCCTCGCTCAGGGACCAGCCAAAGCCGCTGGCCTGTTCAAAATCTTCGGCAAAATGCGCGCCGTACACCAACAGCTTCTTTGGCACGCAGCCGACGTTCACACAGGTGCCGCCCAGGTAGCGGCTCTCGGCCACAGCCACCTTGGCGCCAAAGCCCGCGGCAAAGCGCGCCGCGCGAACACCGCCGGAACCGGCGCCAATTACATACAGGTCAAAATCGTAGGCCATTTCACTCTCCTCGGCAGTACACCAGCATACCGACTTACATGGGGCTGAAAAACGAAAAAGCCACCCGAAGGTGGCTTTCGCTTAAAACGTGCCGGCAAGCGTGGATCAGTAAGCCTTGCCCGTCTTGTAGAAATGCTCGTAGCAGAAGTTGGTCGCTTCGATGTAGCCCTCAGCGCCGCCGCAGTCGAAACGCTGGCCCTTGAACTTGTAGGCAATCACGCAGCCGTCTTTGGCTTGCTTGAGCAGAGCGTCGGTGATCTGGATCTCGCCACCCTTGCCTGGCTCGGTTTCTTCGATCAGCTTGAAGATGTCCGGCGTGAGGATGTAACGACCGATGATCGCCAGGTTCGATGGCGCGTCTTCCGGCGCTGGCTTCTCGACCATGTCGCGTACGCGGATCAGGCCATCGCCAATATCGTCGCCGGCGATAACACCGTACTTATTGGTTTCGGTTGGGTTGACCTCCATCACCGCAACGATGGTGCAACGGTATTTCTGGTAGAGCTTGACCATCTGGGTCAGCACACCGTCGCCTTCCAGGTTGACACACAAGTCATCCGCCAGGACCACGGCGAAGGGTTCGTCACCAATCAGCGGGCGACCGGTAAGGATGGCGTGGCCGAGACCTTTCATCTGAGTCTGACGGGTGTAGGAGAACGAGCACTCGTCGAGCAACTTGCGGATACCGACCAGGTATTTTTCCTTGTCGGTGCCCTTGATCTGGTTTTCCAGCTCATAGCTGATGTCGAAGTGGTCTTCCAGCGCGCGCTTGCCACGACCCGTGACGATGGAGATCTCGTTCAAACCGGCATCCAGAGCCTCTTCCACACCGTACTGAATCAGTGGCTTGTTCACCACTGGCAGCATTTCTTTGGGCATGGCTTTGGTCGCTGGCAAGAAGCGAGTGCCGTAACCGGCTGCTGGGAACAAGCATTTCTTGATCATATGAGTCCTTACAAAGGGCTGTGCGTACGGAATTCGGCGCAGTCTAATCAGGCCGCAGTCACCTTACAATGGGGTCCTGCTGGCGTTGCGATGTCATCATAGAGAAAAAATGTCGGCGTAAGTTCCGCTGATCCTGCAATGGGTGTCACCAACGGTTGGTCAGAACTCGCGTCGACCCCTTGTTTGAAAGGGCTGCAATGGTTTTAGCACGCTTTTGCACCCCTGGCACTGACCCGCAACAACTTGCGCCCTGCCCCGGCATTTGGCGCTATCATGGGCGCCTTGAACCAAGACCACGAGATTGCCAACAGATGTCAGAACCAAAAGGTGTAAACGGCTACCTGATCACTAAGCGAGCAGACGGCTGGCACTTGATCAATTTTCACGGTGACAGCGTTGCCGGCGTATTCGAGTCGGAAAGCATGGCGATCGCCGTCGCCGAAGTGTTTGTGGATGAGGCAGGTCATGCATCGAGCAAGCGGCCGAAAACCAAGTAAGCCTCTTTGCACTGCTCTGAAAGCCCCGTTAAACGGGGCTTTTTTGTTTGTCTGTACCTAGATGGCAGTTCGCTATAATCTTCAACAACGCCACGACAGTGTCAGCGCGCCCTTCCAATACCCTCGATGACGACCCCCTCTATGAAAAAAATCCTGGCACTGACCGCGGTACTGGCAATCGCCGGCTGCACCACCGCCTCCGACACCCTGCTGAAAAATGGCGAGCAAGGCCTGACCATCGACTGCTCGGGCGAGGCCAATTCATGGGCCAGTTGCTACGAGAAGGCGGACGCCTCCTGCGCGGGCACCGGTTACCGCATCGTCGGCACCAATGGCACGCCGGCACTCAAGGAAAGCGACAAGACCCTGGGCCAGGACGTGGGCAACTTCAAAGGCCGCAGCGTGGTGGTGGTCTGCAAGTAACGTTGCTACAGGTGCACTTCAGCGAACTTGATCCCCAGGCCCCGCAGGATTTCGATCAGGTCATCCAGGCGAGCAAATGATTCGACCTCATCCTGCTCGTCCACCAAGAAGTAGCTGCGCCCGCCGCTCTTCTTGAAAAATACGATCCACTCGCCCAGATCGGCGGGGTTCTGGATGACATGGGTGGCCGAGATCTGCCCTTCGGCATGGCGGGCTTTGACGTGTTCTCGTTTCATAACCGGCTTTCCAGAAAAACAAATGCCGCTCAAACCCCGGGTTTGAGCGGCATCTTTATAGTGAATGCCCGACAGTTTAACGGATGCATACCGTCCCTGCAGGGTAAGGACTTTTTTTATCGGGTGTGAGGGATGAGTCTGGAGCTCAACCGGAAATGCATTCTTCCCCAGCCTTCTTCACGTCGCCCGGGCGGATCGGCACATTGGACATGCTTTCATAAAGCTTGATGCTGCTACCGCTGGAGCGGTCTTCGATTTCAAAGATCGCCGACGGGTCTGCCGAGAACTTCTGCGGCACGATCACCTGAATGCCGTCTTTATGGGGTTCGATCTGCGGCGGCCGACGGGTCGCCTCCAATTTGCGTACCACACACACCGCATATTCCTGCGGTTTCTTCCCTGAGATGACCACCAATGTTGGCGGGGTCTGCTTGATATCTGCAACCGAAGCACACCCACCTATTGCCAAGGCCAGCACCAACACACTCCACTTCATACAAAAACCTCCGATAAAGACCCTACGACAGCGGGGATGGTAATTTTCTCCCACCAACGTAGGATTTATCTGTGATAACTCGGTAAATAACTGTTTTAAATTGTCGAAGTCGTCGACGACGGCCCGATAATAAACGCGCTGGGGCTGATAAACTCCATCTTAACCTACGTATCGTTCTGATTTTTCAGAAAAAGCCCTTCTGGAGACACCCCATGAAATTCATCCACCAGCGTGAGCACCTCAACGAGGGAGACATTGTCGTCATCGAATGCTCGCAGACCTGCAATATTCGCCTGATGAGCGATGCGAACTTTCGCAGCTTCAAAAATGGTGGCCGCCATACCTACCACGGCGGCGCATTTGATAAATTCCCGGCAAAGATCACCGCGCCCAGCACCGGGTTCTGGAACATCACCCTGGATGTGGTGACCCGTCGCGCCATCAGCGTGACCCGTAAACCTGCGTTGTCCCACAAGATCCGTATCGTTCGTCGTACCAGCAGCAAGCTGAGCTGACCTGAACACCTGACAGGAAAAAAGCTGTGACCACCACAACCAAATACGTCATCAAGTACAAGCTCAACGGCGAACGCCGCTTTGAATTTGCCCAATTGCACAACAACAGCATCGAAGAAGCCAGGCAAGCCTTGGCAAAAATTCATGATGCCAGCGACGAAATCACCGACATCAACGTGAGCAAGGCGCTGTAAGCCATGCCTGGCCCTACCGCCGATTTGTTTGCCGACGAGGCCCTGCAACAGCCTGCCGGGCGCGAGCAAATTGGCGAAGAGTCCTATGTACTAAGAGGCTATGCCCTGCCCTGGATCGAGCGGTTATTGCCTGAGCTGCGGCGTGTACTGGCTCAATCACCGTTTCGGCAGATGGTCACCCCCGGCGGCTTTACCATGTCGGCGGCACTGAGCAGTTGCGGCGAGCTGGGCTGGACCACCGACGCCCATGGCTATCGCTACAGCCCACTCGACCCGCGCAGCCAGCAACCTTGGCCCGTCATGCCCGACACATTGCGCCAACTGGCGGTGGCTGCGGCTACCGAGGCCGGCTTTGGCGGTTTTCAACCCGATGCCTGCTTGATCAACCGTTACGTACCGGGGGCGAAGATGTCCCTGCATCAGGATAAGAACGAGCGCAGCTACAGCGCGCCCGTGGTGTCGGTGTCCCTTGGGCTGCCGGCGATTTTCCTGTTCGGTGGCCATGCGCGCAGCGACAAAACCCAAAAGGTCTCGCTGTTTCATGGTGATGTGGTGGTGTGGGGCGGCGTTGTTCGCCTGCGCTTTCATGGCGTGATGCCGATCAAGGAAGGCGTGCATCCGGTCATGGGCCCGCAGCGCATCAACCTGACCTTTCGCACCGCCGGTTAATTTGACCGCAAGCTTCGGAGTGTCGATTGCGAGCGGCAGGCTTAATCTGCTCCTGAACCGTCAAGAGTGCAGGCCATGAACAACGAACACGATCCGCGCTGGGCTGCCATTATTGCCCGTGATGCCAAGGCCGACGCCTTGTTTGTCTACGGCGTGAAAACCACCGGCGTGTATTGCCGCCCCAGCAGCGCTTCGCGTTTGCCGCGCCCGGAGAATGTCGAGTTTTTCGACACGCCGGCGCAGGCCGAAGCCGCCGGTTATCGTCCCAGTAAACGCGCTGCCGGCGACCAGACCCAGTTGGCCGCTCACCATGGGCAATTGGTGGCCGAGGCCTGCCGGCAAATCGAACAGGCCGAAACCCCGCCTAGCCTGGACATGCTCGCCCGATGCGCCGGCCTGAGTCCCTTTCACTTCCACCGCGTATTCAAAGCCAGCACCGGCTTGACCCCCAAGGGTTACGCCAGCGCCCTGCGTTCGCGCAGAGTGCGCGACGGCCTCAAGGGCCAGCATTCGGTGACGGACACCCTGTATGACGCGGGCTTTAATTCCAATAGCCGCTTTTATGAAGCCGCCGACCAAGTGCTCGGCATGAGACCTGGAGACTACAAAGGCGGCGGCGCCAATAACACCATCCGCTTTGCCGTTGGCCAGTGCTCGCTGGGGGCGATTCTGGTGGCGCAAAGCCAACGTGGCGTGTGTGCGATTTTATTGGGTGATGATCCGGACAAACTGGTGCGCGACCTGCAAGACCAGTTTCCCAAGGCTGAGTTGATCGGCGCGGATCAGGGTTTCGAACAACTGGTGGCCCACGTCGTCGGTTTTGTCGAGGCCCCTGCCTTGGGCCTGGATTTGCCCTTGGACCTGCGCGGCACAGCCTTTCAGGAGCGGGTGTGGCAGGCGTTGCGCGAAATCCCTGCGGGCAGCACCGCCAGCTATGCGCAGATTGCCGAGCGTATCGGTGCCCCCTCCTCCTTTCGCGCCGTGGCCCAGGCTTGCGGTGCCAACCACCTGGCGGTGGCGATTCCCTGTCATCGCGTGGTGCGCAGCAATGGCGAGCTGTCGGGCTACCGCTGGGGCGTAGAGCGCAAGCGCCAGTTACTCGAGCGCGAAACCCAGCCCCACAAAACGCCGCTTCCGTCCAGTGAATAAAACAGACTGGCCGGGTGCTGATTGCCCTGCTAAAACAGCGAAAAGCCCTACTAACGCTGGAGAAGCACCCCATGAGCACCTGGCCAGACACCCGCATTCTTGACCTGTTGGGCATTGAGGTGCCGATCATCCAGGCGCCGATGGCTGGCGCGACGACCACCGCCATGGTCATCGCCGCCCAGCAAGCCGGAGCCCTGGGCTCGATGCCTGCGGCGGCGCTGAGCCTGGAGCAACTGCGCGATGCCTTGGCTCTCATTCGCCAGGCCAGTCATGCGCCGCTGAACATCAACTTCTTCTGCCATCAACCGCCCGATGCCGATGACGCGCGGGACCAGGCTTGGAAGGCCTTGCTGCAACCTTACTACCATGAGCTGGGCGCCGACTTCGATGCGCCAACCCCGGTGTCCAACCGCGCGCCGTTCAATGACGCAGCCTGCCAGGTAGTGGAAGCGTTTCGGCCAGAAGTGGTGAGCTTTCATTTTGGCCTGCCAGAGAAGTCTTTGCTGGACCGGGTAAAAGCCACCGGTGCCAAGGTGCTGTCATCGGCCACCACTGTCGAGGAAGCCGTGTGGCTGGAACAGCACGGCTGCGACGCGATTATCGCCATGGGCATCGAAGCTGGTGGGCATCGTGGCCTGTTTCTCAGCGATGACCTCAACAGCCAGATCGGCTTGATGGCGCTGCTACCGCAGATTGTCGACGCGGTCAGCGTGCCGGTGATTGCTGCGGGCGGAATCGGCGATGCGCGCGGCATCGTCGCCGCCTTTGCGCTGGGCGCTTCGGCAGTGCAGGTCGGCACGGCATACCTGTTCACACCCGAAGCTACGGTAAGCGCCTCCCATCACCATGCGCTGCGCCATGCCCAAGCCAGCGAAACCGCGCTGACCAACCTGTTTACCGGCCGCCCGGCGCGGGGCATCGTCAACCGGGTGATGCGTGAGCTCGGCGCAATCAACCCGACGGCGCCGGCGTTCCCCAAAGCCGGAGGCGCATTAATGCCGCTCAAGGCCAAGGATGAAGCCGGTTTCAGTAACCTGTGGGCAGGCCAGGCCCTGAGGCTCGGCAAAGACCTGTCCACCTATGACCTGACCCGCGAATTGGCCGAGCACGCGCTAGCCAGATTCACCCGCGACTGACCTGCGCAGCAACTTGGTGCTGTACCGGCAACAGCCTACCGCTATATATTCCCATACATAGCGGTAAGCCTCTTTACCTACAACCTGCCGTACACCTTCAAGGAGTTGCTTCATGATGACCCGCGTTTCGCGCCTGGCCCCCCTGCTTGCCGCCTTTGCCTTGGGTACGGCCCATGCCGATGAAGTGCAGGTGGCCGTGGCCGCCAACTTCACCGCCCCGATCCAGGCGATTGCCGCCGACTTCGAGAAAGACACCGGCCATAAACTGGTCGCGGCTTACGGTGCCACCGGGCAGTTCTACACTCAGATCAAGAACGGCGCGCCATTTGAGGTGTTCCTCAGCGCCGATGACACCACCCCGCAAAAACTCGAAAGCGAAGGCGCTACGGTCAAGGGTTCACGCTTCACCTACGCGGTCGGCACCCTGGCGCTGTGGTCGGCCAAAGAAGGCTATGTGGATGCCAAGGGTGATGTGCTGAAGAAAAACCAATTCAAGCACTTGTCCATCGCCAACCCCAAAACAGCGCCCTACGGCCTGGCCGCCACCCAATTGCTGGCCAGGGAAGGCTTGAGCGACCAGGTCAAGGACAAGCTCGTCGAGGGCCAGAACATCACCCAGGCTTATCAGTTTGTGTCTACCGGCAACGCCGAGCTGGGTTTTGTGGCCTTGTCGCAGATCTACAAAGACGGCAAAGTCACCGGCGGTTCGGCGTGGATTGTTCCGGCGTCCCTGCATGACCCGATCAAACAGGACGCCGTAATCCTCAACAAGGGCAAGGACAGCGCCGCCGCCAAGGCTCTGGTTGACTACCTCAAAGGCCCGAAAGCGGCTGCCGTTATCAAATCCTACGGTTACGAGCTGTAAATGCCCCTGACGAGTGCTGATTTTTCTGCGATCTGGTTGACCCTCAAACTGGCCTCACTGACCACCCTGATCCTATTGATCATCGGCACACCGATCGCCCTGTGGCTGTCGCGCACCCGTTCCAAGTGGTGCGGCCCCATCGGCGCAGTGGTCGCACTGCCGTTGGTGTTGCCGCCAACGGTCATCGGCTTTTACTTGCTGTTGGCCATGGGGCCCAACGGGTACGTCGGCCAGTTCACCCAATGGCTGGGCGTGGGCACCCTCACCTTCAGTTTCGCCGGGCTGGTGATTGGCTCGGTGATCTACTCCATGCCCTTCGTGGTGCAGCCGTTGCAGAATGCGTTTTCTAGCATCGGCACGCGCCCGCTGGAAGTGGCCGCGACCTTGCGCGCCAACCCGTGGGACACGTTTTTCACGGTGATCCTGCCGCTGGCACGCCCTGGGTTTATCACCGCCTCGATCCTGGGCTTTGCCCATACCGTCGGTGAGTTCGGCGTGGTGCTGATGATCGGCGGCAATATCCCGGACAAGACCCGTGTCGTCTCAGTGCAGATCTACGACCACGTCGAAGCCATGGAATATGCTCAGGCCCATTGGCTGGCCGGCGCCATGGTGGTGTTCGCCTTCCTCGTGTTGCTGGCGCTCTATTCCAGCCGTAAAACCAAAATGGGCTGGAGCTGATCGCGATGATGGATATACGCCTGCACCTGAAGTATTGCGCCTTCACACTGGATGTTGACCTGCAATTGCCCGGCCGTGGCGTGAGCGCGCTGTACGGGCATTCTGGCTCCGGCAAGACCACGTGCCTGCGTTGCATCGCCGGATTGGAACGCGCCGAACACGGTTTTGTACAGATCAACGACGAGGTCTGGCAAGACAGCAGCAAAGGGCTGTTTGTACCGCCGCATAAACGCGCCCTGGGCTATGTGTTCCAGGAGGCGAGCCTGTTTGCGCACCTGTCGGTGCGCGCCAATCTGGAGTTCGGCCTCAAACGTATCCCTCGTCTGCAACGGCGCGTGGACATGGCCCAGGCCACCGAACTGTTGGGCATCGGACACTTGCTTGAGCGTCACCCGCAACACTTGTCCGGCGGCGAGCGCCAGCGCATCGGCATCGCCCGCGCCTTGCTCACCAGCCCCAAGTTGTTGTTGATGGATGAACCGCTGGCGGCCCTGGACAGCCAGCGCAAAAGCGAGATATTGCCTTACCTGGAACGCCTGCACGACGAGCTGGTTATCCCGGTGCTGTACGTCAGCCATGCCCAGGACGAAGTGGCGCGACTGGCCGACCATATTGTCTTGCTCAGCGACGGCAAGGCCCTGGCCAGCGGCCCGATCGGCGAGACCCTGGCGCGCCTCGACCTGCCCTTGGCGCTGGGCGACGATGCCGGCGTGGTGATCGCCGGCAGCGTCGTTGCCTACGACGCGCACTATCAGTTGCTCACTCTGCAGCTGCCCGATTGCCCGTTGCAGATGCGCGTGGCCCATGTCCCGCTGGCGGTGGGCAACCCGCTGCGGGTCAAGGTCCAGGCACGGGATGTAAGCCTGAGCCTGCAGGCCCAGGAACACAGCAGCATCCTCAACCGCTTGCCGGTGACCGTCACCCAGACTATTGGCGCGGACAACAGCGCCCACGTGCTGGTGCGCCTCGACGCCGGCGGCACGCCCTTGCTGGCACGCATCACGCGCTTCTCACACGACCAGTTGCAACTGCATCCGGGCCAGACACTGTGGGCGCAAATCAAGGCGGTGGCGGTGCTGGCTTAACCATTTGGCACGACCGCAGGGTGCTGCGGTCAATCAGACATACCGGCCTGATTTGTTGCCAAGGAACCCGCCCCATGCCTGACTCTTCGCTACCCGCCGACCTGCCCCGCGACCTGCATTATGTGGATGACACCCAGCCCGGCATCCGCCGTAAAAAAGTGCGAGGCAAGTTCCAGTATCTGAACGCCAAGGGCGAGCGCATTACCGACGCGGACGAAATAAAACGCCTGAACGCCTTGGCGGTGCCGCCCGCCTACACCGACGTGTGGATCTGTGCCGACCCTCGCGGCCACCTGCAAGCCACCGGCCGCGACGCCCGTGGCCGCAAGCAATACCGTTACCACACACGCTGGCGCGAGGTGCGCGACAGCGACAAGTACTCGCGCTTGCAGGCTTTTGGCGCCGCGTTGCCCAAATTGCGCAAACAGCTCGAAGCTCAAATCGCCGAGCCGGGGTTTACCCGCGAAAAGGTGTTGGCCACGGTGGTGATGTTGCTGGACGCCACGCTGATCCGCGTCGGCAATACCCAATATGCCCGTGAAAACAAATCCTACGGGCTGACCACCTTGCGCAACCGCCATGTGGACATCAAGGGCAGTGAGATCCAGTTCCAGTTTCGTGGCAAGAGTGGCGTGGAGCACCAAGTCAGCGTCAAGGATCGGCGCCTGGCCCGGGTGGTCAAGCGTTGCATGGAATTGCCAGGGCAAAACCTGTTCCAGTACCTGGACGAAGACGGTGAGCGGCATACCGTCAGCTCCCAGGACGTCAACGACTACCTGCACAGCCTGACCGGCGAAGACTTTACCGCCAAGGACTACCGCACCTGGGCTGGTACAGCAATGGCGCTGGCAGTATTGCGCGAGTTGGCGTGGCAGCCCGAATCCGACGCCAAGCGGCATGTGGTGGCGATGGTCAAGGATGTCTCCCGGCAGTTGGGCAATACGCCGGCGGTGTGCCGCAAGTGCTATATCCACCCGGCGGTGCTCGAGCATTTCAGCCTCGGCGAATTGTCGAAGTTGCCCAAGCCGCGGGTGCGCAAAGGCTTGAAAGCCGAAGAAGTCGCGCTGGCGATGTTCCTGGAAAAACTGGCCGAAGACTTGCCGCACAAAGTTAAGGTGGGTTAGGCTCTGCCTCCCTTCTGACTCACGGGATGACCGCCGACGTGAACATCTAAGCCTTCCAAAATGTATCTGCAACGAGCCGCCTGGCGCGCTTGTTGGCCTGTTCGACATTTTTTTGGAGGTGCTGATGACTGACGTCAAACGGCTGCCCGCTCTTGTTTCCCTGCAACACCTGTCTTTCCAGTTCGCCAATGGCGAAACCTTGCTGGCCGACGTGAACCTGTCCATTGATCAAACGCCTACCGGTATCGTCGGGCGCAATGGACGGGGCAAAAGTATCCTGGCCAGGTTGATGGCCGGCGTGCTGCTGCCCTCCTCCGGCACGTTGAAAAAACCGGCCCACGTTGCCTATGTGCCCCAGGCCATCACGGCTCAACCAGGGCAAACCATCGCCGATATCACCGCAACTGCCGCAGCCTTGGCTGCCCTTGCACGTATGGCCCAGGGCGATGCACGCCTCGGTGACCTGGAACTGATCGACGATCGCTGGGACCTCGCCGAGCGACTGCGCCAGGCACTGGATGCAGCGGGTTTGCAGACCCTCAGTGCCAGTACCCCGGCCGATCAACTCAGCGGTGGCCAACTCGCCAGGGTCGCGCTGATCGGGGCGTTGTTGGCTGCGCCGCAGTTGCTGATTCTGGATGAGCCCAGTAACCACCTTGATGCTGCCGGGCGCGATTGGCTGTTGCGTGCGTTGCGCGATTGGCGAGGTGGCCTGGTGGTGGTCAGCCATGATCGACAGTTGCTCAACGTCATGGGTCGCATCATTGAGCTTTCGCCCCTTGGCATTCAGGTCTACGGCGGCAACTACGACGCCTATCGCCAGCAACGCGATACTCACCAGCAGGCCGCGATTGCTGCGTGGGAACAGGCGCGTCTGGCCCGCAGCCGTGAGCGTCGGAGTCTGCAAAAAGACCACGACGACCTGCAGCGCCATGCCGCACGCGCACGTAAACAGGCCGAGACCGCCAACGTCGACCGTTTTACCAAGGCGCGCTGGAAAAGCGCAGCAAAGGAGATCGTCAGCAGCGTGCGTAGCGCCCATCATGCGTGCAAAAACCAACTCGACGCCCAGGTGCGCCAGGCTTACGAGCGCGTGGCGGATGAGACGCCCACACTGCTCGCATTATCAGGCTCGACAGTCCCCAATGGCCGCCAGGTACTGGTGCTGGAGCAGGCGCAATTGCCCTGGCTTGATCCCCTGGCACCCGTCAGCTACCTGACGCTCAACCTGACGGGCCCGGCTCGCGTTGCCGTGCGTGGGCCGAACGGTTGCGGCAAATCGACCTTGCTCAAACTGCTGGCCGGCCACTGGCAGGCGGTCAGTGGCAAGTGCAGCGTAGCGGTGCCCAGTGCGTACATTGACCAGCACCTGGCGCTGCTGGACGACCGGCGCAGCCTTGTCGAGCAACTCAACCTGCTCGACACGCCGCTGGCCGAAGCCAAACTGCGCACACGCCTGGCGTTTTTGCAGCTGGACGCGCTGCGGGTTACGCAGCCGGCAGGGCAACTCAGCGGCGGCGAGCGCTTGAAAGCCGCGATGGCCCTGGCCTTGTGGCGTGATACACCGGCGCAATTACTGTTGTTGGATGAACCCACCAATCACCTGGACCTGGAGTCAGTGCTAGCGTTTGAGCAGGCTTTGAAGGGGTTTACCGGCGCGCTGCTGGCCGTATCACACGACGGGGCATTCTTGCAGGCGATCGAGCCGACTCACCATCTGACGTGGCACGCCACCGGCTGGCAACTGGAGCGTGTCTGAGGTCATTGCGCGGACAGGCAAAGCGCCCTACGGTAGTGGCCGGATAATCTCACCGAGGAAACCAGCCCCATGCTGCCTTCGTCCCGCAAGCCTTACACCAATGCCACGCTCGCCCGTCGTCAGCGCTGGCGCGGGCGCGTGGGCTTGATGCTGGTGGCCTGCCTGTCGGTGCTGGCGGGCATGACCGATGCGATCGGTTTTATGGCCAGCGGCGATTTCGTCTCGTTCATGAGTGGTAACACCACGCGCCTGGCGGTGGCCATCAGTGCGGGCGACCTGGGGCTCACCGGGCGCCTGGTATTGCTGGTCACCACCTTCGTGGTTGGCAATGCCTTGGGCGTGCTGGTCAGCCGTTTCAGCAAGCGCCATGCGTTGCCCTTATTACTGTGCATCGGCGCCTTGCTCTGCGCTGCGGCGTTGTGGCCATCGACCGACACCTTGCCCGCGTTGCTCGCGGCGATCATTGCCATGGGCATGCTCAACGCGGCCGTCGAGGAGGTGAACGGGCTGCCGGTGGGGCTGACCTACGTCACCGGGGCGCTGTCACGCTTTGGTCGCGGGCTGGGCCGTTGGTTATTGGGCGAGCGCCGCAATGGCTGGCGCGTGCAATTGATTCCGTGGGGCGGGATGTTCATTGGCGCTGTGATCGGTGCATTGCTGGAACAGCAGATGGGCCTGCGCGCATTGTGGGTCAGTGGTGCGTTGGCTGCGGCCTTGGGGGTGGCGACACTGTTGATTCCGCGACGCTGGCACTTGGGTTTCATGCCCCGGTGAGGTTGGGGTGGAGGAGCTCGTTCGACGTTTAAGCCTCGACATCCGTGTACCGGTAAAGAGCCATCACGTCGAACGAGCAAGTGAATCATAGGCCAATGCCCAGCGGCTGTCCCGCCAGGCATTTCGGAATATGGCTAAGGCAACCGACTTACAGACAAGTGGCCAGTGCTGCCAGGCGACGTTTGGCCGGCATATTGTCCTGTGCTGCATAGTAGTTGACCGTAGAACCCGCGCCGGTGCTGAGTACATCGACAAAGTAATCGCCACCGGTGGTATACACCGTAAAACCACCCGCCTCGGTCGCTTCCTTGAAGCCGCCAGCATCGACGCCGAACACGCTTTCATCCTGCCAGCCGAACTGGATGCACTGGGCAACGACCAGAGTGGCCTTGTCTGATGCCAGGGTCTTGTAGGGGCTGCCTGCGCGCGCTTCCTTCATCTTCGAACCGGCGCAACCGGTCAGTGCCGCCAGTATCAATGCGCCCATTACCACTTTGTGCATGCCATTGCTTCCTTGGAAAAACCGTGACTCTACCACTGTGCGTCTGCCAACTGACGCGCCCATGAACTTTGTTTCACTGTGAAGGGCAAACACGCCGCCTATAGTGGCCAGGCTCATTTTTTAGAAGTCTCCCTTCTGCCCGCCACCCCGCGGGCTTTTTTTTTGCCCGGGTGTCAAAACCACCAACGGAACAGATAGAACAGCGCCATGCTCAATAGCACCGTGGTCAACACGCTGCGCGTCCAGTACATCAACGCCACGGCGCAGATGCCGGCCAGCAGATAAGGGTTGCTCGGGCTCAGGTTGAGCCGATGGTCAGCCAGGAAAATAATCGGCCCGCAGATCGCGGTGAGCATGCCCGGCACGGCGAAGCCCAGAAATTCACGCGCACCGCGATTGAGCCGTACTGGCAAGCGCGGCTCGATAAACAGGTAACGGTTGAAGAACACCACCAGGCCCATGGCCACAATCATCAGGTAAATCATCGTTGCCCCACTCCCAGCCGTTTACAGGCAAACCCCGCGCTCATCCCCAACACACCCGAGACCACCACCGCCGACTCCCAGTGCAGATAACTCAACCAGACCGAGCTCAGCAGTGCCACGGCAACGCATACCACCGTGGGCACGTCGCGCACCACAGGGGTGATCAAGGCGATAAAGGTCGCGGCAATCGAGAACTCCAGCCCCAATTGATCAAGGCCGGGAATGCTTTTGCCCAGCACAATGCCGGCAAGGGTGAAGAGGTTCCAGACCAGGTAAAACGTCAGGCCGACGCCCAGGGCGTACCAGCGGTTGAAGGTCTCGCGGTCGTAGTGGTTGACCAGGGCAAAGAATTCATCGGTCAACAAGAACCCCAGGCTCATGCGCCAACGGGTGTTGAGCGAAGACAGCGTAGGACGCATGTGCATGCCATAGAGCAGATGCTGGGATGTGAGCAGCAAAGTGGTCAGCACGATGGAAATCAGGCTGGCACCGCTCTTGACCATGCCGATGGCCACTAGTTGTGCGGCACCGGCAAACACAATGGCAGACAAGCCTTGGGCTTGCAGCGGGGTAAATTGCGCGTCAATGGCCATGGAGCCGGCCAGCAACCCCCAGGGCGCACAGGCCAGGGATAAGGGAATGACGGCGATGGCGCCGCGGGTGAAGGCGTAATGAGGTAATGCAGTGGGCATGGAAGCGGCTCATCGACAGACAGTCGACAAGCATGCCAGCGCGAACGAAAGCTTGTCTTGAACGATCTTGCTCAGGCGAGCTTTACCGAAACCTGCTCCACCGAATCCCGGGCTTCGCGCAATTCATACGCATCCTGGTTCAGCCGGTGGATGGTATTGAGCAGGCGCTGGCGCAGCACTTCATCGCCGAGTTTTTCCACGGCGCGCATCAGGTCAAAGGCCGCGGTTTCGTTATTTTCCGCGACGGAATCCAGGGTCTTGCGCAGGTTGCGGGTGGCTCGGGTCACGCGGGGTCTTCCTTCATCAGCAATGGGCAGGCACGTTAGGACATTTGTGTTTCATTTTAATTTCAAACAGTTGTGGCGCTTTCAAAGGGTTTTGATCCATATCAATTGAAACAAGATTTGACCTATATATATGCAAATACGTATATTCGAATATCTCTACTTGAAAAGTCCTTGACCATGTCAGACCTCTTCTCTCCTCCCACCCTGTTCAAGTGCCTGGCCGATGCCACCCGTGCACGGGTGACCTTACTGATCCTGCGCGAGGGCGAACTTTGCGTGTGTGAGTTGATCCATGCCTTGGACGACAGCCAGCCAAAAATCTCCCGCCATCTCGCGCAATTGCGCAGTTGCGGGCTACTGGTGGACCGACGTCAAGGGCAATGGATCTACTACCGCATCAATCCGGCACTGCCCGCCTGGGTTACTCAGGTGCTGGACACCACTCTGCAAGCCAACCAGCCATGGTTGCAGGATGACGCACTGCGTCTGAATGCAATGGGCGACAGACCACAACGGGCCAGCACCTGCTGCTGAGCCATCGGAGCGTTTATTCATGCTTGTCGCAATTGCGATTTTCCTCGTCACCATCGTGCTGGTCATCTGGCAACCCAAGGGCCTGGGCGTCGGCTGGAGTGCCACACTGGGCGCGATCCTGGCGCTGGCCTGCGGGGTGATCAGCCTGGCGGACATCCCGGCGGTGTGGCAGATCATCTGGAACGCCACCGGCACCTTCGTCGCGCTGATCATCATCAGCCTGTTGCTGGACGAAGCCGGTTTCTTCGCCTGGACGGCGCTGCATGTGGCGCGCTGGGGCCGTGGCCGCGGCCGGCGGTTGTTTGCCTATATGGTGTTGCTGGGTGCGCTGGTATCGGCGCTGTTTGCCAACGACGGTGCGGCGTTGATCCTGACGCCTATCGTGATGTCGATGCTGCTGGCCTTGCGCTTTTCCCCGGCGGCGACGCTGGCCTTCGTCATGGGCGCAGGGTTTATCGCCGACACGGCGAGCCTGCCGCTGGTGGTGTCGAACCTGGTGAATATCGTCTCGGCGGACTATTTCAAGATTGGCTTCAACGAATACGCCGCGGTGATGGTGCCGGTGAACCTGGTCAGTGTCGCCGCCACGCTCGCGGTGCTGCTGTGGTTTTTCCGCCGGGATATTCCGCAGACCTACAACCCGTCCGACCTGGAAGACCCCGCCAGTGCCATCCATGACCGTGCGACCTTTCGTGCCGGCTGGTGGGTACTCGGTATTTTGCTGGTCGGCTGTTTCGCCCTGGAACCGTTGGGCATTCCCATCAGTGCGATCTCGGCGTTCTGTGCGGTACTGCTGCTGGTGATTGCTGCCAAAGGTCATCAGATTTCCACGCGCAAGGTCCTCAAGGAAGCCCCGTGGCAGATCGTGATTTTTTCCCTGGGCATGTACCTGGTGGTCTATGGCCTGCGTAACGCCGGCCTGACCGACTACCTGGCCACCTGGCTCGATACCTTCGCCACCTATGGTGTGTGGGGCGCGGCCATGGGCACCGGGGTGCTGACCGCGCTGCTCTCATCAGCCATGAATAACCTGCCGACCGTGCTGATTGGCGCGTTGTCCATCGAGTCCAGCCATGCCGTGGGCGTGGTCAAGGACGCGATGATCTACGCCAATGTGATCGGCAGCGACCTGGGCCCGAAAATCACCCCCATCGGCAGCCTGGCCACCTTGTTGTGGTTGCATATCCTGGCACGCAAAGGCATCACCATCACCTGGGGTTACTACTTCAAGGTCGGGATCGTGCTGACCCTGCCCGTCCTGCTGATCACCCTCGCCGCCCTCGCCTTGCGCCTGAGCGTCTAATGGAGACTGCAATGAAAGTGCTGTTCATGTGTACCGCCAACAGCTGCCGCAGCATCTTGTCCGAAGCGATGTTCAACCACCTGGCGCCGCCGGGCTTTGAAGCGATCAGCGCCGGCAGTTTTCCCAAGGGCCAGGTGTTGCCCCGTAGCCTGAGCACGCTGCAGGCGGCGGGCATCAGCATCGAAGGTTTGTACAGCAAGGGCAATGAGGCCTTTCAAGACAGCCCGCCTGATGTGGTCGTCACCGTGTGCGATAAAGCAGCCGGTGAAGCGTGCCCCGTATATTTCGGCCCAGCGGTGAAGACGCATTGGGGCCTGGAGGACCCTTCCGAAGTGCAGGGTGACGAGGCGCAAGTAGAGGCTGCATTCAAGGCCACCCTCGACATTATCACCGCACGCTGCGAGGCGTTTTTTGCGCTGCCCTTTGCACGTCTATCGCCGGATGAATTGAAGGCTGAACTCCACCGCATTGCCTCAACGCCGCAGACTTTGTAGGAGCAAGCTTGCTCGCGAAAAACTCATAGGCACCGCGGTCATTCAGGAAACGCGCGTTATCGTTGACGCTTTTCGCGAGCACGCTCGCTCCTACAGGGGGCGCTGATCCTGTGGGCAATACACGGCCAGTGTGGGAGCTGGCTTGCCTGCGATAGCGGTGGTTCAGTTGAAGATTCAGTCGCTGACGCGCCGCCATCGCGGGCGTTCCTACAGAGGGCGTGGTATCCCTCTCCCGGACTGACGTATGCTCTGGCACTTTCTCGAAAGGAACTGAGCATGCTGTCGATCTTTGTCTATGCGCTGGTATTCGGTTTTGTATTTTGCCTTTCCCCCGGCGCCGTGCTGGCAGAGACTCTGCGCCGCGGCTTGCTCCATGGCTTCACGCCGGCGTTGCTGGTGCAGTTCGGCTCACTGGTGGGCGACGCCGTCTGGGCCGTGATTGGCCTCACCGGTATCGCACTGCTGATCCAGCATGATGCAGTGCGGGTTCCACTTACAATCGTCTGCGCGCTGTACCTGGCCTGGCTGGGCATTCGCAGCCTGATTGATGCCTGGCAGTTACCGGCAATGGACAATGCCCCTGCCAGCTCAGGCAAAAATGCGTTGGCGGTGGGCGCGGCGATTTCCTTGGCTAATCCGAAAAACATCGTCTACTGGGGCGCCTTGGGAAGCGCACTGTCGGGGATTGTCGGCACCACCCCCAGTCACGGACAGACCCTGATGTTTTTTGCCGGCTTCATGCTGGCGTCGGTACTCTCGTGTTTTCTTACCGCCGCCTTGGTGAACCTGCTACGCAAGAACGCATCACCGACTTGGCAGCGTGTGAGTTATGCGGCCTGCGGTTTAGTATTGATCTATCTGGCACTCCTCGCCGCGCAAGGTGTATGAAGTTATTCAACTCACAACTTACGCGCGCCTCTTGTCTGAACAAACTCTGAACACGGGCTAATTTAATTAATCATGCGTTGACATTCTGTGACGCCCTGAGTAGATTGCCCGTGCCCGCAACTGGGGCCTTTTTTAAACCTCACAAAAGAAGCCAATGGACACAGTATCTAGTCGCTGTCCGAGCACCGCCTTTGCGGGCATCGGGCGCCAAACCCAGAATATGACAGGACTCGCGTTCCAGGTCCGGTAAGCTGCGCTAGAGCTTGATGCTCCACCGTAACTGCCTCACCGGTCGCCCGTCCGGTCCCGAGGTGTGTTATGACCTTCCAACTCCTTGTTTTGCCTGATACGCGCACACTGGTCGCAGCCCTGCACGCCAAGCTGTGCCGAGCGCCGGCGGGCTTTTCGCCAAGCCGCTCGACCTTTGTCACACCCTCCCCTCAAGTGCGCCCAGCCCCGCCGCTGGCGCACTGGCGTATCTGCCCTGAAAGCGGCCACCTGGTGCAGCACTGGGATCATGCCGACCCTCAAGACCCGCAGAGACCCCAGGTTTCCTGCCTGGCGCAAGCGCGCTTGATGCTCGGTTTCTACCTGAGTACTCACGCCGCCTGACCTCGCTGGAAACAGCAACTTTCTTATTGATGACCCTGGAGTTCTTTATGAACACGTCCAGTAGTAGCCTGCTGCACGCTAGTTAACTAACTTGCTGTTAGCGGGCCCTTCAGAAGTTATTTAAATACTTTATTTGAACCGATCGCGAAGTCCGCGGCTCGGCATGCTTTCGCTCGCCTGTCTGCAGGTAAGTAGAGGGTATGTTTTGTCGAGAATTGGCGACAGGAGTACAGACAATGAGCGCCGTAAAAAACACGCCTCTGCACAAGAAAAATGGCACCGCTGCCGACACCAGGCTGTCGATGCGTGCCGCCCGCGAAGCCCACAATGGCCTGGCGGCCACCCTCGCCAATGTACGCGCCACCCAGGACGGCCTGACCGAACTGGACGCCTCGGCGCGCCTGCAACGCGAAGGCTATAACGAAGTGGCCCATGACAAGCCGCCACACGCTATCGTCCAGTTCCTGCAGGCACTGAACAACCCCTTCATCTACGTGCTGTTGACCCTGGGCGGTATCAGCTTTGTCACCGACTATTGGTTGCCACTTCAGGCAGGTGAAGAAGTCGACCTGACCAAAGTCATCATCATCATGACCATGGTGTTGCTCAGCAGCCTGCTGCGTTTCTGGCAAGAACACCGCTCGGCCAAATCCGCAGAAGCCCTCAAGGCCATGGTACGCACCACCGCCACCGTGCTGCGCCGCGAGCAGGTTGGCGCCCAGCCGGTCTTGCGCGAAGTGCCGATGCGCGACCTGGTGGCCGGCGACATCGTGCAGCTGTCAGCCGGCGACATGATCCCCGCCGATATCCGCCTGATCGAGTCCCGCGACCTGTTTATCAGCCAGGCCGTGCTGACCGGCGAAGCCTTGCCGGTGGAGAAGTACGACACCCTGGGCGATGTCACGCAAAAGTCCGCCTCTACCCTGGCCGCCGACCAGGGCAACCTGCTGGACTTGCCGAACATCTGCTTCATGGGCACCAACGTGGTCAGCGGCCGCGCTAAAGCAGTGGTGGTGGCAACAGGGCCGCGCACTTACTTTGGCTCCCTGGCCAAGGCGATTGTCGGCTCGCGGGTGCAAACCGCCTTCGACCGGGGCGTGAACAGTGTCAGCTGGCTGCTGATCCGCTTCATGCTGGTGATGGTACCCATCGTGTTTTTCCTCAATGGCTTCTCCAAGGGCGATTGGGGCGATGCCTTCCTGTTTGCCCTGGCGGTAGCCGTCGGCCTTACCCCGGAAATGCTGCCGATGATCGTCAGCGCCAACCTGGCCAAGGGGGCTACGGCCATGGCCAAGCGCAAAGTGGTGGTCAAGCGCCTCAATGCGATCCAGAACTTCGGCTCGATGGATGTGCTGTGCACTGACAAGACCGGCACCCTCACCCAGGACAAGATCATCCTCGAGCATCACGTCAATGCCTTTGGCCAGCGCGATGACGCCGTGCTGTCCCTGGCGTGGCTCAACAGCTTTCACCAGAGCGGCATGAAAAACCTGATGGACCAGGCGGTGGTGCAGTTCTCGGAACAGAACCCCAAGTTCCAGGTGCCGTTTGCCTACAGCAAGGTCGATGAATTGCCGTTCGACTTTGTCCGTCGTCGCCTGTCGATCGTGGTCAAGGATGCCGCCGGTGATCAGTTGTTGGTATGCAAGGGCGCGGTGGAAGAGATGCTGAGCATTTCTACCCATGTCATGGAGGCCGGCGAAGCCTTGCCCCTGGATGACCGCCGTCGTGAGGCGCTACTGGCGCTCGCCAATGATTACAACGAAGACGGTTTCCGCGTGCTGGTGGTAGCGACCCGCAATATTCCTAAAGCGCTGGCACGCCAGCAGTACACTACCAGCGACGAACGCAACCTGGTGATCCAGGGTTTCCTGACCTTCCTGGACCCACCGAAGGAAACCGCAGGCCCGGCCATTGCGGCGCTGCAGCAGATTGGCGTGGCGATCAAGGTGTTGACCGGCGACAACGCCGTGGTCACCAGCAAGATCTGCCGCCAGGTTGGCCTGGAACCCGGCCAGCCGCTGCTGGGCGTGGAAATCGAAGCCATGGACGACGCCACCCTGCTGCGCCGCGTAGAAGAGCGCACCGTATTCGCCAAGCTCACGCCGATGCAAAAATCCCGCGTGCTCAAGGCGCTGCAAACCAACGGGCACACCGTCGGCTTCCTCGGTGACGGTATCAACGATGCACCGGCGCTGCGGGATGCCGATGTGGGTATTTCGGTGGACAGCGGCACCGACATCGCCAAGGAATCGGCCGACATCATCCTGCTGGAAAAGAGCCTGATGGTGCTGGAAGAAGGCGTGCTCAAGGGCCGCGAAACCTTCGGCAATATCATGAAGTACCTGAACATGACTGCCAGCTCCAACTTCGGCAACGTGTTCTCGGTGCTGGTGGCCAGTGCGTTCATCCCGTTCATGCCGATGCTGGCGATCCATCTGCTGCTGCAGAACCTGATGTACGACATCTCCCAACTGGCCCTGCCGTGGGACAAGATGGACAAGGAATACCTGGCCAAGCCACGCAAGTGGGATGCGAAAAACATCGGCCGCTTCATGATCTGGATCGGGCCGACCTCGTCGATCTTCGACATCACCACCTTTGCATTGATGTGGTACGTGTTCTCGGCCAACAGTGTGGAAATGCAAACGCTGTTCCAGTCCGGCTGGTTTATCGAGGGGCTGCTTTCGCAAACTCTGGTGGTGCATATGCTGCGCACCCGCAAGATCCCGTTCTTCCAGAGCACGGCCGCCTGGCCGGTGTTTATGATGACCTGCATCGTGATCGCCCTGGGCATCTACGTGCCGTTCTCACCGCTGGGCACCCTGGTGGGCCTGCAACCGCTGCCGCTGGCGTACTTCCCATGGCTGGTGGGCACCTTGCTGGCTTACTGCTGCGTCGCCCAACTGATGAAGACGATCTACATCCGCCGCTTCAAACAGTGGTACTGACCCTCCCCGCCGTTCAAACGCAGGCGGCCGCCCGGTCGCCTGCGTGCAATACAAGGATTTGCTCATGCGCGTGTTGATCTGTGCAGGTCGTCATTACGCCGACACTAAAAAGTCCCGCCATGTGCTGGACGCTTACCACCGCCTGCGCCCGGTGCAGGTACTGATCCACGGCGGCAACCAGTTCCTGGGCAGTGAGATCGAGGAATGGGCCCGGGAAATCGGTATCGATGTAGTGCGTTATCCACCCAATTGGCAGCGCCATGGCAAACAGGCGGAACGCCAGCGCAATCACTTCATGCTGGCCGACAGCCGCCCCGATCTGATCATCGCCCTGCCGGGCGGTGACGATACCTCGGAGCTGGTTTGCCAGGCCAAAGCCAGCGGCATTTCGGTGCTGACCGTAGAAAGCTGAACTCAAGCGAGGTGCATCATGCACAAAAAACACACGCCGGCACGCCGCGACGGGTTTGCCAAATATCGCGCACGCCACTCTCGCCACACCCTGCTGTTACTGCCGCCAGCAAAGCGCCGTGCATTGCAGCGCAACCTGATCTTTATCGGCGTGACCCTGGGCCTTGTCCTGGTGGCCGCGTTGATTTCAAAAGCGCAAGCCGCAGGCGGCGCTTATGTGGTTGACGACGGCGCGATCAACACGCCGGGTGAATGCAATGTCGACGCCTGGTACAGCGCCCAGCGGCACGCGGGCAGTACCCATAACGGCACCTTGTCGCCCGCCTGCACGTTCAGCGCCATGCCTGCCGTGCAATGGGGCGCCGCGTTGTCACGGGCCGTGGATGCAGGCAAAGGCGAGACGCAGATCAGCCCGCAAGCCAAGGTGCAGGTGCTGTCACGGCAAGACTTGGGCTTGGAACTGGCGATTGCTGTCGGGGCGCATGTCGCGCTGGATCGCCATCACGGGCTTGACGGCGCAGACCTGAACATCCCCCTGACATGGCAACCCCTGGATGCCTTGCGCCTGAACCTGAACGCCGGCTGGAGCCACGCCTACAACGACGGTGATCAACGACATCGCCTGACCTGGGGCACGGGGTTCGAATATCAGTTGGCAGAGAAGCTCACGCTGATTGGCGAGCGGTATGGCCAGGAAGGCGGCGAACAGGCCTGGCAGGCTGGGCCGCGTTTGCACATTGGTGAATGTGTTGACGTGGACCTGCTGGTCGGGCGCAGCCTGATTGGCGATCGCGCCCAGTGGCTGACCACTGGGGCGACGCTGAGATTCTAGGCTTTGGCCTGCTGCTCCAGATGCAGCTGCAATTGCGGATCGATTTGCAACTGACCGGCCAGGTCGTCGAGGTAATTGCGCTCGGCGTCCTGCTGATCATTGACCAGCATCACGCTCGCCAGGTAAATCTCCGCAGCGAGTGCGGGGTCATTGGCATACTCGGCAAAATCGGCGGCATCCAGGGGCTTGGCGACTTCGGCGTCGAGCCACTGCTGCAGTTGTGGGTCGTCGGTATGACGGCCGATCTCGGCAGAAATCATCTGCTGCTCTTGCGCATCGATTTTGCCATCGGCCTTGGCCGCCGCGATCAACGCACGCAGTACGCCGTGGCTATGGGCTTCGGCTTCAGGCCCTTCAAGCTGGTCAACGGTCTGGATAGCTTGCTGCGGTGCCGAAGCCTGTTGGCGTTGCCAGGCTTGATACGCCTGGAAGGCCGCCATCCCCAGGGACGCCAGCGCCGCGTAGTTCATCCCACCGCCGCTGCGCGTCTGGGTAGTACCACCTGCCGGAGCGCCGCCCAACAAGCCGCCCAGGCCACCTAATAAACCACCCAAACCGCCACCCGCCGCAGACGCATTGCCGGTGCCGGCGCCCTTCAACAACCCTCCAAGCAACCCGCCCAGGCCGCCGCCCGAAGCCCCGCCGCCTTGCTGCCCTGCACGCAACAGTTGTTCCAGTAGATCGCTGGTATTCATGGTGTCGCCCTCCGGGGCGCAATAGTGGCATTGATCAAACATAGTCCTCCCCTGATGGAACACCATGACCGTCGGGCGGGCAAGCTTTATGATGGCGCCATCACGCCAAGAAGGGAGAACCGCGGTGAACCGCATCGAGCACATTGCGCTGATGGCCACCTATAACCAATGGATGAACCGCAAGGTCTACGACGCCGCCGCCGCCCTGACGCACGCGCAGTTGACCCTGGACCGCCAAGCGTTTTTCGGTTCGATCCTCGGCACCTTGAACCACCTGATGCTGGGCGACACCGTCTGGCTCAAACGCTTTGCCGAACACCCGGCCAACTTTGCGGCCTTGGCGCCGCTGAACGGGGTTGCCACGCCCGGCGACCTCAAGCAACTGGCCTTCGCCAGCCTTGCAGAACTAGCGGCCCATCGCGCCTGGCTGGATCAACTCATCATCGATTGGGCCCACAGCGTGCAAGAGCCCCACCTCGACCACCGCCTGCGCTATCACAACATGCGCGGCGTGGCCGCCGAGAAACCCTTCTTCGGTTTGCTGGTGCACTTTTTCAACCACCAGACTCACCACCGCGGCCAGGTGACGACACTGCTGAGCCAGGCGGGTGTGGACGTGGGGGTCACCGACTTGCTGGCACTGATTGACTGAAGGCCGACGGTCAATGTGGGGGCTTGCCTGCGATGGCGGTGTAACAGGTTCAATACCTGTGACTGACACATCGCTATCGCAGGCAAGCCAGCTCCCACAGTTGCCCCATATTGCCCAAAGCATCAGTGCTGTCACTTCACCTTGCTGCTCAAGGTCTCCACGCTGCGCTTCAAATCATCCAGGCTGCGCTTGAGACCGTCGAGCTCGCTTTTCTGCCGCTCTATCGTGCTCTTCTGCTCATCCACCGTACGCTTGAGACTCGACAGCTGACTGTCACTGCTACTGGCACTCGAACCGTCCTTGCGCTTGAACTCATCAAACGCACGCTCCTGCCCCTCTACTTTGCTTTTCAAGCTTTGCAGTTCGCTTTGACTCTGTTTTTGCCCAGCTTGCAGCGCCTCGACATCCCCCACGGAAACACCCGACGGCTTCAACACATAGGCACCGCCCACGTCCATCGAGCCGGCCGTCAACTTGTCTGAAGACGACGCACTAAATTCGCCCCACTGCACCGCACTCCCCGCCTGCGCCGAGCTAAACGCGCCAGTGCCCAACAACCCCGCTACACCTGCGGCCATGATCCAAGCCTGCTTACGGATACTGAGCATCAAACGACTCCCTGCGAAATGCCGAAATGGCATATCGCTATGACTGTCATTTATGGGGCTTGTTCCTGGGTTGCGAGCGTTCATCAGGACTTGGCACAAAGGCCATGTAGATCACTGATCTGCCACGTTTTTTTCTGCGCATCTTTATGCGGGAAAACCGGCTGGGAGGTTGCGCTGAAGCGGCTGGATCTATATATTCCCAACCCTGTTACACCGCGCTACCGCCCGAATGGCGAAACTGGTAGACGCATGGGACTTAAAATCCCCCGCTCGTAAGGGCGTCCCGGTTCGATTCCGGGTTCGGGCACCATCTCTAGTTTCACTGACAGCCAGTAAAGTCTGTGCAACCCTTTAAAACCCGCCGTTTGGCGGGTTTTTTCGTTTATGGTGTTTCGTCGGTATGCGAGGCGAGCTGCAGCATTGACTCGTTGCCGGGCGAGCTAGCAGCCTTTGGAACCAGCGCCTGCGCTGCAGGACGCAAATGACTCATTCATGCGACGTGCGCAATAACAACCGTCGAGACACAGCTGTTATCCGCTACATGGTCTAACCGAAATGACCTCGACAAAGCGATATTTTTTCCTCGCTGCCTTGGCAGCCTCTTGCTCAGCAACGAGGGAACTGAGCGTATCAGCGTCATGCACTATTTCGTACATTTTCCCTTCAAACTCATTACCCACTCTGAGCTTCACCCGAAGCTTAGAGGTGAATGCCTTTGAGGTTATTTGTTTTTTTGATTTCACGCTCGGTATCGTCGAAACTTGCGGCGCAGAATGTGTTCTATGTTTATTCCCCGCCGATACAACGGACTCAGACACACCAAACAATGCCCAGCGCATCTCTTTTTCAGTTATCTCATTCTTCATTGCATTACTCAGCAAACATTCAAAAATAATAGCCTTGGGCTGTAAATGAGAGGTGCAGTCAATGACACAGTTTACTCAGAGCACCGAGAAAGCGCAGAGCGATACTCCGCGGGTTGATATCCGAGAATGGCTTATTTGCAGTTTTCCGAGAGTTTGATCATCAGCGGCTGATATACGCTGGGATCGACCGATGAAAACACTGCCATACCTTGGACCGGGGCGCCTACTTTTAATTTTCCGACGGTAAGCACCTCATCCACAGTATCCAATTTGTATTCTTTGCCTTCAGCTCCGTAAGCTTTCAAACAGTAGCCAGCCAAATCAAGTCCGCGTCCCTTGAGATTCCCCAAGAAAATTTCAAAACTCTGTGTATAGGCACTTTTCTCGCCCACAGACATAGTGCCGGAAGTTTTTTGTGTTGAGACTACTATTACGTGATCCAGACCTTTTGCATGTGCGCTGAGAGTAATGCAGCTCAGAGTGATTGAGGCAATGACACTTGAAATTTTCATAGTATGTCCGCTGACTGTGTTAAACCTCAATCCTAAACAATTGAGCTCAAAGCCATGCGTGAATTACACGCAATCCGCGTACTTTTCAGATCGCTAAGCTGCCTTTCCTTAAAAGGATGTCCGACTGATAAATCAGCCGAGCCATTTCGATAGCGGCACCTTTCGAAGGCAAGAAGGAAAAATTCGCATCACCCTACTTAATCACACTGAATAATTTTTAAACCATCCTGCGAGGCGTAGCAACCGCCTTCAGCCAAATGAAGGCGGCCTTGTAAGCGCTATAAAATTATTAGCGAAGCGCGCCATGGCGGACTCACTATGAATAACTCTGAATTGCGCTGAATAGCTGTATCAGAACCATTCGGTTGGATGGCACTTTAATGGTTCTCTGATAACAACATCAGCGTCTGTCCCCCCTCACCGTCCTCGACATGGAAGCGACAAGCATGCGCCTTCACCAGCAAAAAAACTGCACTTGCGGCTTATCGCGCGTTGATGAAGACCGGGTTGAGCTGACACCTTATTTCGGTTGTCCCTGCCGCTACTGCATCAAGAAAGCCAGCACTGCGCGCTGCGAGCCCCAATCGATGAGTGAAGAAAACCTCATCAACGCCATAGAGTACATACGCAACGATGCACGCATCACCCAAGCCTCAATCGTTGGCGGCGACCCGCTGGTAAAACCAAAACAGCTGTTCGCGTTGCTGGAAAACCTGGCGAGCATCCCCCATCTCAATAACATTCGTATCGCAACCCGGCACGCCCTGCTTCAACCAGAGTGCATTAATGAAGCCTTTATCGAACGTATTGCCAGCTATAACTACGTCGATTATGCCTATCCTCTGCGCTCCACAAGCGTGTCTCTGGACGTTGCAATCAACCACGCCAGCGAGCTGCGACCGGACGTCATCAGAGCACTCAATGGCTTCAGCCGTCGGGGCATTCACGCACGTGGCCACGCAGTACTGCTCAAAGGGGTCAACGACGATTTCCACAGCCTTAAGAATCTTATCGATCATTTCATCGCGGTTGGAATCACGCCTTATCACTTAATGCACTGCGCAGACGCTCCAGGTGGCGCACCGCTGCGCACCACCGTGAAAAAAGGCCATACCCTAATTACCCAATTGATGGCGTTTTCAGGTACGTATGCATTGCCTTATGGGTACGTCACCGCCGTGGGCACGCACTACATCACACCAGGCCAACTCCTGCGCTACGAAAATATTGGAGGACAGCGCTTTATTCGCGCCCGCTCACCCTATCCAGCCGAGCGCTACAAAACACTTTCCGGTAACTCAAGCCTGCCGCCACTGCACGAGATTGATGATCAAGGCTACATCGTCTCGCACTACCCGGATGGCAACGACGCCCTTCTCGTCTATTGACCCACTAAGCGCCCTATGAAACCCCTCACTATTATCGTTATAGAAAACTTGATCATCCGCCTGCCAAACTTACGTGCCATTGCCGTCGCGGCCACTCAGGCCGGGTTGACTATGATTGCCATCGTACCTGATGCCCTGACTCCTGATGACATAGATGCCTTGCCATTTCGCGCCATCTCCATTTCGGACTGGAGCAGCGACGGCCTGGAAACAATGGTGTGCCGTCTGGAGCGACACGCAACCGTGGTCGGCATCGGCACCTGTATCGGCTTCTTCACACCCGAAGGGTTATTGGGGGCCCAGGTCGCAGAACTTTGCGCACGGCGCGGTTTGCCCCATCCTCCTGTCGACGCGTTGTACCTCGCCAACAACAAGTTCGCCATGCGCCAGCGCCTGCGTGAACGCAATGTCTATACCGCACGTTACGCACGCGTTATCGGTGATGCCAGCCTTGTAGTCGCCGCCGAGCATGTGGGCTTCCCACTGATACTGAAACCCGTGGTGGGTTTGGGCTCAAGCTTTATTTCACGTTGTGAGAATATTGCCGACATGCGCCGCGTATTCCGCCATTATCAGGAGCATGCTCGCCATGGTTATTACACTGAATATTTTTGCGCCCACGACATTGGCGACGAACATTTCGAACCCATGCGCGAGATGCTTGCCGAAGAGGCGATTGACGGTTATGAAATCAGTGTCGAGTGTTTATGCACCGGGCACCAAATCCTGCCGTTGGTGATGCACGATAAGTTAGACGTAGAGCAGAGCTCATACTCATCCTATGAAAACCTTTTGGTCAGCCCCCCCGTTCGCCTTACGCTCAACGAACAGCAACAAATATTGATCTACACGCGCGTGGTATTGAACACGCTGGGTTTGAGGAATAGTTTCTGTCACGTTGAATTACGATACGACTCCAAAGGCCGTGCCAGCATCATCGAAGTTAACCCACGCGTTGGTGGAATGCGTGTGCGGGAAAGCCTGCTGGCTTTGCGTGGTGTTGACTTTGCAGCTGTATACGTTCAACAACTGCTGGGCAAACCATTTAGTTTCCCCGAGCCCCCCATCGCGTCTGGGTATCATGGGATGTCTGCGGTTTACCCACGGGTAAGTGGAATTTTAAGAGGGATCCACGGCGTCGAAGCGGCACGCCAACTGCCCGGTGTGCTGAGTGTGAATACCCATATAGCACCCGGCACGTCCATCGGCGGCGACTTTGAGGAGGTGTTTGCAGTGGATGCGTGGTTACAAGCAGATACACCGGCGGCTATGAAGGCGCTGGACCGGAAAGTCAGAGAACTGATCAAGATCGATATCGAATAGTGATACGACATTAAAAACGTGAACGCAAACCAGCCCGGCAATCGCCGGGCTATTTCTCCTTGAGATTTCCAGCGTCACTTGTTACGCGCCCGTTCTCTGGCAATCAGTTCCTGCGCCAGTGCCAAATGCACAGCGGGCTTGACGCGTTGAAGCCAGCGGCCTCTGCACCGCCCACTCTCATCTACGAAAACGCCCCGCTCTCTTGTGAGAAAGCAGGGCTTTAAGACGATGGCGAATCAGAAGCGGTAAGTGACCCCTAAGCCGAAACCATTGGCGCTGTTTTCGTACTTGGCCTTGTAGTACTGGCCAAGCGCGTTGGTGCGGTCAACCTTGACCGGCGCTTCCTTGAGATAGGCATAAGCCACATCGACGGTCATGTTCGGCGCAACATCGTAGCCAGCACCGAGACTGAAGATGGTCCGATCCCCGGTAGGAATACGTGGCGAGCGATCGGTGTTGTTGGTCGGCGACTGGTCAACCGTCAAACCGGTGCGCAGCACCCACTGTTTGTTCAGTCGATAGGAAGTGCCCACGGCGTAGGCCCAGGTATCGTGCCAGTTTTGCTCCTCTTTAATGGTACTGAGTAAAGCCTGGGCATACACACCATTGCTGTAAGTAACGCCCTCGTTCTTGACCGTAATGTCTTTGAGACGACTCCAGCGTGTCCAGGTTGCCCCGGCATAGAGTTTCCAATCAGCATTCACCTCTTGCGTCACAGAGAAATCCCAGGACTCTGGCGTATCAATTTTGAGAGATGCGTCGTAGCGGCCACTGCTCAATACTGCGCCAGGAACGTTGGCACCTTTAGTGACTTGAGTTTGCCCCTCCAGCTTGTACTTGACCTGCGAATGGTAAGTCAGGCCTACCCGCGTGCTGTCAGTTGCTTGAAGCAACACGCCAGCGTTAAAACCCAAGGCGGTGTCGTCACCCTTGATTTTGATATTGTTGGACGCGAGACTTGGGTTCGGAAGGTTGATATCCGACTCCAGGGTACCGGAAACCCGGTTGATGGTCGGGCCAAAACCGATAGACAGCTTATCGTTGAAGGCATAGCTGACGGTTGGCTGGAGCGTGATGACTTTCACCTCGCTCTTGCTGCCGAACGCTTTGCCCTGGAAGCCTTTTTCATAATCGGCGACCATGCCAAATGGCGCATAGAGACCAAAGCCTGCAGCCCATTGCTCGTTCAGTTTTTGGGTGTAGAAAGCAAAAGGCACGCCGGTAAGCGGCACCATGTTGCCCTTGTTACTGCCACTCGAACTGCCGCTGGCCTGGCTGATGTTGCTCGTTGCGTCGATAACGGCGAGACCACCGGTTATTTGCTGGCCATCCAGGCGAACCATACCGGCGGGGTTGCCATAGACAGTACTGGCATCTTCTGCCGATGAAGACCGTCCGGCAAAACCTGTTCCCATCCCACTGATACTTTGTTCATTCAATGCAAAGCCAGCCGCAAACGCTTGTGAAGAGGCCAGGGTAATAGCCAGGCCCAGTGTTTTTTTCAACATTACTTTCTTCATTAGTTAGAGCTCTGTGGTGATCACCACAGAGGAAAGTAACAATATTTAAATGTCAGCGTTGTAGGGCAACTTGTAGGAAATAAATCTGCACAGGTTAGTTCCACCGATGCCAACTTTGCCCCCGGCAACACTTAGTTACGTACTCAGCGAATAAGGGCAGCGAAACGCTCGCACATTGGCGTCACCGAAGGGTTGCTCAAGCCCCACACTGCGTATCTGCAATACGACGTTATAGCCATCAAATGAAAGCGTCAGCCACTGCGTATCGGCAGTAGGGCCGGCGCTCAGTAGCCCTTGGTCGATAAGCCGAAACCACGCCCACGTGCCTTCCTGCGACTGTCGTATGGTACGCCCATCCAACAGCGTCACCACCGCGTTTAGTCGCGTACCCAGCACTTGAGAGGGCCAGGTAAACAGGCTCGGCAAAATAGGGCCGTGAGAGTAACTCAACTGACGGTCATCCACGATCAGGCTGAAGGAGGCGATCTCTTCGTCCATGGTCACCGGGCTAATTTCGAAATCAATGTGCGCCTGCGCGGCGCCTGCAGGAAAAAAAACCTTGCCGATATGTTCTGCGCGGTCAAATTGCAGCAGAACCAAAGGGTCGATCTCATCACCCTCAACCGCTCTGTTGTCGGGACGAAGTAAGGTACTTTCGTCTTTGTGACGACCAGGATAAAAGCGCCCAAATGTTTGCAGTAACCCGTCAGCGGCAAACAGCTGGTTAAAAGCCTCCAGTGGCACATCGGTGCTTGCATTGCGATCAAAAGGGTAGCGTTGCTGGACCACACGCTCGCAGTAAGGCCCAAGGTCTTGTGCCCATTTTTTTGTGAGCGTCACGGACTGGTGTGCACGTACCCAGCCTTTACCGACTTTGACGATGTCGCTGAGTAGCGGCCTTATCAGCAGTGGCAAAGTGCTCGTCAGTGAGTCCAAGCGCTCAAGCGCATTGACGTCGGGTGGTGATAAACCCGAGGCTGTTGAAGCTTCTCGGGCCGACAGATAAACCCCCGCGTAAGCCAGCGCTTCGCGCAGTTGATCCAGAAGGCTGGGCCGCCCCTCGACAAACTCGGTCAGCCGATGAAACGAAGCGAAGTGTTGCGTTACAGCACTTTGCTCCGATGCGTCATTGAGAATGTCCTTGGCGTTGTCCTCGACGCCCAAATGTGTCTTCAGTGCAACAGTGCGCTCGCGAAGACGCTTGAATATGCCGTCGTTCTCAGCATTGAGGCTTAAACGGGTTTCACGGTCGATTAACTGTAACAATCGACTCAATGCACCTTCCAGCTGTGACAAACGCTCCAGACGCCCCGGCAATTGTTCAGGCTCATTGAGGCCCGCAACTTTTAAGTCAGAGACGAAGTACTCCCAATGCCTCACATAGTCACGTTGATAAAGACCCAATATTTCGGCCCGCACGTGGTGCAGAGCTTGCTGACGAGCCGCCCCCATAACCCAGCTTTCATCACGCAAAGCCTCGGCAATGAAACGCTCCAATCGTTGGTTCAAGTGCGTATAACCTTCCAGGGTAAAGAGCCAAGGCACCCCCTGCGTCATAGAGCGGCCAGAGCGTGAGGCAAATAACATCAAGCCTCCTGTCCCGATTTCGCTGGCAACGCTCAACTCCTTGTGGGGCAGGTTTCGCAACACGGTCGATAGCTGGCGGTAAACACGCTGCGCCACCGGTTCACGCGAGATGTGCTCTCTCGCCTGTTCCACGAGGGCGTCGTTGACACTGAACAATTCAGCAGCAGGTATCGACTGTACTACCCGCTGTAAATGCGCGCTCAGCCATTCACGTTGCGGTTGAGGGAGCCGCTGATCCGACAATACCTTGAGTTCGCGTGCAACAAAGTCGGTATCCAAACGACCTTGCCCGCCCAGCATCAAATACAGGCGCAGATTGTCGTAAGCGTGGGCCTTAGGACTGTTGATCCGCTCTTCCAACGCGTTGGCCAATGGTTGTGCAACGACCTCGCTCAACGCTTGCTCGTATAACGTTTGAATCAGTGTCACCAGGCGCTGTTGCTGGTTAAGCTGCAGGCTGGGCAGCCAACCCTTATCCTGCGAAACATCAACCATGTCGGTCAGGAGAGTGAGCCGCTCAAGTCCACCCTGGCGAAGGTTAAATAGCGCTTCCCGCTGCTCGGCCAGCTTATCGAGCATGCGCGCCTGATGATGATAATGATGGGCCAGAAACGCACACACACCCGCCACGATCAATATCAAACACACCCGAGCATGCGAGCGCACCCAACCTGCAGAATGCTTGAGAAACATACGCCAGGCGCCATGACGCTCACACTGCTGCAAGGTCCGCAGTAACAGCGTCGAACTCGTAGCCCCTTGAACGTCTTCAGCCAAATCCCCCGCCGTGAAGCGCAGCGACTGCAAACGCGCCTGATCATGAAAGACCGCCTGCAAAAAAACCTGTACGTGCCCACTGAACAGTCGCCACAACGGTGAAAACCCATAAAGCTGAGTCCGCAGCAGGGTCAGCGGCTCCCTCTGCAATCGATCAAGCAGGCTGTCATCAAGGGTCTCAAGTCGATTACCCATGCGTTCGGTCAATCGCAAGAGGTTGGATTGGTTAGTCCCCAAAGGAAAGCTAATCGCCAAATCACGCTCCTCGCCCTGCAATCCCATAATCGAGGGCACATAGCCCGGCAGGCTGGAGCAGTGGCTCACAATAGCCTGGATCGGCAAGCCCTTACCGATCGCGCGCGCCAGCTCCTCCAGGCGCTCGCGCAGGCTCAACGCTTGTAACTCCTGGCCGTCATCGGCTCCCAGCAGCTTCTGAGCATTCAATAACAACAGGCCGCCCACCAAAGCGCATCGGTCACGTTTAGCGCCTTTGAGCCCATCCAACAAACATTGCCAGCGTCGCGACTCAGCCTCGGACAGCAAGCGGCCACTCACCGTCAGCACGCTGTAACGCCCTACCCGCTCAATACGCAGGTCAACGTTCGAGGTGGTATGTAAATCGAAGAGCAAAAATGCTGGCCTGACACCCTCAACCTGTGTCTCCAAGCGCCACTGTGTAAGCTGCTCACGCAATTGCAACTCACGCTCACAGGGAGCTATCCGTTTCTCCAAGTCGACTTGAACCTCCAGAGCGCGGTGTTTGGCGCGCTGCGCATCAACGCTCCATCTCCAGCAAAACCAGATCAGCCCGCCAACGTATAACGGTAACAATACCCCCCATTGCTGCCATGTCTCAGTGAACAGCATGCTGCCATCTATCGACAAGCGAGGGCCATAGTCACGCACCAGCACCGTCACCCAGTACAACATCGCGACCATCACGGCCGCCCGTGACAGCGTTTTAAAGAATCGCAAAAGCATGACGCCAATCATCCACACATAGGAGGGGGAAATTTCATTAGCCCATCAGGGGGTCGCCACAGGCTCTGGGGCATAGATCAAGATCTCGACCCGCCGGTTGCGTGCACGGTGCTCCACACTGTCGTTTGGGAACAGCGGCTCGGCAGCACCACGACCTTCGGCCTTGAAGCGCAGAGGGTCACGCTTGTCGCCCACCAACACCTTCAGGATTGACTGGGCGCGTGCGAGCGACAGCGCTTCATTGGACCCCAGTCGTCCAGCCACGGGGGTGTCGTCACTGTGGCCAATAACCTGAATCCGGCCCTGCCACTCGCCCAATGCCTGCGCAATTCGCAACAGCAGCGAACGCGTCTGTTCGGCAATCTCGCTGCCACCGCTGGCAAACAAACCAGTGGAACTGAGCACGATGCGCACGCTCCGCCCATCATCAATAAGCGTCAGGCGATTGGCCTCGATGTCGGTGGCCAATTTTTCGGCCAGTGTTTGTGCAACCGTGGTCGACTGTGCCGGGCGCAGCGCTTGCAGAGCTTGCAGTTGTTGATAGGAGCGCTTCTCGAAGTAAAGTACTCCGGCCCCCGCCAGCACCAGCAAGCAAAAACAAAAGCTCCACCAGAACAGGCGTTCGCGGCGACTGAAATAGTCGTGGTTCAAGGTGAGCAAGTGCTCATTCAAACGCACCTTCGGATGATGGCCCCGCTGCAACCGAATGGTTTCGTAAAGCTGACGCCTGCGCAACGCCAAGGCCGCACGCCCCTCGCTCTGAATGCGATAGCGCCCTTCCAGTCCGAGTGCCAAACACAAGTACATCAATTCCAGCAGCGCCAGATTCTCCGCAGGTCTGAGTTCAGCTGCATCAAGGTGAACGAAGAAGCCTTCCCCACCGGCTGTCTCGTTGTGAAAGATCATCAACAGGCTTTGCTTGGACCACGCGCCCTGCCCCCAGTCACAGTTGGCAATCACCTCGTCGAGCAGCGTGCAGAGCGCATACTTGGCATGCTCCTGGGTATGCTGATCGATCCCCGCTTCCAGCGCATTGCGCTGAAAACTACGCACTTGGGTAATCAACCGGGCGCGTAGCTCATCGATATCCGGAGCATGATTCAAGCCACGCAACGGCACGACTTCGTAGAGCAGATCGCCTGCCAACTGCACCAGCACTTCATTTGCCGAAACCGAAACGGTACGTGCCGGCTCATCATAGCCATCATCGAGTGGCCGTTTGCGTCGGGACACCCAGCGGCGCCAGTAACCTGGCTTAGCGGTACTCATTGGCCAGCCTTAATAGCCCAGAAAGCCAACTGCAACCCTGGAAAATCCCCGGCAAGGTGCAAACCAAACCCGGCGCTGCTGCTCAAGCCAGCCCACAAGGGATGTTCACTTTCCAGTTCGAAATAACTGAAGCCTGCGTAATACGGCAGCTCACGTGGCGCGGCAGGCAATACATGCACCTTCAGACCGGGTAACTGCAGGTCAACCAGGTCACGCATACACTCGATCGGGCCAATCTTCAGGTTGTGCGGGAAACGTTTACGCAGCTCATCGTCAGGCAGTTGCGCGCGTACAGCCAGCACGAAACGCGCCGATCGATACAGCTGCGAGTCGGGCACCGACGCAAAGCGTACCCCCAACTCTCTGTCACTCAACGCCAGCGGAACCACATCGGAGCCGGCTTCAGCACTCAGGGCATGACGAAGGTCCTGAATCACTGGTGTAAAGCAATCGGCCAGTTGATCGTGGCGGTAGATTGGGTATTGCTTGGGCCGCTTATCCTCTTCAACAAAAATGGCCAGATCACCCGCCAACGTTACCAGCGAACGATAGAGCTGCTCGGGGTGCAATCCCTCACGACTGGCCAGTTGTACCAGCAAGGGTTGAGCGCGATTGAGCGTTTGCAGCATCAAAAAGTCCTGTACTTCGGAAACCCCGCCCAGCCCCTGCACGCCAAGGTTCGCCGCCAGCGTAAAGGCGCGCTGGCGAACACGCCCGATGATGTCATCGACAAACTCCGCAAGCTTTGGCGAACGCCGCCAGGCCATGACCGGCGCAATAAACTCCTCATCCAATAACACTTGCCCCCCGGGTGAACGCTCAAGCACCCTGGCGACTGGTAAAAACACATGGGAGACCACCACATCCTGCTCACGCGCCAACTTCATGTTCAGTTGACCCAACTGCAACGTCGCCGCCTCACTGCCCTGTACGTTGCTATCAGGGACGCACGCCTCAACCACCCGATAGCGTGCGAGGCTGTCGGCAGAAGGCGCTGTTTCCGTGTCCACACCGTGACCGCGTTGCAGCGCCAGCGCTAATACCACTGGCTGGTCCCGCTCCCCTTCCACCACTGTGTAGCGCAACAACGCCAGTTCATCGTCGCCAAGCACAAAAAAACTGCCATCCGGCAGCACGCCTGCGCACTCGGTCAATACTATGGACCCTAGCGCCAACTGCCCCTTGTCAATTTTAAGCGCGGTAAACCCCCAGGCATCGACTTGCAGTGCACGCAGTGCTTGAACCAGTTGAGCTTGAATGTAGCGTTCGTGTTGTTGGAAGTGTTGAGGCTGAAGGAACATGCCTTCGGACCACACGACTTTAGGTTGGTTAATCATTCGTTTGTAGCTCTATCATTGAGGGGGGGGCCATGAACTCGATGGCATGCCGTCCGATCTGGACGGATAGCTCTGGGGTCTTGCGTTGATCCAGCAAGGTGATGGCTCGCCAGCGCGCCTGATCAATATCGCGGTACTCGGCAATGATGCCGATGTAGCGCATGCGTGATTCGGGGATGAAGTGGTAGCGATAACGTTCGCCGGGGCGCAGCACAACCACCTCCTGCCCCAGCCAGTCAGCGCGTAAAACCTGCTCGGCCGCCGAACTCAATTGAGCCAGGCTGGCTTGCTCGAAGGCTTGACGACGCAGCAGTTGAAACACCTGCACCCGCACCGGCGATGGCCTGCCGTAAAGGTTGCGATTGGCGTCCAGAGACGTCTGCAAGGCAAGGGTCAGGTGAGGGTCCGCGACGGGCTCAGGTACGGGCTCGGCCAAGAAGCTGCAACCGGTCATGCACGCCAGCAATCCGCTCGCTAGCCACCACCGCGACAACGACTCAAGCCTGACCATTGTCGGCTTCCTCCGGCAGTGTTGCAGCGACAGGTTGAGCTGCATCAGCACCGGTAGCAGCACCACCGCCACCGCCGTTGATATCGACCTTTGCAGAGCCGTCAATCGTGACTTGGACGCCATTGATCGCCACGCCCGAAGCGCTGAGTACCAAGGAGCTTGAACCGACCTTGAGCACCAACTCACTGCCGGCTTCAAGGGTGATCGTTTGCTGACCTTTGAGGTCCACACTGCCTGCGGTCAAATACTGTTTGCCCTCAACTTGTGAGTGGCTGTCCCCGTCAATACTCAACGAGCAGTCCTTGCTTACCTTGACATTGCGACTGCCTTCCACCGACTCGTGCAGGTCCTTGGCAACCTTGACGAACTGGTTGGCTCCCGTGCTGATATGCCAATCGTTGCCCACACTGACGAACGCGTCATTGCCCACCGTGACATCCTGGTTGCGCCCCGCATAAATCAGCAGTTGTTCTGCGTCCTTCTTGTCTTCAAAACGCAGCTCGTTGTACATCTGCTGGTCGCCAAGCGATTGCGATTTGAAGCCAGAGCGTGAAGCCTGGTCGGGTAAATCCCAAGGTGGCCGGGTTCCAGCGTTATAAACGCCGCCGACCACCAGAGGTCGGTCCGGGCTGCCGTCCAGAAACTGCACCACCACCTCCTGCCCTACGCGCGGCAAGAACATTGCGCCCCAGCGTTTGCCAGCCATCGGCTGGGCGACACGTACCCAGCAGGAACAGTTTTCGTTTTCCTTGCCGCTGCTGTCCCAATGAAATTGCACCTTGACCCGGCCATGCTTATCCACCCACTGTGGCTCGCCGGATTTACCCACCACAAAGGCGGTCTGCGGCCCGCTAATGACCGGCGTTGGCGTGCGAATGGGCGCACGGAATATCTGGCTGGTTTTGATCACCTCAACCGAGCCTTCAAAGCGAAGCTCGCCAAGCCCGCCCGTCGACTCCGGGCAACTGCCTGTCAGGGTTGATCGCACCACCAGGTATTTGGCGTTATGAGCCGACTGCGGATGATCGGTGAGTTCGAAGCGGTGACCAGGCGTCAGGTAGGGTGTCGAGTGGGTCGCGTGCGCCACGCATTGGCGGGTGAGCAGAGCCTGCGCCTGTACCTTGGCGAATGCATCGCCGGCACGCTGATCGGCAAAAAAACCGGGGTACGACGACCGCTCATAATCGTCCAGCTCATAACCAGCAGCGACAGCGCTCTCGCCGCGTTGAACGCTAGCCTCACGGCTATTGGCCTTGCTGAAATCGTAGTCATGCAGCGAGACCTTTCCCGTCGTCATTTCAGACCGCGATACCCAACTGAAAACGCTGGCGATGAAGTGGGGCTGGTGCGGTCTGTAGCTCATTTTGTCGCAGTGAGCTGCCGTTTTGTGGGCGCTCATGGCATCGACGATAACCAACTCGTGGCTACCGTCCTTAAAAGTGAAAAAATAATAGAGCCCTGCACGTTCCATCAGTCGGCTGAAAAAATCGAAATCGCTTTCGCAGTACTGCACGCAGTATTCCATGGCGTCATAGCGCCCCGTCACTTGCCAATCCACCGTACCCGGGTACTCGTCCAGCACCGCCGTCAGCACCTCGACTACCGTTTTTTCCTCAAAAAAACGATTGTGGCTCGCCAGCGTCAACAACCATAGCCACGGGCGCAACGTCAGCGTGTAGCGCCCCTGCTGGCCAAATCGATCATCCTGGGCTACCGCGCTGATATGCCCGTGTACCCAGCGCACACCGCCATCGGAAGCACTCAAGCCGACACCCAGTGTCTGGCCGAGCAACCGATTGGCGTCCAACTCGGTTTTGCTGCCCTGTACCTCGAGGGTGTACTGCGCGAGCATGCTCAGCCCCTCGCTCGCTTCAAAATGAATCAGCGATAACGTGCCGGCCGCTGAAGGCGCCTTGATCTGACTAGCCTTGAAACTGCTCATCATGCGACTCGCTTAATCATGAGATCAGTGTTTTCCGGGTGCCTGGATCCGCAACCTGAATCAGGCCTGCCCAGGTGCAGGAGCAGGTTGCGGTACTGCCCAAAGCTGGGAGTTTGCCAATCAAGGTCTTTGTAACGTCGGGAATCCATGGCGTGACCGTTACCGGCAAACACGGCATCGGCGTCAATGCCCCCATCGCTGCCGATGTCGCCGCCGCGACCTGTGGGTTGGCCAGGGAACTGCACATTCCAAACGAGCAGATGTTGACCATCGGCAGGTGATCCATGATGGTCGCCGCCAATTGCCCCTCGGCAAACACCCGATTGATGGGCAGTACAATCAACTTGGCTTGCGTATTGCCGAAGGAGCAACGCAACGAAGCCCCCATGACCACTTGTGCCGGCATATGCCTTTGCTCCTGAATCAGTCACTGAAAAAAGCGTGCCGCTGTGAAACGCCAATGCCGATACCTGCGCGGCTCGCCGCCAGCCGCCAACCAGGTTGCCTGGCCCAGCGGCAATTGGCTTCCCAGGCGCAACTGCACGACCTGTGCAGGATCGAGCTGTAATTGAAGGTCCCATTGAAAAGTGCGGCCGACATAACGCTCGACCAACTGATAGAGCGGCAAGAGGAACGCTGCGCCGGGTAAAAGCCTCTGGTAATCGCACCACGACAGTGGCCCCAGTTGCAGCGTAAAACTGTGTTGGACATTCCAGGCATGCTTGCCCACTAGCGTTGCCACGCCCAGTTGGCTGGACTCCCGCTGACGTCCGAGCCTGAGGCATTGCTCAGGCTCTAAGGCTGCACGCCGTCCCACCAAGGTTTGCGCACTGACCGGCACCTGCAAAAAGTCCCTGACCATCGCAAGTAAACCGCGAGCACTGCGTCGCTGGTCGACCATCTGGTTGACGTAATAAGTTCCAGCGCCGGGCAATGCGCTCATTCGTGCGGGTGAGAAAGCCGATACGTAGTCGCGAAAGCGATCGTGTGCTGGCCGATCAGCCGACACCACCGGGCGAGCCATGGCCCAACTGCGGTAGAGCAGACTCAACAATCGATGATGAAAGACATCTAGAAAATGCGCGGCGCCAGGGTCGTTATGATTGACCTGCAACGACAATAGCCTTTCACTGAAATGTAATGGCATCGGCCCATTAACGCCGGTCAAACCAAAGAAATTGACCATCAGGCAGGCCGCTTGCCCTTCACGCAAGCGCCAACCGGCAATCATCGCCGGCTGAAACGCCAGGGACACTTGCTGCGCCAGACGCACAGGGTCGTCGCGCAGATGGTCAGCGGTCCCCCAGCGTGGCATCTGCGGGTAGGCAGACTCAATACAGCGCATGGCACTGAAAAATTCATAGCGCCATGGCCAGTGACCTAAAGAGGGTCGGCGAGTCACAAGGTCATGCATTGAGTCGCCCTCGCCCGCCATGTTTTGATATGACCGCGTGTCACACTGTGCAGCTCGGTCTCGGTAAACGAGTTAAGTGCGGAGTAATGTGCGAAGAACGCCTCCAGTATCGAGCCGAACGCGTAGGTTCCTGTGCTCTCACAAGCACCGTCGTCCAGCGTCAATATGAGTTTTAACCCTCGGCCAAACGTCACCGGGCCGGGCCCCGGAAGCCGTCGTGTGGTCACCTGTGCACGCAACGAATGGATAGCCTGTAACAGCCTGCTGCTCACGCTATCGTCGGCGATGTATAAGGACAGCAGATCGCACAGCGCCCGCGCGCCCGCCTTGCCATCCTCTTCGGCCAACGGCAAAAAGTTGCGCGAAAGATGGCGTATCGCTTGCCATTGCCGCTCCCCCTGAAGCGGCGCGGGTACCGGCTTGGAGGGGCCGGCGACACAGCGCACGGACAAAACTGGCGCACTGACATCGAGTGCAAAATCCGTGTTGCCCTGCCCCAGTGGCATCCTCAACGGTAAATCACGATTGGAGCACCGTACTTTCAGCGCCAGTTGCTGAAGGTCACTCTCGCCCTCGGGAAGCGAAGCGATAACCAACGACAGGCTGACATCGCTGCCTTGATAGTTGGACTCACGGTTCATCGCCCTGTCGGGCCTGCGGCTCAGACCGCGATGCAACTGATAGAAACCCGCCGGTTGCACACCGCTGCCAGCCAGTGCCTGAGGCGCATAGAGAGGCAAAAACACCAGCCGTTCCCTGGACCCAGCGCAATAACCATGCACCGAGAGAACGTCCAGCACCTCGTGGGCCAGACGATTGGACTTGTCGACAACCACCGGCAACTCTTGGCGGTGCGGGTCGTACGCAACGTGATCGGTATACTTGGCAAACAGGTTGATCGCCGGCGCACAGAACAGCGCAAAACTGCTGACATCCAAACGTGCGGGGAGCGGTAACGTGAGTGGCCGAAATAGAATTACCAACTCCAGCTGATCAGTGCGACATGCGCGCACCGCCGGCCCTAATCCGCCTAAAGTCACAAATCTTTGGGCAGGCGCGAACGCCAAAAACTGTCTCAGCTGGGCAAACGCTGAATTGCTCAACGATAAGGGTACTTGCCGCCCCTCCTCGCCTGGCTCCCGATAGGTTTGCGTTATCTGGTGCGGTTCGATCAAATGTTCCCATGGTGCATCACTTTCGGCCGGTCGCACGAGTACGCCACACGCATGTGCCAGCAACGCCTCCTGTAAAACCATCGGCAATGAATCGCTGCCAGGCAGAAACAATGTCAGCGCCTCAAGTGCCAATTGCTCGAAGCGTAGGCCCGAGGTCGTGCGTACATTCAAGCGCAACGCAGACACGGCTTGATCGGCCAACGCCGACGGCAAGCCTTTAAGCAATCGGGAGCTGGGAAGGTAGCCCACAGATTCCAGACGAATCGGCCACAACGTGACCGGCGCAAGGGTTCTGAACTCGCAACGAGGCACTTGCCCCTCGCGATCCAGGCTTGACCGCAGGGCCGTATCGCTGGGGAGGGTATAGCCCGACGCCAAGCTGCCCTCTTGCAGGTCCGGAGCAAACTGGACCACCGCCATCGAGGGCACCGGCAGCAAAAACTGTGGTTGAATCAACGCCAACAGGTTCTGTGTGAACGTTGGAAACTCTGCCTCCATTTGCAATTGCACGCGGGCGGTGAGAAAACTCAAGCCTTCGAGCAAGCGCTCCACCGACGGGTCCGTGACCTCGTCATGGCCCAACCCCAAAGCGCTGGCCACCTTCGGGTAATCCTTGGCGAACTCACTGCCCGCCTCGCGCAAAAAACTCAGCTCGCGCTCATACAAACGTAATAGGCGATCATCCATGGTGCTTGCCGTATGGCTGGACGCTCACTTCACCGCTCTCGGTATTCCACGAAGCCTGCAACCGAAACGACCACTGCGAGGCGCGGTGGCGGGTTTCGCCTTGTAACAAAAACTTGAAATAGCTAGAGCTACCAGAACCAGGCAACAGTTGTACCTGCAAAGTATGGCTGAGCACCCGGGGTTCAAAATCCCGAATCAAGGTACGGATACGAAGTTCCAGTGCTTTGAGGTCAACGCTCGACAACAGCACACCCGCAAAATTACCGAGACCACAATTGAGTACCGAGCGGGCAACCCGCGGCTGCCCGCTCAGTTCATAAAAGCAGCCCAACCCTGTTGAATTGAACAACTGTGCCAACTCATGACATAACCGCCCTACACCGTCTGGAGGCGCCGTCAGGTCATTGCCATAGGCACCGGTAGAGCTGGTCAAACGATCCAGCAGTGATGCTGTGGCAATAGACATACAGAAACCTCAACAGACTATTGGGCGGTTATCAAACAACCGAAGAAACCTATCAACCCGCTTTTTTGGCCAGCAAATCGTAGGTTTTTTCAACATCGCCGTTCTTGGTATTGCCGTTGAACTCAACGTATTTGAATTTGATTTTGGTGAAGCTCAAATGAAGGCGCTCGGTCGGGCGACTCTTGGAACCTTCAATGACATAGCTGGTGAGCAGCGCATCACTCAAGGTAATAATCAAATACGGCTGCGTATCTTCCGTACTGCCGCCGGTCTGCAGCACCGTGAGCGTGGCCACGCCCAAGGACTTGCCGTTGGTCGATTGCAGAAACAGATCGGGGGAAGAAATATCGGTGGACTTCGTCAGGCTCATTTCCGAAATATTCGAAACGCCGGTTTGACGCTCGCCGTCATTAATCGCTACATAACGGGAAGAACCAAAAGAATACGAGTCAATAACGATCTCGCCCTTATGGTTCGCTTCGGTGCAGGTGCCTTTAATCTCGGTTTCAAACTTGAGAGCAATCATGATGAGCCTTCTGGTTCAGGAAAATAGTGCGTTAAATAACAGTTCGAGCGCTAAACTCGTCGGCCTCAGTTCTTGACGGAGGGCAGTTGAGAAACCAGGCGCAGCGAGACGGTCAGGCCTTCCAATTGGTAATGCGGGCGCAAATAAAATTTGGCTTGGTAAAACCCTGGATTCTCCACAATGTCCTCGACCACAACCTCGGCACTGGCCAATGGTTTGCGTGCCTTATCGGCATCCGTCGCGGTACTTGGGTTGCGCTCGACGTAACGGATAATCCAGTTGTTAAGCCAGGTCTCCATTTCGGCGCGTGATTTGAACGAACCGATCTTGTCGCGCACGATGCACTTGAGGTAATGCGCGAAACGGCACGTGGCAAACAAGTAAGGCAGGCGCGCAGACAGCTTGGCGTTAGCTGTCGCGTCGGGATCACTGTATTCCTGGGGCTGGTGCAGCGACTGCGCACCGATAAAGGCCGCCAGCGTCGAATTTTTGCAATGCACCAAAGGCATAAAACCGTTCTTCGCCAACTCCAACTCACGTCGGTCGCTGATCGCGATTTCCGTGGGGCACGTCATGTCCACGCCGCCGTCTTCAGTTGGGTAGGTGTGCAGGGGCAAATCACTGATCGCGCCGCCCGATTCAATCCCGCGAATACGTGAGCACCAGCCATATTCTTTGAACGATCGGTTAATACTGACGCCCATGGCGTAAGCCGCGTTGGTCCACAGATAATTGTCGGCCTGCCCATCGGTCACTTCCTCGAAAGCGAATTCGTCCACCGGGGCCGTTTTAGCGCCGTACGGAATTCGCCCAAGAAATCTCGGCATTGTCAGCCCCACATAGCGCGAGTCTTCACTAGTGCGCAGGTTGCGCCACGCCGCATAATCAGCGGTTTGAAAGATCTTCGTCAGATCACGTGGGTTGGCCAGTTCACGCCAGGAATCCATCATCAGCACGCTTGGCATGGCCGCACTGATCAACGGCGCATGGGCCGCCGCTGCAATCTTGGCCATAGAGGCGAGCAACGCCATATCCGGCGGGCTGTGATCAAAATAGTAATCGGCAATCAACACTCCAAACGGTTCACCACCAAACTGCCCGTATTCATGCTCATAAATTTTCTTGAACAGCGGGCTTTGGTCCCACGCCGCGCCTTTGAATTTTTTCAACTCATGAGCGACTTCAGCCTTCGATGCATTGAAAAACCTGATTTTCAATTGCTCGTCGGTTTCCGTGTTGCTGACCAGATATTCCAGGCCCCGCCAGGCCGATTCAACGGTTTGAAAATTGGGGTGATGCAACACAACATTGACTTGCTCGGCGAGTTTTTGATCAATCTCGGCGATTAACGCTGAAATGGTACTTAACGTGTCATCGGCAATCAGCTGAGTATTGCGCAATGCATGCTTGGCCAGCGTATGCACGGCCGACTGAATCAGGCCCCGGGCCTGCTCACTGCGAGGTTTGAATTCGCGTTGCAACAGATCATTAAACTCACTGTTGGAAACGACGACTGGAATGGACTGCTGAACAACACCAGACATGGATTACACCTGTTCAAATAAGAATGGAAAACATGCGTCAAACATCCACTGCCGCATCGGCAGGCGGATTGCTCTGTGCCAGTAACGAGGCCATTAACACCGGGTCTTCCAGCAATTGAGCCAGCAATTGCTCAGCACCGCTTTTACCATCCATATACGTCAACAAGTTTGCCAGTTGATTGCGCGCTTCAAGCAACTCGCGCAACGGCTCGACATTGCGTGCGACCGCACCTGGGGAAAAATCTTCCATCGTGCTCATGCTCAGGGAAATCGCCAGGTGGCCGTCACCGCTGAGTTTATTCGGCACCGTCATTTTTACTTGAGGGTTGATCGCACCCATGCGGTCATCAAAGTTATCAATATCAATATCCAGAAACTTACGTTCAGAGAAAATTGGCAACAGACTGCGGTTCGCCCCTGACAAATCAGCAAACACACCGTTAACAAACGGAATGGCGACGGTTTTTTCTGCGCCGTACAGTTCAACTTCATACTCAATTTGCACGCGTGGCGCACGGTTGCGGCCAATGAATTTTTGACCGCTGTTATTACTCGACATACGACTCGACCTGGTAAAGTTTAATTAATCCGCGACGCGGCCGCCCAAGCGGCGCAAGTCGGTAACAGAGTTAGGTGCCAGTTCCTCGATAATATCGATGAAACTCATGGTGGTAACTCGGCGAACCCTGGCGATCAAAAAGGGAACCGGGCTTGAAGGTTCATGCCGTTGGTAGTACGAGCAGATCGCATCCAAGGCGCGAACCACGTCCTCCCGAGACTCACAAGTGGAGCCAGTGCGTTCGTGGTTTTGGGCCCTTGAGACCGAAGATGCACGTTCTGAGGGTTGTACCGATGGCCGTTTCGTCACTACTAAACGTAAACGGTCTTCGACCACCCGCCCCCACTTTTGCAACGATTTGCTTAAGCCAAGAAAAGGTGAAATCCCCTGCACAGCGGTTTTTTCGTCCAGATCCGCCGTCATTTCATCAAGCACAGTACGCAAAGCATTTATCAGCCCAAGACTGCGCATTAATTCAGTCGAGCAGTTGGGTTCTATCAACTGGGTCAACAGTGCCAACTGCTCGTTATGCTGCGCGCCCTCAGTGCTACTAATAGTATCCAGGTCCCCAAGGCAGAGGGTTTGGCCGTCCTCGGTGCGTGCCAATACCTGACGCTTGAGCACGCCAATCACGGTGGACGGTACCACCAGCTCTGCCAGGGTATTAATCCGAATCAATGGATCGAACTGATCCTCGGCGACTAATTGCGGGTGCACGCTTTCCCAGCGTTGCCGCACCAGCCAGGCCACCAGGCGCAAACCGCCCAGATAACCATTCAAGCCACAGCGGTCAAGCAACGCACGCGCCAGAATCACCATCACCCGCAGGTCCAGTGTCTGCTCATACAAACCTCGACATAGGGCCTCAACGTGCGGCCAATCTATAGCCTGGGTGACATACACATGCTCGCCGTATTCAACAGTTTCGGCTGTGCGTGAAGCTTGCTCCAGCTCGACGAATTCGGCCGTATACTCAAGGTCGCGACCACAGGAGCGATTACTGAGCGCGCTAACATATTCATCTACATAATTCATAAGCGCAGAGCGATCTCAGTGTTTACTTATTACAAAGCTTAAAGTTGCTTGAAGCAGCGTTCAGTACAATATCAACTTGTGCCAATATTGAATGGGATTAACCCATAGTCTTTCGACGCGTCGATAGTATGCGAATAATGGCAGACATACCAAACAGTGAAATATTCGAGACCACGGCCTTCGCTCCACTCGAGTCATCAAGAGACTCCCCTAGCGTTGTGTCATTGCGATATTCAATATACCAAATGGGAGTGGTCAAACAGCCGCCATCAAACTCACTCGGAAAATCGTAAAAAAACCTTAAATCGCGCTGGGCCTGACAAGGGTTGTCGTATTCTTTCAGCTTGATCAACTTTTGCCCCAGCGCCGTGCCTTCTATCAACTGACACCGCCAGTCATGAAAGTACTCAAACAGAGGGCCGCACTCCAAAAACTGCGCGGAGGTAGGATCGACAATGAATGGCTCATCCGGATTATCGCGCTTACGTGAATCATCCAGATCATAGACAGCCACGACAAAGTGCGTATCGGTCGCTCGGGATAAAGTTTCCCAGATCAACATGCCTACTATGCGGTGTCGTACATTGTTCGCGCGTAATATACGCGCCACGTTAACCGCGCAGTCGAAACATTCATCTTGAGGATTCAGCATGCACTTGGCGATTTCAGGATCTCCCGTGATCAGCTCCTTTAACCGTTTAGATTCCATCATCCAGACCCTGTACAGCTGCCTGCTTGCCGCTCACCTGAGTAGCCACCGTCCGTATGGCTACAGGTCTTAATAGTCAGCTGCGCAAAGAAAGCAATAACGTTTACGTTTCCTTATCCAATCATCATAAACAGCCGACACAACGGCAAGTGAATAGCTGTGATTGTGCTCAATTCAGCCTGCCGTGTCTTTGCAAATCAAGTAGTTAGCGTTATTGCCTAGCCTGTCGGTAGCATCTAACACACGCACCGAGCCGGCTCACGCAACTAAGCTCGCCTTCTCATCCATAGCGCCATAATGACCAGCGCAGTTAAAGGCAAACCATGGAATAAAATTATCACCTGGGCCGGCGTCCAGGCCAAATAGAACGGCCCAGCCACCAGCATCCCCACGCCGAAGCCCGCCATCTGAATCAGCGTCAATAAGCTGAATAACGGCAAACGCAGACTATCAGGCTCGCTTTGCGCACGAGAGATCAGCGCCACCTCGGATAGCCCATCCCCTAACCCCGCCCACACTACCAGCAGCAGTGCCAGCCATAGCTCGGTTTGCTGAAAGGTAAGGACAAAACCGCTGGACATCAGCGCTACGCCGAGCATGAATAAACGCTCCATGCTGTGGGTGCTACGGCCTCTCAATACGACGCTGGCCAGTCGTGCCCCAACGAACTTGCCACAAGCCCAGACCGCCAGCAGATAGCCCATGACCGTTTTCGCGGTGTCAGGCGAAATCAGCTGGGACAGTACCGGCCAGCCGACGTTATGCGCCGCGCTGCCGAGGGTGTCGAGCATGCTGATCAGCAACATGGCGGCCAGCACCGGCGCGCCACGTAGCCCCTTGGTCAACTCCCGCCATTCGGCGGCGAGCCCGCGATGGGCGGCAACGGTCGAGCGGTACAGCGCGCGCAAAGGCAAAACCAGGCAAGCGGCGATCACATAGGTACCGATGTTGGCGGCAAACACCGCTTCAAATCCTCCCGTGGCGATCAGCAAGCCGGAGAGCAAACTGCCGAAAACCGCACCGGTGGCCGCCGCCGAGGTGATCCAGGCATTGGTATTCACCCGTTGCTCTGGCGCGACCCAGGTGGGCAATTGGCTATTGAGGCCGATGGCGAACAGCGAATTGCACAGTCCGATACCAAAGGCGATAAAAGGCAACAGGTTAAGTTGATGGGCCGGTATCAGCACCAACAACGGCATCAGTAACAACGCCCTCGCCAAGTCCAGCCCAGCCAAGGTGCCACGGCCGGCGAAGCGGCGAAAAAACGGGATGCCAAACAGGCTGGCGACAATTCCGCCGGTGACCCGGCACGCCAGGAAAATGCTGACAAACACCACGCTTTGACTAAGCCAGTACACATAGGTGGAGAGCGCTACCAGGTTGAGGAATGCACCGAAATCCGAAACACCGCGGGCAAAGATGATCAGGCGTGCGTTGCGGATCGATAGGTACAACTGTCGATCATCGCTCATGTCGGCTGCGCCTCTTCGACCCTACGTAGACTGACCAGAAGTACATCGCGCCAGGCGGGCCCGGTGTCTACCAGCGCTCTCACGTCACCGGCGCGGTGGTAGTAAGCACGATCATTGATCACGATGGTTTCGAGAAACTGCTCCATTGCCACGTCGAGCATGCAGCGTTGCTCCGTCTCGTCAGCAAACACCTGCGATACCACCGGCACTGTATTGCGCTCGCCTATAAAGTGCATGAACACCCAATCCAAACCGTCCTGATGAATCCCTGAGGTCGTCGGGCTCCTCGACTGCCCATCCGCCCGTACCCGGAACTGATGAATATCAATCGTGCAGGCCTGATCGCCAAGATGCGGTGCAATCACCGCAAGGTCGGTGGCCAACAACTTCCGCATGAGTGGATGCTCGATAAAGCCCTCCTCGCAATAGCTTAGGTGGTTCACGCCCTGGCGGTAATTAACGGCATAGGTGACCGTCGATTTGAACGCGGCATCCCTGTCGATCTGTAACTGGCGGGACGGCGACAAGCGATAGCGCAAAATGCGCCGCTCGCGATGGGTGTACGCCCTGAACGCCTCGTCGCGCACCAGATTGTTCCAGTACGCGCGAAAGCTTTGCTCGTCGCCGGGCTGAGCATCGATCAACTCGCGAAAGTCTCGGCGATGGCAGTACTGATGCTCGCGCAGGTGCGCTGAAATCTGTGAGATGTCCATAGCGCTATCCTGCGTCCGGCATATCGATGATTACACGTAAGTGTTGTTTTATCGCATCATGCAAGGCATGGGCGTCTGCGGCATCGTCAACCTTGGCCCAGCATTTGAGCAAGTAGTGTTCCTCGATATCTGCATCGATACAAACGCCGGCCTCTTGCTGGGCATATTCGAGTACCTGCTCGTTTTCAGCCAGATAGCCCGTACCTTCAATACCTTTAAAGTGACCACTGTGATCCGGATAGATCGCCAACATCGCGTAACGTTGCGGGGCGTCGGCGACCTTTTGCACTGCGGCACCCAGCTGCACATCTATCCCCTGCTCGCCCAGCAGTAGCGAGAGATACACGTGGTAAGGGTTGATTGCCGCAATGTCACGGAATGCCGCGTTGACATAGAGGCCGCCCAGGCGCGGGTTGATCTCAATGGCCACAGGCCCCGCCTCAGTCATCCGGAACTCGAAATGCACCACGGCGTTGGTCAACCCTGTAGCGTTCAAGCAGTCAACGGCATACTGACGGATCTGTGCGCACTGAGCCTGGTTGAACGACGTCGGTGGAGAAATCAGCAGGTTCTCGAGGACCGTGCCGCTGCGCTCGGTCAGCAGTAATTTTTCATTGATCAGCAGCGGGTAGACCCGTTCGCCCGCAATCACACATTCCACACTGCCTTCAATGCCGGGAATATAGCCTTCCAGCAAGATGCTACGCCCTGGCACATAGTCACGCCCAAGCCCATCCTCAGACGGCAAGGCGTGCGCGCAGCCGTAGAAGTCCGCATAAGCCGCGGCGCCATGATCACTTACAAAATGCGCGTAGTGGCTGCATAGCTCCGCCCAGTTGGAACACTTCTTGATAAACGCCGAGGCACCGCCAAAGGGAGGTTTGGCGATCAGTGGATAGCCCACGTGCGCAGCACCTTGCTGGAGTTCCTGTTCGTCGTTGCACAGCGCGGACGGCACCGAACGCAGCCCATGCTGTTTCAACACACCGCGCATCAGGAACTTGTTATTGCACGCTGCTATCGCTTCCGGGCGGCTGTACACCAGACCGAGCTGCTTGCAGACGCGCGCGACTATGCAACCCACCTCACCTTGAGCAGACGGGTGACCTGCCTGGCAGAAGATCGCGCGCACGTTGTATCGCCCATCCAGTTCACCGATTAACTCAAGAATGGCCGTTTCACTGAGCGTTTCCAGCAAGAACACTTGATCACTGTCATCACACAGCCGTTGCAAATGACGACGTCCCAATAATCCGGCCGTCAAACATTTCAGCCCTTGCTCACGGGCGACGGCAAAGTGTGGTTCACGGTAGCGGTAACGAGTAGAAGCACTGTCATCGATATCAATAAAAAGAATAGCGTCTTGGTTCATCATGGGTACTGTCTCAATCCGTAAGTCCGTTCAGGCGTCATGCCAACTGCACCATTGATTTTCCCAGTTACGAAAGCAGTAATAGCGCTGCCCGTCGCGGATTTCGAAGTGCGGCAGATCTTCAGGTTTCTCAAAATCCAGCAGCGGGACGGTGAACTTGCCTTGTGCGTGCGGCAGCACATATTCGGGCATTGCGATGTTGGAGACCCGTCGTTTGAGACGTCCCATGATGGCGATGGCGTGGCTGATAGAGGCCTTATACTCGGATGCGCCCGGGGAAAACGGCATGAAGTGGTACAGGTAATACGGTTTTACACCCAAGCGATAAAGATCGATGAACAGCTTATGCAACGTGGCTTCATCATCATTGACACCCCGCAACAATGGCATATTGGAGAAGACAATCGGCACCACACTCTGGATACGTTTAACCGCCGCGGCAAAATCGTCGCTGAGCTCCAGCGGGTGACACACATGCACGCCGAAGGCATTGACCTTGTACTTCTCCAGCATCGCGATCAACGCATCGGTAACGCGAAAGGGGTTGAAGCTCAAGGCACGTGAATGAATTCGGATCAACAGGTCGTCACTGATCGAGCGTAACGCTGCCAGGTTCTCTTCCAATCGGCGGTCAGCCAGCATCAGCGGGTCACCACCGCTGAGGATGACCTCTTCAATGGCCGGGTTGTTGCGTACGTACTCCACCGAGTCCAGGAACGAGTTGGTGTTGGCATTGGCCTTTTCGGTATCGACCTGCAAGGTACGCAGGGCTTCGAAGCAGAACTGACAGTACGCGTTGCAGGTGTTGGTCATCCGCAAGATAACGCGGTTATCGTACTTGTGCTGGCAGATGGGGGTTTTCATCTCATGATGCAACTCCCAGTTCTCCGACGTGCCGTCATAGTCACCCGGCACGTTTTCATTCCAGTAAGGCACAACCTGTCGCCACAGCGGATGGTCCGTCACCTGACCGCTATCGAGCGAACGCATAATCAAATCAATATAGTACGGCGTAATTTGCATCTTGCGATCTTGCAAATTGCGTTCAATATGAGCGGTCACCTCTTCACTCCAACCGCCGCAAGCCTTGCGAAGCGAGGGCTCATCGCGCACGGCACTTTTCTGCTGCCAACGCCAATCAGTCCACTGAATCGAACGATGGGATATCTGATCCAAAATCGACATTTTCTCTGAAGCCTCTAGTAAGTGGCGCGTGTGCAGGGAAAGGTAGGATGAGCATGAACGGTTACGTCGAACCTGTATTACTCTTGAATTCAACTCGCGCCTGGGCAAGGTCAACGCTAAATTAACGCTCAGTATGTCACTAATCATAAGTTGCGAAAAAACAGGACGGGGTTGATATCAGTGTCGACATTTCGTAAAGCAACCTAGTCCGCGAAGCCATTACGCTTGGCAACTTCGAACAAATGAACGAGAGAAAAGACATTGAGCTTTTCCAGTAGCCGTGCCTTGTAGGTGCTGATTGTCTTGTTACTTAGCTGCAAATGGTTGGCTATCTCCTTATTACTCATCCCCCGCACAAGCAGCTCAAATGTCATTAACTCGCGGTTGGAAAGCGTATTGATAAGTAGCGCCTCATTGGCGAAACTGTCACTAACCGCAGGCAGTCGATCAATGCCATGAGGCACATAAGCCCCGCCTTTCATTAACAGGTTGACGGTCCTTTGCAACTCTTCAACCGTGCATGTTTTCGACAAAAACGCCGACGCGCGCGCCGCACGGCAACGATTGTAATAATGGCGCGCCGCACAGGATGTCAGCACCAGGATTTCAATACTCTTATCGAAGCTGTAAATCTTCTGCATCACCTCCAACCCCGCGATTCCGGAGAGCTGGATATCCAAAATCACTAAATCAGGTTTATGCTCACGTACCAAGGCAAGGCCATCGGTACCATTACTAGCCTCTGCTACCCAGGCGAAGTCATCCTGACTTAGAATGGATTTAATAGCCGCTCGCACAAGCGGTTGCCCATCAATAACAATGACTTTGAACATCAGTACCCCAGCGTTTCAGTCAGATAAACTATAGGAAACTTTTTATCAGACAATCCTACACACGCGGCGGCTGCTACTTAACTAAAATACTAATCAACCAAAGAAATTAACAACTTATCACCCCCCTTGTGCAGCCAGAACCCTCAAGCAGCTCAGATTAATAGCACGCCTGCACTGACGCCCGGAATTCGCAGTCGAGCCAGCCACGTGCTGGCCCCGCATTAATTCTTAATTCACGGTTATTCACTTTGCAAGGGGTGGAACATGCCTGAGTCTAGTCGCGCCCTCACTGCTGATCAGAACATGTGAGGCATGCTTCCGTGTTGTATAACTCTTCTCTGAGAAACTTATGAAGCTTATTAATATCCTGTCAGCCATCAGCCTGGCCTGCATCACCTCCCAGGTCTTCGCTAACCAGAGTGACTTGACCCTTACCCACTTCAAAGGCCCGCTCTACATCGTTGAAGACAAGGAGTATGTGCAGGAGAACTCAATGGTCTACATTGGCGCGCAACACATTACGGTTATCGGCGCAACCTGGACTCCCGCCACCGCTGAAAAGCTGGAGCAGGAAATCAGAAAAATCAGCCCCCTGCCCATCAAGGAGGTAATCAACACCAACTACCACACCGACCGGGCGGGAGGTAACGCCTACTGGAAGGAGCTCGGCGCCAGTATTGTCTCCACACAGATGACCTATGACCTGGAAAAAAGCCAGTGGCGCAGTATTGTCGACTTTACCCGGCAAGGGATGAAACATTATCCGGTCCTGGAACAAAGCCTTCCGGATCAGGTTTACCCGGGCGACTTCGCCTTGCAAAGCGGTCATGTTCGAGCGCTGTATTTAGGCGCGTCTCACACGGAAGATGGGATTTTTGTGTACTTTCCAGAAGAACGTGTCTTGTATGGAAACTGCATCCTCAAGGAAAAGTTGGGTAACATGACGTTCGCCAATCGCAGTGAGTACCCGAAAACCCTGAAGAAATTGCAAGTGCTGATCAGCAGCGGTGAATTACCCGTTGAAACGATTATCGCAGGGCATAACTCACCGATACAAAGCGTTGAGTTGATTGACCATTATCTGAACCTGCTCGAACACGGCGAGCAGTAACACCTGCGGGGATTTTGCCAGTGTGGGTGAGCTCAGCGTGATGAAATATCGCGACTGCGCTCACTCCCCAGACACAATACGCGCTCCAGCTCTTTGATATAGAAACATGGCGTGTCAGGGTTCAGGTCTAACTTATAAAAGGTCAATTGTGACGCATAACTGGATAAATAAGCGTAATTAAAGGCGACATCTCGATCCCGCATTGACATGCTTCTAAGCAGCTCATTACCGCCTGTTGGGTTAGTCATAAATCGTGCACTACCGAAGAAGTTATTAACCAGCTCAAACGAAAACTTCTGGCTATCATAGTTGATTTTCTCAAAATCATGAATTTGATTTCCATGCGACTGAAGCCTGATCAGCACATTTAAGACTTCACCACTGCTCATGATCATCGAGCCGGTGGTGAAACAAGCGCCTTTAAGTAAATCTTTATGCGATGCTGATGAATACATCAAATGCAAGGCCACGAGTACCACGATGCCCACCAGCAGTCCAATGCTGCGCTTGCTCACTTCAGGCACCTGTCTAACTGTTCGTCGGTCAAGAGGGCTAACTTCGAATTATGCACTGAAACAAACTCCACCGTACTGCCACTGATGCAAAGGATTTCGTAAAAGCTGTGCATCGTATTTAAAATCACTGTGCCAGGCACTTCCAACAAACTTTCCATGCGCCGTAGCACCGGTGCCATGCTGACTTTTAGCCTCTCGACTTCCGGCGTAGTTGCACCGGTGTACCACACGGTCAGCAAACCTTGCGTGTCTGTTTCTTTGACAAAGTCCGGCTGCAGCCAAAGGTTCCAATCAATCCGCCAAAGAAAACTCATCGCCAATATCAGCGTCGCGCCCATCAAAATACTCTCAGTGCTTAGCCGGCTTCTCAGCCATGAGAGCCTACCCTGCGGCACTTGCGGGCTTGGTACGACGCCCAATGTTAAAGGAACCGGAGCGCTCATGTCGCTAACTTGCCCAGGCGCAACCAAGAACTCGGAGTTGAACTGGTAACCCCTTCGCGGAATGGTCTGGATGATCTCACGATGCTCATCATCGGCCAGCAGCTCGCGAATGGTTGAAATAGCCTGGTTCAGGCTGTTCTGCCCAACGATACGGTCAGGCCAGCCAAAGGCAAAGATTTCATCGCGACTGACAATGGTGTCTGCCCGGTCAATCAGAATTTCCAGGATGCGACTGGAACTGTACCCCAGCTCAACTTTGCGCTGGTTATTATGTTCATGAATAACCAACGTATTGTGCGAGGGCCAAAATATAACTTGCCGCCCTTCAGAAGCACACAGGATTAATACTTTTTTAGCTTCCGCTTGAATACCCTTATCGCTCGACGTCGGGTCAATCGATGACTGCATGCTCATTTCCTTGCAATGATAACGGTGAGTACCTATGTCTTTAGATCACTCGGTTCATATCCGGATGAACTAACGAGAAATACCCATGCACCAAGTCTTCTGCAGTCAAGTCCTTTGAATAAAACCAACCTTGGGCGGTGACTGCCCCTAAGGCAAGCAGACGCTCCACTTGCTCGGGTGTTTCGACCCCTTCGACGATTACGTTGAGTTTCAGGTGCCTGGCCATATTCAGCAAATGGACCAAAATCGTATTGGCGCGGCCTTGATCTTTTTTGCTCACAAAGCAACGGTCAATCTTAAGAATATCCAGAGGCAGGAAATCCAGATAAGACAAATTGGAATAGCCTGTACCGAAGTCATCCAGGGCAATCTTATGACCTTGGTCGCGCAATTGGTTCAAATGCATGATGGCTTCGCGTTTATCAAGTACGACACCTTCAGTGACCTCAAATACAATGCGTGACGCCGGGAGGCGATATTGACTCAATAATTGTTGAATAAACGCAGGAAACGTGGGGTCGGATACATCTTGAGAGGACAAGTTTATATTGATATAAAACTCATCACATGCCCACAGCAGGCACGAGTAATCTTCAATAACGCGCTGACAAATCCAACGGGTTGTCAACGGCATGATGCCGGAACGTTCGATCAACGGTATAAATACCGCAGGACTTATCACCTGTCCTTTATGGGTCCAGCGTAGTAATGCCTCAGCGCCTACCCAAAGCCCAGTGTTCATATTCACTATCGGCTGATAGTGCACGCTCAACTCACCGTTAACCAAGCCTCTGCAAAACCTTGCTTGCATCGAAAAATAATACGTATAGACCGAGGTGAAAACCTTATAAAGGCCAATAATGGTACATGCCCCAGTGACCGACACAAACAATAAAATACAATACTCTATAAAGGCATATGTTTTAGCCAATAGCGAAGGCCACTCCTCACCTGTGGCCTCATAGTTACCCAAGGTTTTCAACTCACTCAACATGCCGGGCTCAAAACCAGAGAAGTTACCATTACTCAAATCGACAATACTGCTCAGGCGCTCAAAAACATAGATTTGCGCCAAATGTTCCACCGAGTATAGCGACGCCCAGACCATCAGTAACGCGACGATCAACCAAAGCACGACTTGCGCGACTACTGCCTGAGGCCACATTGAAGACATAGAGTTTGCCCATGAGCGCTCAACAGAACGCCCACGCTTAAGAACGCGCTTGATTGCTTTCACGTATCAACCTGTTAGGTAAAGTCGTTTCTAGAACTGCGGGGCTAAATCTGAATAACGCTCACAAGCAGGTGAATGAAGTGACCCGGTCGCTTCATGGCTACGATAATGATTTATTGACTGCCCGATTTGGACGCTAAGGATAAGCCAGATTGGCGTAGAGGCGGGGTGATGAGTGGTGAATTCATAGTTATTCACCTCTCAAGCTTACTATAGACGCCGCGTAGAGGCCGCGGCGGCGTGCCAAGGCCGCCCATCCCAGCACTGTAATGCCTAGGTTCTCAGCAACATCGAACAATGAGGACATAACTCAAACAGGTTCCGACAGCTATCGATTAGCACCCGGAAAGTACGTTTCAATCTAAAAAGGTTAGCGTTCGGCACCAAAGCAACGTACCGTCTCCAACTCTTTCACATAAAAACACTGACTGCCTATACGCGCCTTTATTTTATACAGGCTCAATCTGGAAAATTCGTTCGAATAGTAAGCGTAATTAAAGGCAATATCCCGGTCTATGTTGATTTTATCTTTAATCCATTCGCCATCCCGCTCTTGATTCGTCACAAACCGAGCATTACCGAATAGACTACTCACTTGGGTCAGAGAGAAATCCTGGCTATTTTTATTAATCGCTTCGAAGTCGTGCAATTTATAGCCATGGGACTGTAAGCGCTGGCTGCTTTCATACACAACGCCGCTGCTCATGATCAGTACTCCAGAAGCAAAAAACGTCCCCTGCAATATCTGCCTACTCGACTGAGCCGAATAAACAATATGCAAAATCACTAATATCACGACTAACCCAGACCAAGTGATCATCCATCGAATATTTAATGATTTCAATTGACGCACCTGTTCAGTTGTTCATCTGTCAACTGGGACAATTTGGTTTTATGTACTGTCACAAACTGCACCGATCGCCCCTGATCAATACAGACAATCTCATAAAAACCATGCATTTTATTGAAAATGATTGTTTCCGGTTGTTTGACAACCCCCCTCAGGCGATCACGCAAAGGTTTGGTATCGGCCTGCAACTGCGTCAGCTCTTCTGGGCTTTCCGAGACATACTGAACGTCTAACTCGCCCAATGTTTCACTTGCACTGAACAAGCCGTGCTGCAACCAAAGCGCCCAGTCGATACGCCAGACTAACGTTGCTGCCAGTGCAATCGTCAGCACTGCGAGTAGCAGATTGGTAGAGCGTGTTAGACGGCCCAATGCAAAAAACGCTTGCGGCTGAGTGATACCCTCAGCAGCATCTGCTGCTACCGGAGGCGCTGGGGCAGTGTCATCACTGACGTTAAACTCTTCACGGTTCTCGCTCAGGTATGCCGAGTTAAATCGATACCCACGCCGGGGGACCGTCTGGATGATCGTTCGCTGCACATCATCGCCCAGCAGATCACGAATATTGGAGATCGCCTGGTTCAGGCTGTTCTGCCCCACCACCCTGCTCGGCCAACCGTAGGCAAACATTTCCTCGCGCCCGACGATCAGGTCGGCGCGGCTGATCAGCAGTTCAAGCAGTCGGCTTGAGCTATAACTCAACTCGTGTCCAGTGATAACGCCCCCCTCACTTACCCTCAACAGGTGTTGGCTGGGGGAAAACTCTGCATACCGCGAAACCTCATGAAGCCTGAGTATGACCTTTGTGGGCACCACCGACGGAAGACCACTGCCATCGGCACTTTCAATGGGTTGCATTACTGTCAATACCCCGCGTCTGTCTTTCAATCACGTCCATGAACTACGCTTGCCCAGGAGCATTCGATAGTCGACGTATCAGCGGGAGTATAGACAGGTTTAAACGGGCCTCTAAGTGCTGTTTCGTTTATTGATAGTTGATTGTAAAAATCGCCGTCGCATTCGCCGGACCACTGTGAATCGCTGAGTCCGGCAGCCTGAGGTAACGCGCCTTGAGCGCAATGAAATAGCTGCCGCCCTCTTTGGGCTGGAGTGGAATGCCACTGTCAAGCAACGTCGAAAGCCTGATCGGCTGGGCATTTTCCAGTGCAAGCTGTACGCCGATACCTTGCGCCGCCCTCACACCCCCTGGGCCCTGCGCTGTGAGGCTCAAGACTCCCTCTTCAGTGGATACCGCCCGCTGGGTGGGGTCGATACGGAATGCAATTTTATTGGTTTTGAATATTACACCTGGCTCAAGTAGGTTGGCCCCGGCGGAGTAGTACCCGTAAAACCCTGGGCACTGATTGAGCACGATAGAAAAGTCCTGCCAGGGCGTGTAGCCGGTTTTCTCGAGAGTGCCTACAGCGTGTTGGCCCAGATTGACCTGAATGCTCGGCGCCTGGCAGGTTTGCGCCACCACCCTCAGTTGGCCCGACAGTCGCACCTTGCGCACCGGCAACTCCCGCCCTCGAATGTCGTAGCTAATGCTTACAATTGGCAACGACGCGCTTGAGACAGGCCCCGCTTCGACATGGGCGCTGACCTTGACAAACGAAAGGATGAATTTGTCCAGGTTCGGCTCACGAAACATGCAGGCTTGCGGCCCTGGGCAGTCAGGTAATTTTGCAGTGAATGGAAAGGCGCGGTTATCGGCGTCCAAAAAACGCAATCCGATGCCTGCAAGGTTGGTGGGATAGGTATTGCCGTTCGCACCGGATTGATAACCGGGGATAGGCCCAGAGACCATCTCCAGGTTGCGCTTGAGGCTAATATCCCGGGTTCCGGGTGTACATCGGATAGATGTGACACCACCTGGAGTGAAGACTTGACGGTAAACCTCGGTGCCGACGGGGATATCGCGGCCGACGGTAATCTGACTGATGCGCAGCGGCATTGTCGAATCAATTGCCCCGCCCGCCTCGACACGTTCGCAGTCCGCCAGCGCGTTACCGGCTATCCATAGGAGGCTCCACACCAAAAGCGATTGAGCCCCGACGTTGCCAACCATATTTCATCTCCTCAGGCCAAACCGGATTAGGGTTGAACCGCTGTGCATAGGCTGTTTCGACTTTGCAAGCCAGACCCGCCAACGTCGGGCGCCGGCAGCAGCATCAGGCACTGCTGAGTGGCCTCTCGCCCCCAACTGACCCTTACTTGGTCCACCCCTTCTGGTACCCGCGCGTAAAGCTGCCCCCCCTGCCCGACCAAACCTAACGACGGACCGGCGGCAAGGCTCACGGTGGCACCAAAAGGTACGGGGCTGCCGTCGGCTAAATGCACTGTGAGCAACAGCGCGCGTCCCGAATTGGTTGCAAAATCCACCGCTAAAACAGCCCCGGCAGTGGGCACCACTTTGCGGCTTGATTCGTTCAGATCCACACTCGAGGATGCGCCGCGAGGATCGATGCCCACCTCGTTGAGTTCATAAGGGCGCAGGTAAGGCACCACAGCATTGCCCTGACCATCCAGCTTGATGCCCGGGAAGCCCACTACTTCAGCCCCTTGGGCGCCCTTGGCACTGATTAACGCAATGGTGTCGCTGCGAAAAGGACTCAGCGTAAGCCCCTTGGGATGCCCAACCAGACTGCCGCCTACACTGACACCCAAGGTGGCATAGTCATCGCCCTGACTCAGCGAGCCGCCGAGGGAGGTTTTGGCGCCTTGGTACTGGCCGTTCCACGAAGTGCCCGACGTGCCACTTGCACCATCACGCTGGAGCCCAACGCCGTAACTGTATTGATTGCCCTCGCCGGCGCTACCGCTGAGGTATAGATCTTCGCTGAGTTGCCCTTGGGCATCGCGTGCCAAGCGCGCCGACAGTTGAGCGTAATTACGCGTTGAGCCAAATGCCAATGGCAGGTTAGCGGTGAGCAGGTAGGTGGTGTCCATTGCCCCGAGCGCCTGGCGGCTGCGGTTGGCATTAAGACTCAACCCCACACGCCCCAGTCGGGTGCTGTAGCTGAGTTGATACTGCAAGTCACTTCCCGCCGTGTTCCTGTACCACTGGGATGACGCGCTGACCCCTAGCTGCCCCCACTCTCCGATCTGCTGATTGGCGCTAAGTGTCACACGGCGGCTCATCCGCGAAGCCAGGTCCATGGACGAGAGCACGTTCTTCTCAAACTGTAAGCGCTGCGACGCATCGTTGAGATTGTGAGCGCCAGTGGCCGAATACCAATAGGATGCTGCCGTGAAGTAACTGCCGGTCTCCAGCACACTCTTGCTGTACAACAAGCGCAGGGTATTGCCGTGTTCTGTGCCACTGAGGAAGCGGGTCTTGGACTGCGTCAGGTCAAGCGCCAGTGCGCCCAACTGGGTATTCATGGCCACGCCGGTCAACAACGCGGTGTATTTGTCGCTCGCCTGCAGGCCGCCTTCTCCAGTGAACATATTGCTCAAGCCATGCTGGAAGGTGGCCTGGGTAAAGTTGGGCGGATCGTCAAGGTACTGATTGCGTAACTGCCCCGCCGTCAAGTTATATCGCGATACGCCGGGGCGTAACAGTTGACTGACCGAAGCGTAGGGTACGGTGAAGCGTTGCTGGCTTCCATCGGCCTCGATAACGGTCACGCTCAGGTCGCCGCCATAGCCACTGGAGTAGAGGTCGTCGATCACAAACGCTCCAGGCGCGATAAGCGTTTCGCGCAAAATGTTGCCCTCCTGACGGATGATCACGCGCGCGCTGGTGCGTGCGATACCACGAATCACCGGCGCATAGCCGCGTAGCGATTGCGGCAGCATCCGATCATCCGAGGCCAGTTGCACGCCTCGGTAGAGCAAACCGTCAAATAACTCGCCCGTGGTATGGGTCTCCCCAAGCGTGAGTTGGCTTTTAAGACCCGCCAGATCACGTTGCAGGTAGGTGTTCAGCGCCTGGTAAGCGGCCCCATCTGTCGGTTGCCAACTCACTGAACCATTATGGCGAGCACGCCAATGGCTCAGGTTTATTCCGGCGTCAAAGCTCAAGTAGGCTGAATCTTGGCCATTCCCTTTGAGATTGCGGGTTGCGTTAGCGGAGTAGCCGAAAATTGCTGCGGTGGTGCCGCGGCTCCATAACTCAGGGCTGACATACCCGTGGGCATCACGGCGCAATGCGACTTGGGGAACACTCACGCGCAGCATCAGGTCTTGCAGGTTGAACGTCGCACTGGCGCCCTTCACTGTTTCAGGTAAGACCAGACAGGTCGGATCTCCTAAAGGCGTCAGGTAGGCTTTCGGGCTGACTCCCAATTCATCCAGCAATTGCGGGGTGAAGCAGGGCAGCACGCTCCCGCTCGTTGCAGAGAACAAGACATTTTTACGCCCGATGGGCTGCTCATTAACAAACACGTCTGCCCTGTATTGACCCGGCAACATCGCATTGCCCTTCTGAAAAGGCGCCAGGTCCAGGCTCTCTGAGCCTTCAGGCAGGAAAGCACGGTTAAAAAGCACCTCCTCCGCCACAACCTTTTGCCCACACGACATGCCCAGCGCTAACAGCCAACCAACAACAGGTTTGGATAAACGCGAGGCACAGAAAAACCGAGCCTCTTCAGCCCAGGAGTCAAAAAAAATGTTCATGGATTACTCGTATGCACTGTTCGCAGCGATCGCCACTACCGCGACTAAGGCGTTAGCGGCCGCTTGATCAACACATCCGCGCCATAGTCATTGATAGCGCTGAGTTCCACTTGAGCCTGAGGCCCCGGCAGGTTTTTTAGCGTGGGCAAAGCAAAGGAGTGCCTGGACCCCGGCGCGAGCATTTCACTGCCGGCCATAAACCGCTGTTTGCCATCCACCACACCCACTTTGGCTACGGTTACATAAAACGCCGTGGGGTTATGCCCTTCCAGTGCCAGACCACCGGCCTGGTGGACGATGCGCCATTGAACCTGATCAATAGCGTCGGATGCGTTGCCGCTCAACGTTTCAGGACGATAGAAAATCTTGATTCGCGAGCGAAAAGCCATCTGTAACAAATTAACCGGCCTGTCAGTCGCCGCGGGCGCGGTGGGCACTTCGAGCAGGTTGAAATAATAAACCGACTCTTTATCTTCGGGCAGGCTGGCACCGGTAAACATTAACCGTACAGTTTGGCCTTGGTTTGGGTCCATGCGAAAGACGGGGGGGGTTAACAAAAAAGGCGCCGTTGAATGGGTGGGGCTAGAGTTAGGGTCTCCGCTGTCGACCCAAGTCTGCACCAGTACCGGGAGCGCTCCGTTATTGTCCAGGGTCACGGTGATTTCTGCTTCTTGTGCCGGGTAGATCAAGCGTGTGCCGGTAATGACCACGCTGGCACTCACCTGAGAACACACCATTGACATCAACACCGCGGCCATTGCGAAGCGTATCGATATAAGGTAAGCCATAGAATCCCTTGCTTGGCTGATCAAGTTCCCAGTGCTGTCTTAATTACAAAGACAGCATTGGGAGTTCGAGCGGTTACAGCTTATAGATAGCTGATCGAGTAGGTGACAGCACCCGCAAAACTACCCGCTTGCACCGGGATACTGGTCGTTAGATATTGAACAGTATATGACTTAGTCATGCCGCTGCTAGCAAGAGGGCTGTAGTCAGAGGAGATTGGTGCATTACCTATAACCACTGCCTCGTTATTGGAATTTTTAATTTGCAGAGCAATACCTTTCGCAGCAGAAGCAAATGGTGTGTATGTATTAAGCACATTACCGCCTGCAATGCCGTCCCCGCCCTGGAAGGCGATTGCGGCACTCCCTGCTGTTGCTCCCGTTGTAGACGAGCAATTCGTCAGGGCAAAATTCAGTGCCGTAGCGCCTTTGGTAGCATTTACGGTCTCCATTCCTGTCGAACTTATCGTCGGCAATGTAACGGTTGTTGTACCCGCAGCAGCACCATTCACTGTGATGGTGCAGGTGGTAGAACTGATACCCCCGCTAAAATTAATAGTACCGTCAGAGGCTGCATTCGCAACCTGGATAGACGAGGCGATCATCAATAACGAGACAGCGATTACTTGACGTTTCATTTTAATAACTTCCCTGGTTAAACTTTAAGTCGGGTGTGGCGCAACAAAAGCGAGCCATACGCACTTCCTATTGCGCAACACAATCAGCCAAACACATGCAACAACATCAAACAACTCAAAAGCCATAAAACATGTTTTTCACAAGCTTTCGGACTCGCCCCTCCCGCAGCGCAAAGGTGCATGATTTCTACCTTGATCAGCATGCGACACTCATCAGATCACACCCCACTTACTCGTAACTGATTGAATACGTCACACTGGTTTGAAATGGACCAGAACCTATCGCATCACTATCAGCGATATACCGAACGAAATACTCCATCAAGCCAGCCAAGGGCATGGCGGTCTGATTTAGTTGAGAGGGGTCTCCTACCCTGATGGGGTTCATCGACGCGTCGTATAACTGGAGTGCGACCCCGGTAGCTGCGTGGGAAGTCAGTTTGTTTTCCAGCGTACCGTTCTCGCTTACGTTCGATCCACCCTGGAAGTACACACGGGCCTTAGTCACCAAACTGGACGAGCACCCCGAGAACTTAAACGTGAACCTTGTGCCTCCCTTGGTTTCCCCTTCCACCGACATTCCTTTACGGCTCACTCTGGGCAATTGAACTAAAGGCGCAACAGATGTTGAGTTATTGACAGCGATCGTACAGGTTTGCGCCACCAACCTACCGCCAAAGTTAAGTGTACCTTCACCCGCAACCGGTGCGGCTACTACTGGCTGGGCCAGCGAAATCAACGTCGCTATTAGTGCCATAACCCTTACACCGGATTTATATATCATCACTCTACCTCCCTGGCTGTATTTAACGCGTCGTTTAGCAGGCCGTTAGACACAACCTTAGCCCTCAAGCAGCACACCGCCAATGAAGAAGAGTGATTCACGATTAGTCACACGAGATCACCCCAGTTTATTGCGAGCCGCTAACGCTTGCAGCTGCGATATCGACTGCAATAACATTTTTTCGAAGATATTGGTTTTATGCACACTGATATGACGCCTGCCAACATTCATGTGCTCGGCAATTTGCCTATTATTCAACCCCCTTGCTAACCCTTGAAACACCATTAGCTCGCGATCCGTCAACGTAGCAATCAAGTCAGTTTCATTGGCAAACGACCGCTCTCGCGTTTTGATGGGTGCGTTAATAAATTCGAAATAAACGTAGCCCGAGCGTATGGCCCGAAGAATAAATGCAAGCCCCCACACATCCCTTGAGATACGTAACAACACCGTGGCCCCCACCCGACTGTAACGCGCAGAAAAATGCTTGGGGTCTTGCTGTGTCAGCACAATAATTTTCAGCTCGCGGTTGCCGGCACGCAGCTGCCTGATCAACTCAAGGCCCTCAATATTGAAGGCGGCAAGCTCCAGGATTGCAGTATTCGCAAGCCGTGTTCGCGCAGCCTCAACAACCTGTGCCGGGCACTCGGTGTTGATCAATACGTTGACAGATTCCGCCTCTAAAATATCGGCCATTTCGCCGCCCATACACCAACGGCCCGACAGCACAACGGCTGATATTGTTTCCATCACTCTTTCCGCCTCTAACCCATACTTTTCGAGAACGCTATAAGTGGGCTGCCCTGTGACCAGGCAAGCGCTCGACAAGACGGTCAGCCTAATTCAACACACGCTCCGATTAACCTAAAACATGCTTATTTTGGCTCATTCATCTTGAGCCGCACTTCAAATCCAATCACGTCAGTGTGCGCGATGATCAACCGAGCGCATGCCAGGTTTTTCACGGTTTTTGACTTAAGTTGAACGATAGCCAGGTAGATCATGTTCGAACGGAAAAATGTCATGGAGGAATCACACGTGAAAATTATTACACTCAAGGTCGGTGACGCCGGTTGCCTGGGTAGTGACATCAAGATCCGGATACTGACGATCCAAGGTAAACAGGTCCAATTAGGGTTTGAAGCGCCGAGAGATATCCCTATTTATCGCGCAGAGCTGGTCCTGGCGCCGGAAAAACGCCAGCGGCAAAACGATAAGTTAAAAGATGTAACCTCGGAATAGCCGCTTCTTAGCCCTGCAACCTATCCTGGTAATTAATCGACCAGGATAGGATCTTTTCCCCTTGCAGGATGCTGGCACGTAAGCCCCAGATTGCTGTTCTTGCTTAATCACCTTCTGTGCTCAGGCATACGCATCTGCAATCCGCTGCACCGGTAACTATCTATTGCCATTCGACAAGAGCGTACCAAGACCATCTCGAATCAATCATAGGCAAAGGTAATGCTGGCTACTGCGTTGGCTTCGCCAGGGGTAATGGAATTGGCAGTCTGAATATACTGCGGTGTCAGCACAAACTGGGCAGTGTTGCTAAGCGTGGATTTTTCCTTCACCCGCCATTGGGCTGCGGAGCTTGAATCGACAAAGCTCGAGTCAGGTCCAAAAGTCACCAGTGAACCACCCTCCCTCAGAAATTGGATACCTACTCCGGTGGCAGTAGTTCCGGGTGTTAAATGCAGTGTCTGTGTAAAGTTACTTGAGTTATTTTGATCCGTCATGGTTGCCAAAACCCCAACGTCAGCATCGCCATTGCATTCAAGCCTGATGGTCACGGGCGCGTTTGAAGCAACGGTACTGTCCTTCCCAGTGAACAGTAGAGGAGAAATGACTCCCATATTAATGACGGGTGGCGAAAGACTGGCCGTACAACCGCTCTGTTGATACTTCAGTGTGAACGCACCTAAATCCACATTGGCGGTCTCTGTATTGCCGCCAATAAAACTGCCGTAACCTATAGAGTTCCCACCAAGGTTATATGATCCAACAGCAATATTATGACTTGTGGCAATGAACTTTATTTGATATGAATAATAAACGCCATCATTTGCGAAAATGTGATTTCGAAACTGCCGGTAGCCGTTACCAGCATTTTGCACATGAGGCCCTGTACTCTCACACCCGATAATAAGTCCGCAATCTCTTGAGTTTGTCCTCAAGACAAATCCTATACCTGATGAATTTCCCGCCGGCCCAACAACATCGTATACGGTATAGCTAGCTCCAGATTCAGAGTAAGTAATATTTGCCAACGGCGAATTTATTGTCAGACCAAACTGCCCATAAATTGTGCCCGGCCCACCTGCCACGTGCTGTTCACCACTGGCAATCCAACCGGTTAACGCCTCACCAATTATCGAACTATTGATCACAGGCTTTTGGATGATAATGCTCTGGGCACTTACTGCTGAATTAATGCCTGCGGCCAAAGTGCCATTAGACATAGTTAACAGTAGCATCAAAAAAACAAGGGCACTGCCTTTGCTTGGTGGCCTCAAGAAAGTTTTCATTACTGATACTCCAAAACAAAATTTGCGGTTGCATTGGCGGCACCCGCGGTAACCGCGCTCGCAGTGGAGCGATACTGCGCATAAAACAACAGCTCATTTTTAACTGCTGTCGGGGTGATCGTAAGAGCCGATGTCTGGGTGTTAATTGGAATGACTTCACTATTCACGCCGAGTATTTCGATCGCCAGGCCCGTGGCAATGCCGTTCCCCTGGGTAAGTTGCAGAAGATCGGCGTTATCTGTATCAGCAGCGCCTTGAAAAGACACTTTCACTGCCGTTGCATCACCACCACATCTTTCAAGGCCAATCACGAACTTCTGTTTACCCCAAGGAATGTCACGCGCATAAAACTGTTTAGTAGCAACATTACCAAAGTCCACCGTCATCTGCTGCGAAGCGAACGAAACCATACAACCGTTAGCAGCGATCGCACCGTTGATATTGACCAGCACGTCATAGGCTGCGGCGTGATGACAGAAGGTCCACCCTGCAATCACCCAAAGAAAGCGCTTTCCCATTACACACACTCCGCCGCCAGTTTGCTGATGTCTTTAAGTTCACTGCCCTCGTCGAGCTGGTAGTTAACCGTGCACTGCCCTTCAGGGCCGTCTTGCCACCACACCTTCAACTGCCCCTCAAGAGCGAGGCCGGACAGGAACACCTGACCGTTGTTACCCACAATGTTATCTCCAGGGTTTGCCGACTGGGTCACACTCGCACCAAAGGGCACGGGCATACCTTTATAGGTAATATTCATAAGTGCACGCACCCCGACTCGCACAGCGAAGGTGCTACGCACCAGAGCACCTTGAGTCGGCACGGCGTAGGCAACCGGGTTGTCCAACTCGATGTTATTGGCCAGGGAATTGATATCCAGGGCTACCCTGTTTTGTCGGTAAGTCGAAGCTGAAGGCACCACGGCATAACCGCGAGAATCGGTTTTTATCCCCACACCGCTGGCAAGCTTCACTTCCTTGGCCAGTGGAGCTTTCACCAGAATGTTGGTTTCCCCCAGCGGCTGGCTGAACGTCATACCATCCTCATGAGCCACGATACCGCCACTGAAACCATAGTTAAGGCGACTATTGCTGTTGCTGTTGTTGTAGCTATAGCCGACATTGGCGTTACCGGAAGCCCCCCGATAATGTGCATTCACGTTACTGCTGGCCACATGATCCTTGTCGCTATAACTCTGTTGTGCGCCATAACTCAGATTATTGTGTTCCAGCGCAGTACCGGTCACACCCGCGCTGTATAGCGCATGGCCTTTGTTATCGAGTGTCTGCCCATAATTGGCATACGCAGAATTATTTCGCGGACCTCGTTTGCCCGTCCATGCGCCGTCGCCCAATGGCAGGGAGACACTCAGCGCAAAGACCTGATCCGTACTGTCAACCCAAGCGCTTTTGTTATAGCTATAAGAAAGGGAATAATTGACCCCTTTCAGCGACGTGTGATAGCCAGCCTGCAGCAGGTCGGTAACTTCCGGCGTATTCCAAAAGGTCTGGCGATGACCGCTGACATACACAGAACCAAAGCTGCCCAATGGTTGAGAAATATTGAGCTGCGCACTGCTGCGCTTTGGGTAGTTCAAATTGTAATAATCGTAGAACTCAGGTTTTTGATAAACCTCGCCGTCTTGAGTCATAACCGACGGTCGCCTTTCCATCATTTTACTGGCCGTGTCACTCAGGTTATAAAAGCCACGAGTGGAATACTGATAACCCGCCAACTTGAAATTGGTACCGGAGCCTATCAGGGTTTTGGCATACAACATGCGGATCGAATAACCGGTATGCTGGCTATCGTCCGCCAGAATGCTGTGGGCCGAAGTCACATCCAGCGACAACGCTCCCAAGTCTCCTAGGTTCTGGCCCGCGCCTAAGGAGTACGCTTTGTATTTCTCTGCATTCTGTACACCGCCGTATAGGGTCAGGCCATGGGGCAGGCCCCATGCCAAGGTGCCCTGGAGAATCGCTGGGCTGCTCTGGTAATCAGCGCCCCGTAGCGTACCGGCAACCAGATCGTATTTGAGCCGACCTTCGCGCTGCAAAACCGGCAGCGAAGAATACGGCACGCTGTATTGATTCACCCGACCATCCGCTTCACGCACACTGACTTGCAGATCGCCATTGGACGAGCTCGGATAGAGGTCGTTGATCGTAAAAGGCCCGGCGGCTACGTAGGTTTGATAGATCACGTTCCCGCCCTGACGGATAGTCACTTCGGCGTTGCTGTTGGCAACCCCTCTGACGACGGGAGCGAAACCTCTTTCACTGTCCGCCAGCATGTTGTCATCCGACAACAGCCGCGCCCCTTCAAAGTTGAAGTTGTTGAAAACCGTATTCGATGTCGATGTCTGCCCCAGTATCAGGCTGCTTTTGATCCCCGGCAGCGCACGTTGCGCGTAACTGTTCAAGGTTTTCCAACTGACGCCGGCATCCGAGTAGTAGCCATTGCCCTTGTCAACCGTCGAGTCATTCCTCAAGCGCCAGGCACCGATATTCAGGCCGGTGTTGAGGTTCAAGAAATAGTTATCACTGGATGCACTGTTGGAAGCGGTACTGTGGGCGCCCGTGAAGTTGTAACTGACCAAGAGTGCACTAATGCCGTTGTCCCACTCTTCAACAGGTACGAAGCCTCTGGCCTTGCCGGTCAACATTGCCTGGGGCACGCTCACGTCCAGCCGCAACTGTTCCAGGTTCAAGCGACTTTGCGCTTCAGCCATCAACGACTGTAATTGAACGCAACTACCCGGCAATACAGAGTCCAAACCCGGGACAGCGGCAGGGTTGATATTGAAGTCCTTGATCTCCTGAGCACTGAAACACGCAGCAAGCGCAGGAGCGCCGTGTGTGGAGTATGTATTTTCCTCAAACACCACATCACGAGTATTGAAAAACGCGCCATTCAAGTAGACGTCGACTCGATAGGTGCCTGGCTGAATGGTGTCCGCCGCTGAAAATCTGGAAAGGTCTGCAACTTTCGTTTTGGTGTCGGACAGAAAGGCCGGATCAAAGTATTGATCGGCGTGTACCCAACCCCCATAAATCGAGGCAATCAAATACACATAGATCTTGGTATAACGAAAAGCCGTCACGTTGACTGCAGGACACTTAGTGGCTAAATCAATATTAGCCGGTCGGGGACACCATCTCATTCCGCACACCCTAGTTATTCTATCCATATAAATATCGAGGTTTGTAAACCTTCATCCAGCGAACTATCTGACAGGCACCTCACACGAAGTGGCCGGCTTCAATCCGTATCATGTTCAGTAGTGGCTCATGGCTTATTCAAGGACGAACACATACGAGCCGTCATTAAGAAGCTCATTGAAAAAATGCACAAAGATCAGGATTTACCGCTGCTTTATTTCAGCTTTATCAAAGCGCCGTAATCATTTACAAAGGAATAGTGAATTTCACCTTTGGCATTTTCCGGCACACGGATCTTCCCTTGTTCATAAGGTGCGACCATGGTGTTGTCCAACACATGCTCGCCAACTGATACTTTGATCAGACTGATGAAATAAGGTGTTGGATTATTAATGGCCAAGGTGTTACCCACACGCTTGACTTCTACTTTCGATGCGGAGTCCTGAAGCCCGTTTACCAACGCTTTAGGTCGGTAAAAAAGCTTGACGCGACTGACCACCGCCAGCCGGAGTTTGCTCTGCCCATCATCTGCATCCCGCTTTGTCGAAGGGATCGCCTTGACATTGACCCAGAACAGCGTCTCACGATCCTGTGCCAAGGGCGGACCAGCGTAGACCAGGCGTAAGGTATTCTCGGCGGGTGCGCTTTCTGTTGCTTGCTTGATAACGAACAGCGGTGGCGTCATCATGAAGTCTTGCGTGACTCCACCTTCAGCGGTATCGATCCAGGATTGCAGCAAATAGACATTATTTTTATCCGTATTACTAACAGACAGAGAAACCTGCTTGCTGTCTGCCGGATAAACGACCCGTGTCGCTCCCAGCCCTACTCCTCCGGCGAAAGATACGGTCGAGACTAACGACACCAAGAGAGCAACACAGGCAACCATCTTTTTTTTGTACGCATTAAAAACGTCCAAACTCTATTCCTCATCAATTTCCACAATGCATTTTTACATCTTTGCGCTTACTGATAGACCAGGGTGAAGTCGACTGTCGCGTTGGCAACCCCAGGGTGGACAAATTGCTCGACCAATCGATACTTCGCAAAGAAATTTAAAGTATTGACACCTTTGCTCAACGACGCATACTCAATGGGGCCGGCATTGACTGCTAGCAACTGGTTATCAGCATTAAATAACGCCAGACCAACACCTTGCGCTGCGTCGGCGCCTCCAGTAATTGCCAATACCTGTAAATCCTCCTCATTGGCGATGCCGCTAAAGATGATGCCGACAGACTCACTGACATTACTGTTACAGTCATCCAACTGAATGGAGAAGGGTACTGCCTGACTGTCGCTGCCGACCCCCATAAACTGATTACTTCTCACAGTACCCATGAGTACTATCTTGTCGGTATTACTGATACTGACGGAGCAGGCCCCGGTGGTCACCGCGCCAAACACCGCGACTCTGCCACCGGGTAGTGTGACGACAGTATTAGAACCGCCTGCAGCATTGACCACTGAATGGGCCGAAATCGTCAAAAAGGCTATCAAAAACGTGACCCATATAGACACTCTATAGACGTTCAAGCTTATACACTCCCTACCAGCAAGTTAGTTTAGTTATAAAATGCCCGTCTGGGCACTTTATAACCACTTATCGCCTCCGTTACTGATAGTTCACCACGAAATCAATATTGGCGCTTGCATCGCCTGCTTCAACAGCAGCCAACACGGAAATATAGCTCACGCTAAATGGTAAAATGTTACGGCCTGGAATTAACTGAGTCTGCGTACTTACCCCGGTATTTGGAGCAACAATAATGTTATTCTGGTCCCTGATCTGCAGACCAATGCCCGTCGCTTTGCCAGCCCCGATACCCGCATCAAATGCTTGAGAATTAGCGCTGGCGGTTGCTTGAAATTTTACAGTCGCAGTTTGCGAAATAGCTGTATCGCAGTCCAGTAGCTCAATATTGAAGCGTGTTTTGGATGCCTCAACCCCCAGCCCCGTAAAAGACGCGAGTCGTACCTGCCCCATATTTACTGTCAATTCTGAAGATGCTGCACTCACTGCACAGGCCGCGTTGACCACGGAACCGGTGAATTTGATTGTGCCTCCCGTTACGCTCGTGACAGCGCTGGCCATGCCACAAGACATTGCTAAAGCCACACCACAGAATGCAGAGATTCCTTTATTCATTACTGATTTCCATCCATTATTGATTGTCATTAAGGGTGTAAGCCTCCCCCTTCATATGAGCGCGGACACCAATGTGGTGTTATCTCCGACCTCATAAAATATGACAGCTAAACAACACGCAAAGAAATCAATAAAAACATTTTCACAGCTTTTCACACCAAGACACTTCTTTCTCGGCGCTTTTAATGCGCCTTATCGAGCGCAGACGCTACAAGTCTCTGCGTTCGAGGGGGCGACGTAGGTCGTTATCGAGTTGTTATCTATTTACGCCAACACGCCGTGAGAACTGCCGACGTAATAGCGTGACCACGCCCGTCGCCAGCACAATGGTCGACAGCGGCAATGCCAGTAATATGCCGTTAACCCCGAGCCAAGGCGCTAGTATCAGCAAAAACGGAATTTGAATGCACATATTTGCCAGGGTAATCATGGTCGCCCTTCTGCTGTCGCTGATCGCTTGATAATACGCCGCGGCGAGCACTAGGAATCCGTCCAGAAACAGCACAAACAAATGCAGGCGAACAGCGTCAATGGCTGCCATATCCAACGCGGGGTCTTCGTCGCTGATAAATATTCGCGTGCCAATGTGTGGGGAGATCAGAATCATCAGTACCAACACCACGCCCGTGCCCACCACCCAGCGCATGGCCAGAAAGAACACCTTACGGACTAAAGCCGATTGGCCCGCACCATGAAAGTAGCTGACCAGAGGTTGCATTCCACTGGCCAAGCCTTCGGCCAGCAGATAATAAACCGTCATCAAATACCCGGTTATGGCATAGGCTGCGACGTTCACAGTGCTGCCGTAATGCATCAACGCGGCGTTGTGCAATAACGCTGCGAAGCTGGCGTAAAGGTACATCAATAAACTGGAAAACCCATTAAGCAGAATCTGCCGACAGGATGCCGGCTGTAGGCCGAACTCGCCCAGGGCCAGGCTCAATGGCAAGGAACTGTAACGGGTGAATAGAAATACCAAGCCGATCAGTGCCGAGAGCGACTCGCCGGTGACTGTCGCAATGGCCGCCCCCTGCAGACCCCAGCCCAACTCAACGATAAATACGTAGTCCAGCACTATATTAGTGAGTGCCCCTACGAGCATCATGATCGTGGCCAACATGGGAGCGCCCAGGTTCCTGACCAGAATGGGCATGGCAATACTGGCCATTACCAACGGTGAGGACCAGCCGATAATTTGCAAATAGCCACTACCATGGCGGTGCACGCTGGCATTGGCGCCTTGCAAAGCAAGCAAGCTATCGCGCCCAGCGATAATCAACAGACCAACGACAACGCCTAATAATGCCAACAGCCACAAGCCTTGTATGAGAAAGGCCTTGGCCCTTTGGAAGTGCCCTTCGCCCTGGGCTATTGAACAATGAGTGCCCGCCCCCGCACCAATCATAAGGCCAACACCGGCCATCAGGCCGATCCAGGGCCACGCCATGTTAATGGCTGCCAGTCCTTCGGCGCCCACTACATGCCCAATAAAGATCCCGTCGACGATCTGATACAAACCACTGACCAACATTGCCATGACCGTGGGCAAGGCATAACGCCAATAGGCTGCGGCCACGTTATCAGGCGTAATAGCGATTGAGCGCCTGTTCATAGTGCTGACCTGAGCTGATTTGAGAGTAAGGAGTTGCAGTCGCTTGCCATATGCATAGTCCAGTATTGCTCTCGTTGAAAATAGACCCACCTCAAATTCAAACAACGTACGCGCGGCGCACGCTACACTAATCTCGAGAAAAAAAGGCTAAAAAGTCATTAATTCACAGTTACTCACATGCCTGGCCAGGGGTGCCATTGTATACGCCGCGGCGAGACGCTTTTCATAGAAAATAGAGGCGACCATTAAAACCAAGCACAAACACCCCCATTCACCGCCAATAATAATTCTTCATAAGATTATAGACGACAAATTAAAAACTCGGCCTAAACTGCGTATAGATCGAAGAGTTTACGGCTTACGATTTATGTGCACCCAAAAACTAACTGTGGGGTAAAAACCTCCAACCCTCGCAGTTATTACGTTGGCTCCAAAAAAGAGCAGATTCTTTAAAGCCCTCGCCTTCGAAACCATAAATCAATGAGCAATCTATTCCTATGCCGCCACCCACCATCATTGTCAACATGGGAAAATCCGTTTCCCTGATCGGAGGGGACGCTGTCCTTTCCACCAGCGGGCTCTCTGACTGTTCTGCCTTGGCGATATTATCAAACTGGAACGGGCATACTTACCATAGGCGCACATTGATGCATTTAGTCGGTAGCAGCCTCGACAGAGGGTTGTGGGGCATAGATGTTTACTCTGTAATCTCACGACTTAAAACTTCACTAAGTGCTGGTGGAAAAATCATTCTTGTGGGCGGCCTCAGTTCGCAATCCAATTGCGGGCTAGCGTTGACGATCGGACAATCTACAAACTCGGACAGCATGCCATTAGCGGATCTTTTAAGAACAAGAAATGTGTCAATTGTCATGGCCGGCGCGTCCTCAGTCTCAATAAGTCCCAACGGTGAGTTTGATCTGCTCGACAACGGGCGGGGTGTACTAGACGAGGCCAACGTAAAAGCTGTTTTTGATTCCATCTGACACCGGCCAAAACAACGCAATAGTCTTCAGGAGCAAACATACTATGGATACTCAAGCCACATTGAGCTGGCAGCATTTCCCTGCTGACTTACAGGGTTTTTTCCGAGCGCCTGTTTTAATTTCCGGTGAGCGCGAGGCTATTCTGATTGACGGTGGCTTTACGCTTTCGGATGGGAAATTAATGGTTGAAGCCATTAAAAACAGCGGAAAGGTCCTTACGACGATTTATATCAGTCAAAGCGATCCCGATTACTACTTCAGCCTGCAGCCCATCAAGGCCGCGTTCCCGGAGGCCAGAGTAATCGCGGCTTCAGCGACTATTGCCGCGATCAAGGACAGCGTCGAAAAGAAGCTGGCGACCTGGGGGCCTCAGCTCAAAGAGAACGGCCCGCAAACCTTGGCAGATGTGGTGATTCCCGAAGCCTTTGACGAGCCAGCCCTCAACCTGGAAGGCCATACCATTGAGGTCGTCAAGGCCGATGGCCTCGTCAATCGCAGCTATCTGTGGGTGCCATCGCTCAGCGCCATTTTCGGCGGCGTCCTGGTATTTTCGGGGGTCCACGTATGGACCGCTGATACCAAAAATCCTGGTGCCCGTGCGGCTTGGGTGAACAACCTCGACGCCATGATCGCACGCAAGCCTCAAGTAGTTGTCCCTGGCCACTTGCCCCCCAATGCTCAGGTAAACGCCTCAGCAATCCACTATACCCGCGACTATCTACTCGCCTTCGAACATGAGCTTGCCAAGGCCGTCGACAGCGCGGCAGTGATAGAAGCCATGACCCAATTATATCCCGATGCCGGTATGGGTATTGCGCTACAACTTGGGGCCAAGGTGGCCAAAGATGAAATGGAGTGGGGTTGAGAGCAATAAAACCCAGGGCGACGATCCGCTATTTCACTTAGCAACGGGCGTTGGAGAAAGCAGCTTTTCTCCCCCGCCAGAAAGCTAAGCTATTTTTAATTGGAGAAATCAATGAGCAAAAAAATTAACGTACTTCTCGTCGGCTGGCACCCTAACGCAGTGGATTACAGCAAATGGCCGGGGCTGACGCACGAGAAACTTCAGGCCGCGCTGGACGCCGATAAGAACACGTTTGAAAGCCACGGCTACGAGACTGAACTAGGTTTAATACAAAGTGAACAGACCGCAGAAACGCTCCTTCTCAGTCTTCTTCAGGAGAAACCACGTGATTGCGTCCTGATCGGCGCAGGCGTTCGTACTGATGCAGCGTATCTAAGCCTCTTTGAACGCCTCATCAACACAGTTCATGAACATGCACCCAACGCCAGAATATGTTTCAACAGTGGGCCATTCGATTCGCTTGAGGCTGTGCAGCGGTGGGCTCCTTGAGCACAACCGCCAATATGCAACGCCGCTCATTGTCACTTCTCGATTTCAATACACGCGTATTCTTCTTAGCCAAGGTCCAGCAAAGCCATTCCGAATAGGATACTTTTAGAGATAGCACTCTCAAAAACGCCGCACAAAAAACAAGGTTTTCAATCGTTTGCCGTGTCGTTCGATTCCGGGTTCGGCACCATAGATATCAAGGGCTTGCCAGGGAAACCTGGGCAGGCCCTTATCTTTTCTGTTCCGCAATTCTCATCAGCGGCGTCCTGCCGACCGAATACAATCCGTTCGGCCCATGAAGCGCCACCCCACTACTGCCGCAATGTGGGGCGGCTGCACGGTCTCCCTAGTTGATTTCAGTGACGAAGTTTTCGCGAGACCGCCGTACTTTTTTCAGGTTTACCAGCCAGTCAGACTCTGCTGCCCGATACCCCAACGGCAGGAGCACCACACTGCGCAGATGCCTGGCCCCCAGTCCCAGAATCTCATCGACAGCCGAGGGATCGAAGCCTTCCATGGGCGTTGCGTCGACTTGCTCGGACGCTGCGGCGATTAAAGCCGAGCCCAGTCCAATATAGGCTTGGCGCGCAGCCGCTTGATAATTGGCCTCCTGCCCACGCTCGGCGACTATGCCGAGGAGCATTTGACGGTAATCTTCCCACCCCTGGTTGACAGTGGCTCTTACAGTATTGGTCAGGTCGAACATCATGTTGACGCGCTCAGGCGTTATGTCATCCCAGGCGGCGAACACCAGTAAGTGAGAGCAGTCGGTCACCTGGGACTGATTCCAGCTGACCGCCTTGATCTTTTCGCGAATGTGCGGATTAGTCACCACCAGCAATTCAAATGGCTGGAGGCCGCTCGAGGTCGCCGTCAGTCGTACCGCTTCCAGAATTCGCTCCAGCTTTTCAGCCGGCACGTTCTTGGACGGGTCATAACTTTTCGTCGCATAACGCCAATTCAGTAACTCGGTTATTTTGCTCATTCTTCATATTCCACGTAGGTCAACGGTCTTTATCCAGCCCAATCCGAATAACTTCAGGATTGCGCTCCGGCTTATACTGCGGATTAAAGTCAACTTGAAGGTCAAGCAATAAATGAAGATCGGCGAGATTTCGCGACGCACAGGCCTTGCTGCTTCAGCAATACGCTACTACGAGGAGCAAGGCCTGCTGGACGCTCCCACGCGTGACGTGAACAACTATCGCTATTACAGCGAAACCACCATTAAACGCTTGGAAGTCGTGATCCACGCGCAAAGGCTGGGGTTTTCCCTCGACACCATTCGTGGCCTCTTCCTTCATGACGGTAGCTGCTCCAAATCCCTCACTCTGGAACAGATCAATGTACGCCTGGAGGAGATACAGCACATCGAAGCCACGCTAAAAGTGCAGCGTGAGGAGTTGTTGATGCTGCAAGAAGTCCTCGAAGAAAGCCTTCGTACGGGCATCGCACCTGGATTGGATTGCCCAAGCAGCGTGGAGCGATTACGACCTGATCGAGCCGTAGTCATGCGAAGCAAACACATGATGGCTACCAGCAAGTAAAGAAAGCGCAATACTGCGAGATCTGGATCTCAACCAAATACAAACCTGATGCTGCCTCTCGCACTGACAGATTGCTATAAAGCGATAAGCAAGAAAAAACCCCACAGCATCAACGATCCTGTGAGGTTTTATCACCGGCTTTACCGATCCGGCATCAAACCACGCTGATCATCTCTGCACTCAACTGCGCCGCATTGAACCCCACCAGGGTGACACTGCTGTCCCCCGCCAGAATCACGCTGTCACTGCCGTGCTGGGTAGTCGCACCGAGCACAGCATCGGCGCTGGCAAACAGCGACTTGGCGAACACCAGCAGGTCTTTCCCATTCTGATGAATGTTGAAGTCACTGATCACGTCGTGGCCGAACCCGCGTTGGTCGAAAACAAACAGGTCGCTGCCTACGCCACCGCTGAGTTGGTCATTGCCTAGCCCGCCGATCAAGACGTCATTACCGTTGGCGCCATACAACGAATCGTTACCGGTGCCACCCAGTAGCGTGTCGTTGCCGTCGCCGCCGTGCAGCAGATCATTGCCGGCGCCACCGTCGAGCCGGTCATTGCCGTTCTGGCCGAATATCAGGTCGCGAGTGGCGGTGCCTTTGAGGGTGTCGGCCAGCTGGCTACCTTCGATGGATTTGGCATACGCTTTATCGGCGCCGAACAGGCCATCAAAGTCCAGCTTGCCACTGGTCACCGTGTAGGACGGCGTCAACGCCTCGCCAATACCGCTGAAGAAGCCACCGAAAAGAGGCAATTGACCGAGGCTGTTGGCCAGACCAGTTTCGAACTCTACATGCTCTACGCCGTGCAATTCCTTCAGGCCATATTGGCCGCTGCTGTCGTTCAGAAACAACGTGCCATCGCTGAGTTTCACCGCTTCGTAGGAAGATGCGGTGCCTTTGAGGAAGACTTTATCGTTGCCTTCACCGCCGGCGACGATATCGGTACCGGTACTTACCCGGAAACTGTCGTCACCCTTGAACCCGTCGAGGAAGTCATCGCTGCGGCCGTCCTGCAGCTTGTCCGAACTGTCGGTGCCCAGCAGGAAAGCTGGTGTGCCGTAGTGGTTGGACGTGGCGGTCTGTTTGTCGCTGACCCAGGTAAAGCTGCGGCTGATGGCGTCGAGGTTGCTGATGATGATGGTGCTGTCGCGCTCGATGTAATCGTAGAAGGTCGATTGGGCGATACGCTGGATAGGGTTGATGAAAATGCCTTCCAGGTGCGCGGCCCATCCTGACAGGTTGGCAATCGAGAACGGACCATTGGGCCAGGTTGGCAGCGCGTAGATTGTGTCGAACAGCACGATGTTGTCAGTCGTCGAGGTGTAACTGGCATCACTGCCTTGAAGCGCATCGATAATGGCGCTGCCCACGTTGGTCTCTTGACCCGTGAGACGGTGGACCACATCGTTTTCGAATCCGAAGTTGAAGATGCCGTCGCTGTTGCTGGACTTGGGCGACTCCATGCCAAAGTAGTCCGAATCCTTGAAAAAACCGTCGGCCAAAGTGTCCTTGCCGATATACATGCTGTTGGTAACGGAGCCACCCTGGCTATAGCCGGTGACCAGAACATCCTTGCCGCTCAGGTTATGGCCGGTGGCGTAATCCTTGATTGAGTTGAGCAGGTAGTCGTAGCCGTTGATATAAGAGTTATCGATCATCGCCGGCCAACCCAGCAGATCAATTGGCGAGTTAGTGCCGGCAATGGAAAAACCCATTTTGACTAATTGGCCGCTGTCATCGTATTGACCAAACACCCTGGCTTGAGAACCAAAGACGCCGTCGCCGGTAAAACTTCCAGTGATGTCGGTGTGACTGCTATCAACCTGCAGTTCGCTCGCGCCGATCTCACGCCAGCCCTTGGGCAGCGCGAAGGTGTTGCCCTCGCCGAGCACAAGCCCCGGAATGTTGTAGAGCGCGCCTACGGTGGCAACACCGCTGGTGTAAGTGGCGAGGGTCCAGGCATCTGAAATCAGGACGCGGGCGTCTTGCCCCTTGTAATCGAATATAGCCATGTCAGTACTCCTTGAGCCCAGCGATCAACACCGAAAGTCAACGGTAGTACCTGATGCGTCGGGCTAAACAATATGCATTGAAGTTGTTGTTGTGCATTCTGTTCAGGCTGCTTCGTTGCTTAATATCGAGGTTGACCATTAAGGAAGCTCGTCAACACTAGCCTAGAAGTGCCGCCTTAAAATGACCGACTATCGGATAGCAAGGGTATGTACTTAGGGATATAGACGACAAAAGCGCCATAAGCGCTGTTTGTCGAACAAGAAGAGAAGTTCCGTGTTGTTCGTGACTAATGAGTCAAAGACAATTAAGCCCTTATAGCAAGTTGTGAACTGCAATAAGGGCTCGAGCAGTTCAGGTTTCTCTGAACCTCAGGAAGAATAAACCTCAGCACCTTGGCATACAGGCTGCTTGAACCTGGGCAATTGCTGTCGGGCCAGTTGCGCCTGCACGCCCGCGACCGCTTCAAGCACTCTTTGCGCCCAGTGCTCATCCTGCGGGTCAACCACAACCACGCGAAAGCCGTGGTCGTTACCTTCAATGCGCACGCCCTCGGAATCATCCACGTGCAAATCAATATCGAAGGCCGGCGGAAATTTCGAGGGGGTGTTCGACAGCCCATGCACCGTGAGGGCGTGGTTATGCCGCTCGCTATTTACTACGCCGTCGACACGGATGCCGTACAGCATCAGCCAACGCCTGATGTAGGAAGGCGCCCTGCCAGATGAGGTGTAAACCCAGATACTGCAACCCTGGCGCCGCAGCTCCCGTGTCAACGACCGGGTGCCGATACGCAGCGGTTCTCCCCACCAACGATGAGCGCAGGCCGGCAGCCAACTGCTCTCGACATCAGCGTGGTCAAGTTGGCAAGCCAGCGTGTCGTCGATATCAAAGGAGATGCGTACGCGCGGGCGCTTGGCGGCACGCGTGAGGACCGCTTGCTGGACGGCTTGCACGGCTCGGCTGGCGAGTGTTGGATACCAGCGCATTAATGGCCTCCCTGATAAATAGGCTGTGGTGCGTCGCTCAAGAAAAACGCCTTGGGATCCGGGGCCTGTTCCTCCAGGAAGGCGGCGTACTTTTTCTTGATTTTGGGCAATTCATACAACGCCTTGACCCCATGTTTGGCCGAGTTGCGGATTACCGAGGAAGGATTGAAGTAGCCCTCGGCATTTTCCAGCGTCAGCACGAACGGTGGCAACCCGGCCCGCATCAGCAGATAACTGACGATCAGCGAACCACTGCGGTTGTTGCCTTCGATGAACAACTGCGGCTTGCTGAGGATGCGCACATACACACCGGCCGCACGCTTCCACACCGATTCACTGCGGTACGCGCAATACCAATTGAACAAGTCCTTGATACCGCCTTCAACGTTGTTGAAGAAGTGCTCCTCGGTGGCGGCCAGGTGCTGCGCGTATTCCACGCGGCGCGCCGGGTCACTACCGCAGAGCACCGTGGCGTTGATCTCCAGCATCAAGTCCAGATGATGAAGGTCAAACAGGTCAACGCCCCGTGCGACATAGTCGTCAACCAGCGCATAGCCTTCAAGCACGTTGTGCAGCACTTCGTCGGTCAAGGGGTCGCGCGGCTCGGTAAATTGCGTGCTGAGCTGGGCAAAGCGGCTCTGCACTTTGCGGAGCGCGCGTTCAATCGCTGACAAATCAAGACGATGCGTTGCAGACATTGGCATTCCTGGGCTGACGGTGGCGCACGTGCGGTTTCTATCGGAGATGGAGTTACTCAGCTGAACTTGCCGCTGATGTAATCCTCGGTCATCTGTTCACGCGGGCTGCCAAAAATCTGCGCGGTCGGGCCCATTTCCACCAGGTAGCCGGTACGCGTGCCCTGGGAAATATCCACCGAGAAAAACGCCGTGGTGTCCGCCACGCGGATCGCCTGCTGCATGTTGTGGGTGACCAGGGCGATGGTGTAATCCTTCTTCAGTTCCACCATCAGTTCCTCTACCCGGCGAGTCGCAATCGGGTCGAGTGCCGAGCAAGGCTCATCGAGCAACAGCACTTCCGGCTCGGTGGCAATCGCACGGGCAATACACAGCCGTTGCTGCTGGCCACCGGAAAGCGACAGGCCGCTGACCTTGAGCTTGTCCTTGACTTCATCCCACAGCGCAGCGCCTTGCAGGGCGTGCTTGACGCGGTCGCCCAGGTCGCCTTTGTAGCGGTTCAAGCGCAGGCCGAAGGCGACGTTGTCGAAGATGCTCATGGAAAACGGGTTCGGCTGCTGGAACACCATGCCGATGTAACGGCGCACCACCACCGGGTCTACACCCTTGCCATACACGTCCTGCCCCAGGAAATGCACGTGGCCTTCGAAACGGAAGCCCTTCACCAGGTCGTTCATGCGGTTGAGGCTGCGCAGTACCGTACTTTTGCCGCAGCCGGACGGGCCGATGAAACCGGTGATCTTGTTTTTCTCGATCGGCACATGGCTGTCACGCACTGCCATGAAGTTGCCGTAGAAAATCCTGTCCAGCTTGCAGTCCATGACCACAGGCGATTGGGTAACAAACGGAGCGGCTATTTGCGCAGTTGAGACGTTCAAGATTCAGATGCTCCCGTTCTTAATACTTAGGCTTGCCGAAGATACGGCTCACAATATTCACGACCAGCACGATCATCACCAACACCAACGAGGCCGCCCAGGCGAGCTCCAGCTGGTTGTCGAAGGGCATGCCGGAAAAGTTGTAGATCAACACTGCAAGGGAGGCCGTGGGGTTCATCACCGCCAAGTCGCCGTCGTGGTAGATCCAGTAGTTGCTGAACAGCGCGGTGAACAACAACGGCGCGGTTTCGCCTGCGGCACGTGCCACTGCAAGCATTACGCCGGTGAGGATCGCTGGCAGGCCGGTCGGCAAGATGATCTTCCAGATCACTTGGGAGCGGGTGCAGCCCATGCCATAGGCGGCGTCCTTCATGATCTTGGGCACCATGCGCATCGACTCTTCAGCCGTCAGCACCACGATGGGCAGCATCAGTACCGCCAGGGCCACGCCACCGGCCGGTGCCGAGTAGGTGCCAGTGGTCATCACCACCAAGGCATAGGCAAACACGCCGGCCAGGATCGAAGGCAAGCCAGTGAGCATCTTGGCGGCAAAGCGTGCAGCGTTGGCCAATTTGCTGTCCGGCCCCAGTTCGGCCAGGAAGATCGCGGCCATGATGCCGACCGGCACCGCAATCGCCGCAGCGATACCGACCATCACAAAGGTGCCGGCCATGGCGTTGCCGAAACCGCCGCCTGTTTCGAAGCCGGTGGGCGGCAGTTCGGTGAACACCTCCAGGCTCAGGCGTGCGCCGCCACGGGTGATCAGCATGTAGAGCACGGAAATCAGCGGCACACTGGCCAGCAGCGCGCCAAACCATACCAATGTGGTCAACACCAGACTGCGCAAGGCGCGGCCTTCGAACTTGCGCTGCAGGCTCGGCACAGCGGTGATAGGGGATGTGAGATTCGTCATCATCGGTTACCCCGTTGGGCGTAGAGCATGATCATGGAACCGATGACATTCACCAGCAGCGTGATGAACATCAAGACGAGAGCGGCGTACATCAATACCTCCACCTCGTTGGGCCCGGCTTCGGGGAAGTTCAGCGCCAACAAGGCTGCCAACGTATTGGCCGGCGCGAACAGCGAGAGTGAAATGTTGTTGGCGTTGCCCACCAGCATCGCCAGCGCCATGGTTTCGCCCAGCGCACGGCCGAGGCCGAGTACCAGGGAGCCGAAAATACCGGTGGCGGCGGATGGCACCATCACCTTGAGAATCGCCTCCCAATGGGTGGTGCCCATGCCGTAGGCGGCCTGCTTGGTCTTCATCGGCACGCTGGTGAGCGCGTCCTGGGATACGGCGGCAATCGTCGGCAGAATCATGATGGCCAACACCAGCGCCGCCGGCAGCAACCCCGGCCCGCTCAGGGACGTGCCGAAAAACGGTATCCAACCCAGTTCGCTGTTCAACCAGGTGGTCAGTGGCCGAATGGCCGGGATCACCACGTAGATGCCCCACAGGCCGTACACCACGCTGGGGATAGCCGCGAGCAGCTCAACGATGGTGCGAAACACAGCGGCCAGCTTGGCCGGCAGAAAATCCTGAGTCAGGAAAATCGCCATGCTGACACCGAAAAAGCCTGCAATCAGCAGCGCGATGAAAGCGCTGTAGAGCGTGCCCCAAATGGCCGGCAAGATCCCGTACTTGCCCTGGTTAACGTCCCAGACGCTGCCAAAAAGCACATCGAACCCGTGCTTTTCCATGCCCGGCAAGGCCTTGCGTCCCACCTCGAATACCAAGGCTGCGACCAACGCCAGAATCAGTACCACCCCGATTCGCGCGAGCCCACGGAAGGTGCGATCGACCAGAAAGTCTTTGGCCGAGGGAGGTTGGCAGGCAGAATCCCGGTTAACCGGTACGACGAAAGGTTTGTTCATTGGCTAATTCCGGAACAGGGGGGGAAACGCCCCCGGCGCGGCAAACAGCCCACACCGAGAGCGGCCTCACGGGTGTTACTGAATGTTGGCGGAGGCTTTGCGAACCTGCTCCACCACCGATGGCGGCAGCGGGATGTAGCCCATGGAGTCGGCGATTTTCTGCCCCTCGGTCAGGCTGTACTCAACCATTTCGCGCATGGCCTTGGCCTTGGCAGGGTTGCCGTTGTCCTTGCGGAAGATCATCCAGGTGTAAGAGGTGATCGGGTAAGACTTGGCACCGTCCGGGTCCGGCAGCCAGGCCACCAGGCTTTCCGGCATATTCACTGCGGCCAGGGCCTCGGCGCCGCTTTCGGCGTTTGGCACCACGTACTGGCCGGCCTTGTTCTGCAACTGGGCGAAGTCAACCTTGGCCAGTTTGGCGAAACCGTACTCGATGTAGCCAATCGCGCCTGGGGTCTGGCGTACGGTGGCGGTCACACCATCGTTCTTGGGCGACTTGATGAATTTGTCGCTGGCCGGCCAGTTGACGGTGTTGCCCTCCCCCAGTGCCGTTTTGAATTCAGGGTTGATGGTCGCCAGGTGCTTGGTAAATACCGCCGTGGTGCCGCTGGAGTCTGCGCGCACCACCACGGTGATCGGCGTGTCGCCAAGCTTCAGGTCCGGGTTGGCGGCGACGATCTGTGGGTCGTTCCACTTGGTGATCTTGCCCAGGAAGATATTGGAGTAAACATCACGTGGCAGCTTGAGGCCCTTGGGATTGCCCGGCAGGTTATAGGCCAGCACGATTTCACCGGCGGTCATTGGCAGCAATTGCACGCCCTCGGCGACCTTGGCGATGTCTTCGTCTTTCATGGCCGAGTCACTGGCGGCGAAGTCGACGGTTTTATTCAGGAAGTCCTGCACACCTGCGCCGCTGCCCTTGGACTGGTAATCCACGGTGACGCCAGCGGTCTTCTTGCTGAAATCCTTGAACCAGGTGAGGTAGATCGGTGCAGGGAAGCTGGCGCCGGAGCCGGTGAGGCGCACGTTTTCGGCGGCGAAGGTCAAGGAGGAGGCACACAGGGATACCGTGACGGCGAGTGCTGCGGACTTCATCAAGCTTTTCATTAAAAGGAACTCGTTGTGGTGACGGGCTCCCGAACTGTGAAGCAGGGTTGTTACATTTTTATGAAAATTGAATGGCGAGAGGGTGTTTTGTCCCGCTTTGCCGCCACAGCGTTGTATTTTTAGGGCATTGGTTAGTAACAAATTACGACTAAAGTGCTGTCATCCCTCTAGCGGTACTGATCTTGCTCCCGCGACGGTCGACGCCGATCCAACTGTGGGAGCTGGCTTGCCTGCGATGACGGCCCGACAGCCAACGCCTATTTACCTGACACCCACAGTTGGATCGCGCGGTGTCAGATAAATAGGTGCCAGGCGCAATGCCGCCATCGCAGGCAAGCCAGCTCCCACATGTGGACCTAGGGGTGTCAGTGAAATAGGCGCTCTACCGTCCCCCTCAGGGCTAGCGGCAGCCTCGCGTCAGGCTTACTTGCCTTCAGTCAACGCGTTGTAGCTGGTGAACAGGTTGCGGTAGTCCGGAATGTGGTTGGAGAACAACGTCCCCAAGCCCTCAATGTCGTTGCGCCAGTCGCGGTGCAGCTCACAGGCCAGGCCAAACCAGGTCATCAGTTGCGCGCCGTTGGCAGACATGCGGGCCCAGGCGGACTGCTGGGTCAGTTCGTTGAAAGTGCCGGAGGCGTCGGTGACCACAAACACTTCAAAGCCTTCGGCCAGGGCCGACAGCGCCGGGAACGCCACGCACACTTCGGTCACGACGCCGGCAATGATCAATTGCTTCTTGCCGGTGGCCTTGATGGCCTTGACGAAGTCTTCGTTGTCCCAGGCATTGATCTGGCCTGGGCGCGCAATGTACGGCGCATCCGGGAACAGTGCCTTGAGCTCGGGCACCAGCGGGCCATTGGGGCCGGTTTCGAAACTGGTGGTCAGGATCGTCGGCAACTTGAAGTACTTGGCCAGGTCAGCCAGGGCCAGCACGTTGTTCTTGAATTTGTCCGGGTCAATGTCGCGGACCAATGACAGTAAGCCGGCCTGATGGTCGACCAACAGCACAGCGGCGTTGTCTTTGTCCAAACGAACGTAAGGTGTAGACATCTTCATACTCCTGATAAAAAGGCAGCGCCCAACATGGGCTCGCCGCAAAAGACCCCAGCGTATTTACTTGCGCTGTGAGTCGAGTACTTCGTGGTTGTTTGCCACTTCCTGAGCCTTGATGTAGCTCTCGATGAGAAGCTGATAGTGCGGCACGGCCTGGGTGTAGACGTTGGCCCATCCAAAAAACAGTGGAACCACCTTAATCATCGCGTTCAGGGTTAGGTAGTGGCTGAAACGGGCCGCTCCATCTCAAAAATGGAACAATGCAGCCGCACGGTGGCAAGGTCACTTGGACGTGCCGGTCGTTACAATGCGATCATCGGCTCCACCCCGTGGGTTTCAGGCACTTGCGCCAATCATGACCGTTCACTTATTTCCAGGCAGGTGCCTTCATGGACATCAAGCAGCTTAAATTCCTGATCGCGCTGGAGCAGACCCGCCACTTCGGCCAGGCCGCCGCGCGCTGCAACATCACCCAGCCCACCCTGTCGATGCGCCTGCGCAACCTGGAGGAGGAACTGGGCCTGGAGCTGGTAACCCGCGGCCAACGCTTCGAAGGTTTCACCCAGGCCGGCGAACGCGTATTGGCCTGGGCCAGGACCCTGCTCGCCGCCCACGACGGCCTGTTCGCCGAAGCCGCTGCGTGCCGCGGCCAGTTGGTCGGTAACCTCCGCCTGGGCCTGGTGCCCCTGAGCGGCTTCAACCCGATCAGCTTTATCCAGGGCTTGTCCCACAGCTTCCCGGAACTCAAGTTCAGCCTCACCTCCATGAGTTCGGACAAAATCATCGAAGCCTTGGGCACCAACCAACTGGACCTGGGCGTGTGCTACCTGGACCACGTCAGCCCCAATTACCTGGAGTTTTTCGAGCTGGGCGAAACCCGCGTCGGCCTGCTGTACGACACCCGCCACTTCCACTTCGAAGGCACACAGATGAGCTGGGAAGAAGCCGCCGAACTGCCCCTTGGGATGATCAGCAATGGCATGCACTACCGAAAATCCATCGACTTGAGTTTCCGCAGCCGCGGTCTCGATCCCCAGCCGATTCTGGAAAGCGACTCCACCTTTCAACTCTTCCAGGCCATCCACGAAGGCTTCTGTTGCGCGATCATGCCGTTGGACAGCGGCCTGGAAAGCCCCATCGAGAACCTGGCGTTTATCCACCTGCCGGATGCCAGCGTCCTTGCGCCCCTGGGCATGGTGATGCGCAAGACCGAACCGCGCTCGGTCATTGCAGAGAAGTGTTTTGCCGAGGCCAGGCAGTTGTTTGCACCCAATACCCAGGCTTAGCCGGCCTGCGTTTGCGGCGTGCACAAAAAAGGCGCTCCGTAGAGCGCCTTTTTACCGCCGATTGTTTTACTGCAAGCTGACCTGACGCAGCTCGGGTTTGGCCTCACCACCAATCATGATGCGTTTTGGCTTGGCCTCTTCAGGCACTTCACGCAGCAGGTCGATGTTGAGCAAACCGTTGGTCAGGGATGCGCCACGTACTTCGATATGGTCGGCCAAGCGGAACGACAACCGGAACGCACGTTGGGCAATGCCCTGGTGCAGGTAAGCGACCTTATCGTCGGTTTCGCGTTTTCCGCCGGAAACCGTCAATACACCCCTCTCGACCTGGATATCCAGATCCTCCTCGGTCAGGCCAGCGACGGCGATGACGATGCGGTACGCGTCGTCACCGTGCTTTTCCACGTTGTGAGGTGGATAGGAATTCGGAGCCTCGCTGCGCAGCGCCGACTCGAACAGGTCATTGAAGCGATCAAAGCCCACCGATTGACGGAACAGTGGGGCCAACGACAGGGTAGTAGCCATTTTAAAATCTCCTGAGTTTCTCCAAGTGATTTAGTACGCGACCCGGATTCGGCATCGCGTGATGAAAAATTTATGGACGCGCAAAAGGAATTCAAGAGGGCCGAAAAAATTTTCTTGTGCAAGGGGCTATCACCCAAGCCCAAGTGTTATGGCGTGTGCTCTAATCAAAATGCCAGGCGTGCTTTACCCCGTGAGCGCCTGAGACAGCCCTTGAGGTACAAAAAAATGAAAATGACATTCCCGGCCCTGGCATTGGGCATTCTGATCTCCCAAGGGGCCCTGGCCGCTGGAGATGGTACGGCGGCGCTGGGAGGCGGTGTCGGCGGTGTATTGGGCAACGTGGTCGGCCAGCAGCTTGGTGGCTCGACAGGTGCGGCCATCGGCGCCGGCGTGGGGGGCGCAGCCGGGAGTGCAGTGGGTGCGCAGAAGGGCAACAAGACCGAAGCGGCGATTGGCGGAGGTTTGGGCTCGGCAGGCGGTTCGCTGATTGGCAATCGCCTGGGCGGCACCACCGGTTCAACCGTCGGCGCCGGCGTGGGTGGCGCAGCCGGTGGCGCGCTGGGTAACAACCTGGCGGATGACGAGAGCGGTCATCGTTCGGGTGGCGGCAAGCACAAAGGCAACAAGCATAAGCACAAGAACAAGCACCACTGATCGCGTGGCACGGCGCTGTTAACCAACAAACACTGACCTGTGGCGAGGGAGCTTGCTCCCGTTGGGGCGCGAAGCCGCCCCGCTCTTTTGTTCAAAGAGGCTGGGACTGCTACGCAGTCCAACGGGAGCAAGCTCCCTCGCCACAGTTACCGTTTCGTCGCCTTTACATCGGCGTGCTGCTCACCACCCGCAACGCCAACCCTTCATAAGCGTCCAGCGTAATCGTGAACGCGCCCTCCTCGGTCAAATCGCCTTCCACCCGCTCATTGATGATATCCACCACCGGCCCCGGTGCGATGTTGGGCAGGTGCAGGGTTTCGGTGATCGGCGTGGCGCCAAAGTTCAGCGCGGTGATTTGCGTGCCCTTACCCGCCGGTAGTTCGTGCACCATGATCAGCAAGCCTGGGTGCTCGACGTCCGGCACCAGGATCTGGCGGCTGGCGGCGATGTCGTAGGCGCGGCGCACGGCGAGGATTTTTTGCAGTTGGGAGGCAAAGGACTCCGGGTCCTGCAGTTGGCTGTTCAGGCTGCCATACAGGCTTTTCGAGCGCGGCATTTGCCCGGCTGACAGTTCGGCGTCGGGGTTCAGGTCTACCAGATCATAGGCGCCACGGTGAATCCAGCGTGTGTCGCCATCGGCCATCAAATGCGCCACCTCTTCGGCCCCCAACGGCAGCGCGCCCACCAGGTCCCAGCCGGACAAGGCAAACACCCCAGGTTGCATGGCGTTGTACATCACCAGCAGCAAGTGGATCTGGCGTATCTGCTGGATATCCGCCGAGGTGATCGCCTCCAGGTCACGAATACCCAGGGCTGCGGTGATGATACTGGCGGTGGTGCAGGACACGCCGTTGGTGACGAACTTGAGGTTATACGGCGCATGTTCGCCGGTCAGGCGTTCGTACATCTGCTCGCGGATATGCTCGCGCAGGATGTTGCCGGGGAAGGTCTGGCCCTGGAACAGGAAGCTGTCATGGGCGTGTAGCGTCCAGAAGTGCACCAGTTCCAGGGTCAGTTCATCGTGGTTCTGGAGCGCGTGAATCAGCGAGCCAGGGTCGATGCCGAGGCTGTGCATCTGGCGCAGCATCAGGCGCAGGAACTCGGTGTCGCCCATCAGCAATGCATGCTGGTAGGCCGGCCGGGTGATGAAGTCATAAGACAGATCAGCGCCGCCGTGGGACATGGACGCGATGTCATCCACAGTGAGGTTGAGCTCCTGAAAACTGAACCCGCCCGCCTTGCGAATGGCTCCGCCGAGCAACTGATTGCCGGTGATCGACAGCGGATGGCTTTCGGACCAGGCCGTGCCATCGAGCTTGCGCTCCACACCGAGAAAGCCGTTGGCATCCAGGCGCAGGATCTTTGCGCCCATTACATCAATGGCATGCAGCGCATCACCGATGATCATCTGCTGCGCAGCAAACGAAGGGTCGAGCCAGTTGAGCGACGGCTGGCCTTCCTTGAAGTAGTGCAGGTACACCCAGCGCCGCGGCTTGCCATCTACGCCGAGCACTACCGGGGTGGCGCTCCAGTCGGTTTCTTTGACGCCGGGCTCGAAGAAAATCACCCGCTGCAATTGGCCGACGATGTAGTGCTTGTCGCGCAGTGCGTCTACCTGGGAGGGGCTGAGGTTTTGTGCATCGCGTCCGGCAGCCACGTCGGGCAGCAACGGCCAGTCTTCCTCGCGGATTTCGACCATGTGGTACAGGCCGGGATAGTCCTCATAGGCCATTTCAGCCAGGCGAAAGTCCGCGCCCTTGCCGGTGTGCGACGGGATCACATCGTCGATGATCACCGCATTGTGCGCGGCAGCCATGCGCGTCAAGGCCTGCAATTGTGCCTCGGTGCCCAGTTGCGGGTCGATGTCGAAGCTGATGCGGTCGAAATTGCCGTCGATGGTCGGGGTGTGCTCGGTGCCAGACAAACCACCGGACTTCTTCAGCGGGCCGTTGTGAATGCCCTGGATGCCGATCTTCGACAGGGTATGCCACAGGGTTTCGTCCCCCAGCGCCTCCAGCACGGTGCCGCCTTCGCGGGTGACAATCGACGCGGGGTAGGCAGTGAACCACACCGACGACAAGGCCGAAGCGTCACGCGGCCGGGTCTGTGCATAAGGCTGCTGCCACAGGCGGCCTTGCCCCGAATAGAGCTTGGCTCGCTGCCGCGCTGCGTGGAGCATGGAATGTTGCACCAGCCAGTTCACATGATCGTTGTTCGCCGCGGTCATAAGCTCGGTACCTGTCGTGGTGAAAAGGGTCGGTGTAAGCATATGAGGGGCGTGGGCGGCATTCGTTGCATCGACTTGACTTCATCCAAATGTGGGAGGGTGCTTGCCCCCGATGGCGGTGGATCAGATAAAAATAGCCTGACTGACACACTGCTATCGGGGGCAAGCCCCCTCCCACATTAGATTTTCATCTGGCCCGCCGCCTTGCGTCGCTTGCCGGTACTGCCTCGGGGTGAACCCGGTTGAAGATTTGAACTGCCGGGTAAACGCGCTGTGATCGGTGTAGCCGCATTGCAGCGCCACCTCGGTAATCGGCAGCTCGGTATGCAACAACCGCCGGGCGTGTTCCAGCCGGACTTTCTGGATCATTTGCCGGGGGGTGAGGTGAAACACGCGCTTGCAGTAGCGCTCCAGTTGCGCCACGGAAATCCCGGCGATGCGGGTCAATTCCCCCAGGGTGACGCGGCGGTTGAAGTGGCTGCGGATGTGTTCGTCCACCGCCGCCAGGCGCTGATAGGCCGGGTGGGTTTCGCTGGCAGACTGCAAGTCCACCGAAATTCCGGCCAGGCCAATGATCGCGCCGAGTTGGTTGTACAGCGGCCACTTGTGGGTCAGGCACCAGCCGGGTTCGCGGGTGCCGTAGAGGTGCAATTCGAGTTGATCTTCCAACACCAGGCCCTGCCTCAGCACACGACGGTCCTGTTCGGTATAGCCGGGGCCCAATTGTGCGGGAAACACTTCGGCGCTGGTCTTGCCCAGCAGCGGTTGCAGGTGCTTGAGGCCGCAGCGTTGCACCAGGGTGCGGTTGGCGAGCACGTAGCGAGCGTCGATGTCCTTGATGAAAATCGCGGCGTTGGGCAGTACATCAAGCATCGGCAGCAACTGCTCTACTCCGCTTAATAGCTGCTCGATGCTGTGGGGTCGGCTGCCTTGGAAAAGGCTCGCGAACGCGCTTTGCAACATGACTTTCTCAGCCCCTTTATTCGTCGACAGCCAGCAGATTGAGGCATGGGGCGAGCGCTGTCGAGCGCGGCAAATTGTGCTGAATTCGTCATCCATCCCTGCGCAAAACATCAATCGTCAGCCTGACTGATGGGTTCAGGATAGCGCCACTGCATGCCTACCCAATAACTCACAAGAAGGCGCCGCTATGTCAGGCCAAGGCAAGTTCAAGAAACAGCTGTCATTGATGGACCTCACCTTTATCGGGTTGGGAGCCATCTTCGGATCGGGTTGGTTGTTCGCCGCCAGTCACGTGTCTGCCATCGCAGGCCCGGCGGGGATTTTTTCCTGGCTGCTGGGCGGTTTCGCCGTGCTGTTGCTGGGCATTGTCTACTGCGAACTGGGCGCCGCCCTGCCCCGCGCTGGCGGCGTGGTGCGCTACCCGGTGTATTCCCATGGCCCGCTGCTGGGCTACCTGATGGGCTTTATCACGCTGATCGCGTTTTCCAGCCTGGTGGCGATTGAAGTGGTCGCCTCGCGTCAATATGCGGCAGCCTGGTTTCCAGAGCTGACCAAGGCCGGCTCCAGCGACCCCACCACCCTGGGCTGGCTGGTGCAATTTGCCTTGCTGTGCCTGTTCTTTGTGCTCAATTACCGCAGCGTGAAGACCTTTGCCATCGCCAATAATCTGGTGAGCGTATTCAAGTTCATCGTGCCGTTGCTGGTGATCGGCGTGCTGTTTACCTTCTTCAAGCCGGAGAACTTCCAGGTGCATGGCTTTGCACCGTTCGGCTTGTCGGGCATCGAGATGGCCGTGTCGGCAGGCGGGGTGATCTTTGCCTACCTGGGCCTGACGCCGATCATTTCGGTGGCCAGCGAAGTGAAAAACCCACAGCGCACCATCCCCATCGCCCTGATCCTCTCGGTACTGTTGTCTACGGCCATCTATGTGCTGCTACAAACGGCGTTCCTCGGCGGCGTGCCTACCGAAATGCTCGCCAATGGCTGGGCCGGCATCAGCAAGGAACTGGCCCTGCCCTATCGCGATATCGCCCTGGCACTGGGCGTGGGCTGGCTGGCCTACCTGGTGGTGGCCGATGCAGTGATCTCCCCCAGCGGCTGCGGCAACATCTACATGAACGCCACCCCGCGCGTGGTGTATGGATGGGCGCAGACCGGCACCTTTTTCAAGATCTTCACGCGCATCGATGAGAAGTCCGGCATCCCGCGCCCGGCGCTGTGGCTGACCTTTGGCCTGTCGGTGTTCTGGACCTTGCCGTTCCCGTCCTGGGAAGCGCTGATCAACGTAGTGTCCGCCGCCCTGATCCTCAGTTATGCCGTGGCCCCGGTGACAGTCGCCGCCCTGCGCCGCAATGCACCCGACATGGCGCGCCCGTTTCGGGTCAAGGGCATGGCGGTGCTGGGCCCGCTGTCATTCATCATCGCTGCGTTGATCGTGTACTGGTCGGGCTGGAACACCGTGTCCTGGCTGCTGGGCCTGCAAATTCTGATGTTTGCGGTGTACCTGCTGTGCGCGCGCTGGGTGCCGACCGCGCACCTGAACCTCAAGCAACAAGTACGCTCCTCGGCCTGGCTGATCGGCTTCTACGCCGTGACCATCCTGCTCTCCAAACTCGGCAGCTTTGGCGGTATCGGGGTGATCAGCCACCCGTTTGACACCCTGGTGGTGGCGGCCTGCGCCCTGGGCATTTACTACTGGGGCGCCGCCACCGGCGTACCCGCCCACTGGGTACGCCTGGAGCAGGAAGAGGACGAAAGCGAAGCCGTCAGCGACGCGCACTACAGCGCCCCACTATCCCCGACTACCCACTGATGGAGCGCCTTATGAAACGGCTGCATGTGATTGACTCACACACCGGCGGTGAACCTACACGCCTGGTCATGAGCGGCTTTCCCGAACTGGTCGGTGCCTCGATCGCCGAGCAACTGGAGCACCTGCGCACCCACCACGATCAATGGCGCCGCGCCTGCCTGCTGGAGCCACGGGGCAACGATGTACTGGTAGGCGCGCTGTACTGTGCGCCAGTCACGCCGGGGGCGACCTGCGGGGTGATCTTCTTCAACAACGCCGGCTACCTCGGCATGTGCGGCCACGGCACCATCGGCCTGGTTGCCTCGCTGCACCACCTGGGGCTGATCCAAGCGGGCGTGCACAGCCTTGACACGCCGGTCGGCCCGGTCGCGGCCACCTTGCACGAAGACGGCAGCGTGACCCTGCGCAATGTGCCCGCTTACCGCTACCGCAAGCAGGTGCCGGTTGAAGTCCCTGGGCATGGCGTGGTGCTGGGCGACATCGCCTGGGGCGGCAACTGGTTCTTCCTGGTGTCGGACCACGGCCATGAGTTGCAGATGGATAACGTGGAGGCCCTGACCGACTACACCTGGGCCATGCTCAAAGCCCTCGAAGCCCAAGGCATCCGTGGCGCAGACGGTGCGCTGATCGACCATATCGAACTGTTCGCCGACGACGCCCACGCCGACAGCCGCAACTTCGTAATGTGCCCCGGCAAAGCCTATGACCGCTCCCCCTGCGGCACCGGCACCAGCGCCAAGCTCGCCTGCCTGGCCGCCGACGCAAAACTGGCCGCCGGAGAACCCTGGGTACAAGCCAGCATCACCGGCAGCCAGTTCCTGGGCCGCTATGAGTGGGACGGCGAACGCGTACGCCCATTCATCACCGGCCGCGCCTACATGACCGCCGACAGCACGTTGCTGATCGACGAACAAGACCCGTTTGCCTGGGGCATCTGAGCCCATTATTCATTCAACTGAAACCGGAGTTAGCACCATGAGCGACAACATCTTCACCGGCTGCATGCCCGCCCTGATGACCCCTTGCACCGCCGAGCGCCAACCGGACTTCGACGCACTGGTGGCCAAGGGCCGCGAGCTGATCGACATCGGCATGAGTGCCGTGGTGTATTGCGGTTCCATGGGCGACTGGCCGCTGCTCACCGAGACCCAGCGCCAGGAAGGCGTGGCGCGCCTGGTGGCTGCGGGTGTGCCGACCATCGTCGGTACGGGGGCGGTGAACAGCCGTGAAGCCGTATCCCACGCAGCCCATGCCGCCAAAGTCGGCGCCCATGGTTTGATGGTGATTCCCCGCGTGCTGTCCCGAGGGGCTTCGGTCACTGCGCAAAAGGCCCACTTTGCAGCAATCCTCAACGCCGCCCCCAACCTGCCGGCGGTGATCTACAACAGCCCCTACTATGGTTTCGCCACCCGCGCCGACCTGTTCTTCGAACTGCGCCGCGAACACCCGAACCTGATCGGCTTCAAGGAGTTCGGCGGCGCAGCCGACCTGCGCTACGCCGCCGAAAACATCACCTCCCAGGATGATGATGTGACCCTGATGGTCGGCGTCGACACCCAGGTGGTACACGGCTTCGTCAACTGCAACGCCACCGGCGCTATCACCGGCATCGGCAATGCACTGCCGCGCGAGGTGCTGCAACTGGTGGCGCTGAGCAAAAAAGCCGCCAAGGGCGATGCCAAGGCGCGTCGCCAGGCCCGCGAGCTGGAAGCTGCGCTGGCGGTGTTGTCATCGTTCGACGAGGGTTGCGATCTGGTGCTGTATTACAAGCATTTGATGGTGCTCAACGGCGACCAGGGTTACGCCCTGCATTTCAACGAAACCGACGAGCTCAGCGCTGCCCAGCGCCGGTATGCCGAGCAGCAGTACGCGCTGTTCCGCCAGTGGTATGCCAACTGGTCGGCCGAACAGAACGTCGTTTGATTTTCTGTAGGAGCGAGCTTGCTGTGGCGAGGGAGCTTGCTCCCGCTGACTGCGCAGCAGTCTCCGGCTTTTATTGGGGGCGCTTCGCACCCCAGCGCAAGCAAGCTTGCTCGCCACATAAGCTCGCTCCTACAACACCTCTTTTGTTTTCCAGGATGTCCCCATGACTCTGACAGGCAAGATGCTGATCGGTCAGCAATCCGTTTGCGGCCATCGCGATGCGATCCGAGCGATCAACCCCGCCACCAACACCCCACTGGAACCCGCCTATGCCGGCGGCGATGAGCAACACGTCGAACAGGCCTGCGCACTGGCTTGGCTCGCGTTCGACGCTTACCGCGAAACCACCTTGGCAGATCGCGCCGCGTTGCTTGAAACCATCGCCAGCCACATCGAAGCCTTGGGCGATGAGTTGATCGAGCGCGCCTGCGCCGAAACCGGGTTGCCTCGCGCACGCATTGAAGGTGAACGCGGCCGTACCTGCGGGCAACTGCGCGCTTTTGCCCGCACCGTGCGCCTGGGCGAATGGCTCGACGTGCGCGTCGATACCGCACAGCCCCAGCGCCAACCCCTGCCCCGTGCCGACCTGCGCCAGCGCCATATCGCCCTGGGTCCGGTAGCCGTGTTCGGTGCCAGCAACTTCCCTCTAGCCTTCTCCGTGGCGGGCGGCGATACCGCATCGGCCCTTGCCGCCGGTTGCCCGGTGATCGTCAAGGCGCATAACGCGCACCCCGGCACCAGCGAGCTGGTGGGGCGCGCCATCGCCCAGGCGGTTAAAGAGTGTGGCTTGTCGGAGGGTGTGTTTTCACTGCTCTACGGCGCGGGTAACGAGGTGGGTATCGCATTGGTGCGCGACCCGCGCATCAAGGCCGTAGGCTTCACGGGGTCGCGCAGTGGCGGTATCGCCCTGTGCCAAGCGGCGCAGGCACGCCCGGAGCCAATCCCGGTGTACGCGGAAATGAGCTCGATCAACCCGGTGTACCTGTTTCCTGCTGCGCTTGAAGCTCGGAGCGAAGCCTTGGCCGAAGGATTCGTCGCGTCGCTGACCCAAGGCGCCGGCCAGTTCTGTACCAACCCTGGCCTGATGATTGCCCTGCAAGGCGCCGCTCTGGACCGTTTTATTCAGTCTGCCAGTGAGCGGCTCTCGCGTTGCCCGTCCCAGACCATGCTCACACCGGGCATCTTCAGCGCTTACGAAACCGGCCTGAAGACCCTGGCCCAGCACGCTCACATCGCCGCCAAGGGCTTGCCAGCGACCGGGCCGAACCAGGGCCAGGCCCATCTGTTCGTGACCCAGGCCGAGGCGTTCCTGAACAATCAACACCTGCAAGCCGAAGTATTCGGCGCCGCCTCGCTGGTGGTGCAGTGCCGTGATGTCGAGCAAATGCGCCGGGTGTCCGAGCACCTGGAAGGTCAACTCACCGCAACCCTGCACATGGATGACCACGACCTGCCACAGGCGCGGGCATTGCTGCCGGTGCTGGAGCGCAAGGCTGGGCGCCTGCTGGTGAACGGCTGGCCGACCGGCGTAGACGTGTGCGACGCCATGGTGCATGGCGGGCCCTTTCCGGCGACTTCGGATGCGCGCAGTACCTCGGTGGGCACGGCGGCGATCCTGCGATTCCTCCGCCCGGTGTGTTACCAGGACGTCCCGGACGCCTTGCTGCCCACCGCGCTGCAGCACGACAACCCGCTGCGGTTGCGGCGCCTGCTCGACGGCCAGCGAGAAGCATAACCATGGCCGATCCCAAGCAAGCAGACATCGTAGTAGTCGGCGCCGGCATTATCGGCGTCGCCTGCGCCTTGCAGCTGGCACGCCAAGGCCGCCATGTCGTCGTGCTCGACCCGCAGGCACCCGGCATGGGTGCCTCCTACGGCAACGCCGGCCACCTGGCGACGGAACAGGTGTTTCCCATCGCCGACCTGTCGATCCTCAAGCGCTTGCCCGCCATGCTCCTGGACCCCATGGGCCCGCTGCGCCTGGACTGGACCTATCTGCCCCGCGCCCTGCCCTGGTTTATCCGCCTGTTGCTCAACCTGCGGCCAGCGCGTTACCAGCGCACCGTGGCAGGCCTTCGCGCGCTGAACGAAGGCAGCCTGGGCGCGTGGCAACGCTTGCTGCAATCGATGGGTCAAACGCAATTGCTGCGTGAAGACGGTTCGCTATTGGTGTTTGAGCGCGCCGAATCCCGCGCAGCGCTGGATGCAGTGCAGCAACGCATGCGGCAGCAAGGCGTCGCCGTGGACTTCTGGAGCGGCGATGCGGTGCGCAAGGCTGCGCCGCAACTGAGCGACGCCATACAAGGCGGTTTGTTCTTTCCCGCTACCGGACATTTTCTGGACCCGTACACGGTGGTTGGCGAACTGGTGAACGCGGCCAAGGCTGAGGGGGTGCAATTTCTTCAGCAGCGCGTTCTGGACGGACGCCTGGAGGGTAGTGGCGTTTCCCTGATGACCGACCAAGGCGTACTGACAGCGCAGCAAGTGCTGATTGCCTGCGGCGCCCACTCGGCCAAACTCACCGCAGCTCTCACCGGCAAACAAGTGCCGCTGGACACCGAACGCGGTTACCACCTGATGCTGCCCCACGAACAACAGCGCCTGCCCTTCGCGGTCACTTCACTGGAGCGCAAATTCATCATGACGCCCATGACCGGTGGCCTGCGCCTGGCCGGCACGGTCGAATTCGCCGGCCTCGACCGCCCGGCCAATATGCAACGGGCCTGGCAGTTGCACCGGTTGAGCAAAGGGTTGTTCCGACACGAACTGAGCGACAGCGAAGCCACGCCCTGGATGGGGTTTCGCCCTTCCCTGCCCGACTCGCTGCCGATCATTGACCGGGTGTGCGACGGCAAAGTGCTGCTTGCATTTGGTCACCAGCACCTGGGGCTGACACAAGCGGCGGTGACGGCCGAGCGGGTTGGGCAGCTTGCTGCGGGTGAGCAGGTGCCAGAACTACAGCCTTATCGGCTGGATCGTTTCTGAACCTTACTGTGGTAGGCGCGAAGTGCTGAATAACGCATCAGCCGTTTCTTGGATTTCATCGCGCATCCATAGCTTGTTCAACCAATCGGCGGGGATAGCCTGGACGCCGTAATACGCCCCCGCCAGTTGCCCAACGATTGCGGCAGTAGTGTCTGCGTCATCCCCAAGGTTGGCGGCGGCCAGTATCGCTTCAGCAAAGTTGGAGGTCTGATCGAAACACCAGAATGCGGCCTCCAGCGAAGCCACCGCATAACCTGAGCCAACGATTTGAGCAGAGGTTTTATCGCGATAGTCGCCAGAGGCGATAGCCTTGACCTTAGGAGCCGACAGCGCGGTGTGGGAAAAACTCAGCACCTGTTTCTTTGGCACGCCGCTCAGGGCATTGCTGATAGCCTCGGCCAGCAGCAGGCAGCACTCGATAGCCTCATGCGCGGCATGCGTAGTTCGCGAGCTTTGCTCGGCAAACAGGTGGATGTCCGCCCTATCTGGAAAGTAAAACAACACGACAGGTGCGAGACGCATCATTGAACCATTGCCGGCCGAATACGGATGCGTTGAGCCCGCAAAAGCGTTGCCACTTTGCTGAAATTGCTCCAGCGCTTCGCGAACCGTCATGCCGATATCAAAGCACTCTCCGGTAGAACTCAAGTAACCCCACTTCCACCAATTCAGATAACGTCCCATCTGGTCCATCGCGTCAAAACCGCCTTTGCGCAACAGGCTTTCGGCCAGACACAGTGCCATGGACGTATCGTCAGTCCATTGGCCAGGCTTGAGGCTAAACGGTCCGCCGCCTAGCATATCCGTCACGGGAGAAAAGCTGCCGCGGGGCATGAATTCAACCGTCGTCCCTACAGCATCGCCACACGCCAGCCCAAGTAGGCTGCCGCGATAACGATCCAAAAGCGTGATATCCATTGCCACTCCTCGTGAAAATCTTGCTACACCCGCCAGGCTACTTGACCAACCGCTTCTCCTTGGAGGGGCGATAGCCGAAATACGCGCTGTAGCATTTGCTGAAATGGCTCGGCGAGACAAACCCGCACGCCACCAGCACATCCACTTGGGATAACTCGGTGTGCTGCAACAGGCGTCGCGCCTCAGTGACGCGCAGTTCCATGTAGTAGCGCTGCGGCGTGGTGCCCAGCTGTTCTTTGAACAGGCGCTCCAGCTGACGGCGGGAACGGCCGGCGTAGACGGCGAGTTGATCGAGTTCCAGGGGTTCTTCGAGGTTGGCGTCCATCAACTTCACCACCTCGCGCAGCGGCGCGCTGACACAGATGTTTTCGGTGGGTTTGATGCGGCGGTAGCGCGACTCTTCGAACGCCAGGATATCTTCGATGCCTTCGACCAAGGCTTTGCCATGCAGGCTCTTGATCCAGTCCAAGGCCATATGGAAAGCCCCCGAGGGGCTGGACGCGGTGAGGCGGTCACGGTCGATCACGTAGGGCTCGCTGGTGACCTGCGCCGCCTTGGACACTTCGGCCAGCGCCGGGCGATGTTCGGGGTGGATGGCACAGCGGTAACCCTGCAGCAGCCCCGCACGCCCGAGGAACCACGAGCCGTTCCACAAACCGGCGAGGCGCACGCCCGCTTCACCCGCACTGCGCAGCCATTGGATAAATGGCTCGCTCGCCTTGAGTTCGGTGCGAAAACCACCGCAGATCACCAACAGGTCCAAGTCCTGCAAGCTCGCCAGCGTCAGGTTCGCATCCGGGCGAATGACCAGGCCCAGGTCGCTGATCACTTCGCCCTCACCCCAGCCGAAGGTGCGCGTAGCGAACAGATCGGGGCGCAACAGGTTGGCGGTCACCAGCGTGTCGAGGGTCTGGGTGAAGGCCGGCAAGGAGAAGTGTTCGAGCAGCAAAAAACCGACACGGGTGACCGACGTCGATTGCTGGGGATTATCACTGAGGTAGCGCAGGTTCTTGCCTTGCATGCCACCGCTGAACTGGCGTCTTTCCATCGAGGGTCGGCCCACGCTTATTGTTGTGCAGTGGGCGCTATCTTAGGGGCAAATGCAGTGCCTGTCTCAGGTGACGCTCGAGGCTGGCAGCGGCCATTGCACTGATCTTGATAAAAACTGTTCGCTTCAAAAGCCACGGCCCAGGCGCTGCGCGGTGATCTGATACGGTTTTTTCTTTTCGATCTGCGCCTGTATTGAAAACCGCTTGAGGCGGACAATAGCCCCATCCCGACACTCCTGTCGTCCCCTTCCCCTCGGAGGCCTTATGACCAAGATGGCAATTTTCCTGTTCGGCTTTTTGGTATTGACCATTGGCATCGGCATGTTGGCGACCATCTCGCCGGTCTAATCCCGCATCGTGGCGAGGGAGCTTGCTCCCGTGACGGCCTGCCAACCGACGGTGATCTACCTGACGCCCCGAGACCTAAATGTGGGAGCTGGCTTGCCTGCGAAGACGGCCTGACGGTCAACTCAGTTGGACCGTGTACATATCCATTCCTGCGGTAGCGCCCACTTAGGGTTCCGCTTTTACAGCGGCTCACTTTTGATTCCGGCCAGCGTGGTTTGACGGGGCGCCTAAGATCAAAAGCAGATCAAGAGCGACTCGCTTCGCATCGTGGTTACCGTCGGCTGCTACGGGTGCTTTGCAAAGCTGTGTAGATACCTATGGTCATCGCAGGCAAGCCAGCTCCCACATTGGATCGCGGCGCGTCAGTTATATCTGTGTCGGCTGCCAGGCCGTCGCGGGAGCAAGCTCCCTCGCCACAGATTTAGCGTCGTGCCGAAGTTATGTAGATACCTATGCTGCGATGACGGCCTGACAATCAACGCGTTACCTACGCCACCTCAGCCCACAAACAGCATCGGATACAGCGACAGCACCAACAGCCCGGCCATGGACCAGTTGAACATCCGCAACCAGCGCGGCTCACGCAGCAAGTTGCGCAAGCCGCTGCCACACCCCACCCATACACACACGCTCGGCAGGTTGACCACCGCAAAAACCAGGGCGATCACCAGCACATTGGTGACATAACCCTCGGCAGGCGTATAGGTAGTGATCGCCCCCAGCGCCATGATCCACGCCTTGGGGTTGACCCACTGGAAGGCCGCCGCACCGAGGAAGGTCATCGGCTTGCCATGTTCATCCGGGTTATCAGACATGCCGCCCGCATTGGCAATCTTCCACGCCAGATACAACAAATACACGGCGCCGACATACCGCAACAGCGTATAGGCCCACGGGAACAGCTTGAACACCTCGCCCAAGCCAAGCCCCACACAGATCACCAACAGCATGAAGCCGATGCTTATCCCCAGTGCATGGGGCATCGAACGGCGAAAGCCGAAATTCACGCCTGAGGCCAGCAACATGGTGTTGTTGGGCCCAGGGGTGATCGAAGAGACAAAAGCGAACAGCACGAAGGCTGATAACAGGCTGGTAGACATGAACATGGCGCGGCATCCAAGCGGTGGTGATGTGCCTGCGACAGTAGTGGGTTATGGCGCGCTGCGCCCCGTACAGCTAGGGATGGATCGAGGCATACACTTGCAAAGCCTTCATCGAGAAGTAGCGCTTACCGAGGCGCATCGGGAACCGGTGTGGGAACCTGCCATGCCGGTTTTTTGCCTTCCTGACTGTCGAAAATACGCCGAGCCTTGCGAAAGTCCTCCACGTTTTCCACCACCCAGGTCCAGATAGGCGACATGCGAATCAAAAGCTCCCTGCCCAGCGGCGTCAGCTCGTACTCGACGCGGGGAGGAATTTCACCGAACTCGCGCCGAACCAACAAACCATCGCGCTCCATGGCACGAAGCGTCTTGGTCAACATGCGCTGAGTCACACCCGTCATCTGTCGTTTTATCTCGGCATGACGCATTGCACCGTACACACCCAGGGCATGCAGGATGCCCAATGCCCAGCGGCTACCGGCATGAGCAAGGACTTCACGCCTGACGCCATCGTCCTCCTCTCTGAGCGACTGGCAGATAACTTCTGCCTGGCTGAGCGTTTCCTGATCGGTCATTTCTACCCCTGGTATCACACGTGTGCCTTCTTATGAGCGCTGCCGAATCGTGCCAGCATGGGCTCATCTTATCGCCAACAGGTCTGCGGAGAAATCATGCCTGAAATGCCCCCACTTCCCCCTCAATCGATCCTCGTTCTAGGTGCCGGCGAACTCGGCCTGCCGGTTTTGCGCAACCTGGCGCGGGAGGCCAAACGCGCGCCCGGTTCCACCATCAGCGTATTACTCAGGGAATCGACCATCAACACTCAAGCGCCCGAGAAAAAGGCAGACATCGATGAGCTGCGCAGCCTGGGCATCCAGATGGTCGCCGCAGATCTGGTGAACGACTCAATCGATCAACTTGCCAAGGTCTTCGCACGCTTCGATACCGTGATCGGCTGCGCGGGCATGATCGCGGGCCGAGAAACCCCGATGAAGCTGGCAACCGCCGCACTCAAATCCGGTGTGAAGCGCTACTTCCCCTGGCAGTTTGGCGTGGATTTCGAAGTGATTGGCCGGGGCAGCCCCCAGGATCTGTTCGATGCCCAACTGGATGTGCGTGAGTTGCTGCGCGCCCAGGACAACACTGAATGGGTCATCATCTCGACAGGCATGTTCACCAGCTTCCTGTTCGAGCCGGTGTTCGAGGTCGTCGACTTCGACAACAACACAGTGAACGCCCTGGGCAGCCTCGAGAACAGCGTGACGCTCACGACACCGGACGACATCGGTACGCTGACAGCGCAAATCGTGTTCTTCGAACCGCGCATGCGCAATCAGATTGTCTATCTCGCCGGCGACACCGTCACGTATGGGCAGGTTGCGAGCATGCTGGAACGCGTTCTGGATCGCCCGTTCAAACGCAACGTGTGGACGGTTGACTATCTCATGCAGGCACTGGAAAAAGACCCCACGCACCACATCAAGAAGTACCGTGCTGTATTCGCACAAGGCAAAGGTGTGGCCTGGCCTAAGGCGGCCACGTTCAACGAGCAACAATCGATTCCTGTCACCACTGCTGAGCAGTGGGCTCGGGAAAACCTTGCAGTCCATTGAAAACGGATGCTGAAGCCAGCCGTAAAGGCTGGCACGGGTGAAGGGACAGTCAGCGGCTCTGAGCTTCACGCTGCTGGCCAGAAACATGTTGTTTTTTTACATGCTTACGCGACTTTAGCTCGTATTGATGGTGAATAAACCAGGCGATCAACAATAACCCAGTGACGCCAAAAACCAAGACCAACAGCTCTAGTGCAGTACCTTCATGTGAAAACATTTTTCGTTCCTCGTCCTGAAGCCGTATGGCCTAAAAAACAGCCACACCGAAATTGTTTGTAATAATTCAAACATTTTCAGGGTAGTCGGCAAATCCGCACGTGACAACCCCTGATCGGCCCAGGACCCTTGATCTAGACATGTCACTCGTCGAAAAAACGCATAAATCACAGGCAATAAAAAACCCCGTAGACGCTGATCTACGGGGTTTGTGTTCGCTTACTTGCTGCCAGAAGCGTCCTGCTCGACCACCATATCCAACACGTAGACCGTCGAAGGCGCATCCGCTGGCGGATTCTTCCATTCGTACTGCTTGACCCGCAGCACAGTGCGCACGCCGTCATGATGCACAAAGCCTTCGATAGGCTGGTACAGCGGATGCCAGGTGTCTTGGGTCGCCAGTTGCAGGCCCGCGTCGTCATAGCGACGCTCGCGCACTTGCAGGCACTGATAATCTGGAATCAAAGGATGGCTGCACTTGACCGTCTTGGCCGCCACTTCCAGAAACTTGACCTCACCCTCGCTACCGTAGCGGGTCTGCGGGGTGGCCTCGCCTTGCAGCTTGAGCACCGAGCCATCCGCTGTCGTCAGTTGCAGCATCGGCGCCACGTTATCGCCGGTGATCACAGCGCGCAGATCACCCTTGAACAGCCGCCCTACCTGGGCATCAAGGTCCATCAGGCTCTTGTCACAGGCCATCAGCGTAGAGGCCAGTGGCTGAACCTTCAGAACCCCGTCCTGATAGTGAAAGCCGCCGAACTGACGATTGCAGCCACCGCTGATGCTCAGGTTCTTGTCACCGAAGGCAACGCGCAACTTGCGCTCGATGCCTTTGTTCATCGCCACAAGAGGCTTGCCCGGCGCGTCCGTTGCCGAGACCAGGTTCCAGTCGTAAGCGGATAAGGTTGGCTGGGCTACAGCGGCTGAGGTAGTTGGCATCGAAGGTGATTCTTCATGGCTTTTGGAAGGGGCGGCACAGCCTTGGATGAGTGCAGCACACACGGCTACAAGAAGAATTTTTTGTTTCATGGGTCACTCTGTCAGCTTTGATGAGTGCGGGCGTCCTGCGCTGGCAGGATAAGCGCGCGGCTAAACCGGCATGAGGAGGTCGCTTGAGGCTCTACTGAGCGTAGACCCAATGCGCGCTTGGCGGACCTCTTCCTTGGCCGATAGCAATCGGACATCATTTGCTTCGATCAGTTTCACGGAATCAGGGCGGTGGCGGTATTGCTGCATTTTAGGCAATAAAAAACCCCGTAGACGTTAATCTACGGGGTTTTCAAGAGTGGAGGCCGAGGTCGGAATCGAACCGGCGTAGGCGGATTTGCAATCCGCTGCATAACCATTTTGCTACTCGGCCTCAAACGATCAATGCCCTGGTTGCTGACATTCACCGCATACAAACTTGAGTGGGCTACGTGAAGCCTGCCTCTACTCTAACTCATTGAATACATTGAAGTTTTTAATGCTTCGTTGCGTTCGATGGGCGCCATTATGTACTCATTTGCCTAGGCCTGCAACCCCTTGATTTCAAAAAATATTCTGCCTTGGCATCAAGGGGTTGCGCCTCTGCCCTACTCCTTCACCCTGTGGATTTGGTAGTGCGGGTCGGCCTTGATCTGGGCCTCGGTGAAGGGCAATGGGCGCAGTTTTTTCTCGGAGAAGGCTTGGGTCTGGTCCTTTGAATAGGCGGACGCCGGGTTGCTGGACTCGGAGAATGCCAGGACGCCGACTGCGTTGGGGCCTTTGTCGTCGAAGCTGACGATTTGCAGGTAGCTGGTGCCGCTGACGACTTCGCGTTTGCCGTCGGCGCGGGGCACGGTTTGCATGGCGTTGTAGATACCGAGTTCTTGCGGGCCGCCGTGGATGGGGGTTTGGCCGGAGACTTGGATATCGCCCCAGCGGGTCTGCCCCAGTTTGCTGACCTCAGCGCTGGAGGCCAGCATGGCTGCGCGCAGGGCCTTGGCGACCGGGGCGCGGTCGATGGCGAGGCCGCTAGGGGTGGTCAGAGGATGGGCCGGGTCGAAGGCCACGCGCCAAGCGTCAGGGATTTGCTGCAGGTGCTGCACCAGGTTGATGAAGTGCACCAGGCCGACGCCGCTGTCGAGGTTGGCGCGCTGGTCCCAGTTTTTCAGGCTGGTGCACAGCGGCTCTAGCGTAGCGGCGTCAGTGCCCAGGTGTTTGGCGCAGAACGTCAGCAGGTCGGGCATGACTTGGCCCGCCAGGTACACCTCGTTGTCCATGACCATGTCTTGCAGATCAGTGACGGTGATCGGCTGCTGCTCGAGGGTTTGCAGGCGCTGAAGCGCGAAGCGCGCACGCGGGCCGAGGCCGATGTTGTCCTGGCTGATCACCGGCGAAAAGCCACTTAACGGCGCCTTGGGGTTGGCCATCCAGGCGGAATCGTTGGAGTGTTGCACGTAGTCGGTGCGTTGCAACTGGGGCAACTGGCCGGCCGGGAAGATACCCGGCTGGGCCGCGCGCGGGTCGATGTCCCACGCGCAGGCGCTGTGGGCGCCGTCGAGCATGATCATTTGCAGGCCGGCCCGTGGGTCGCTGCATTTTGCCAGCTTGGCGGCGCTGACGTTGGGCACTACCGACAGGTTCATGTACAGGCTTTGGCCCTGGTCATCGGCGGCCAGGGTGTTGACCCAGGGGATGCCTTGCAGGGTATGCACTGAGGTTTGCAGCTCCTTGAGGCTGCCGGCGCGGTTCATGGCGTACCACTGTTGCAGCACCCGGTCGTTGCCCAGGTTGGCGTCGCGCAGGCTGAAGGCGTAGTGGTTGTCCCAGTCGAGCTTGCCCGGCCATTGCACCACGGGGCCGAACTGCGAACTGTAGACGGTGTGGGTCACGGCCTTGAGGCTGCCGTCAGCTTGCTTGACCTGTACCGTTACGGCGGTTTTATCCAGGGGGATGGACTTGCCGTCCAGCAGGTAACGGGTGGCGTCCTTGGGGTCGAGGGTCAGGCGGTACAGGGTGAAGTGTTTGGACGTGTCCACGGTGTGGGTCCACGCCACATGCTGGTTGAAACCGATGTTCACCACGGGCAGCCCTGGCAGTGCGGCGCCCATCACATCCAACTGGCCCGGGATGGTCAGGTGCATCTCGTAAAAACGCATGCCGCCCACCCACGGGAAATGCGGGTTGGCCAGCAGCATGCCACGGCCATTGAATGAGCGATCACGGCCCACGGCAACGGCATTGCTGCCTCGATCCAGCGTGAAGCGTTGCTGGTTGGCAGCGGCCATGGCGAAGGCTTTGGCACCGGGCTGCACACTCGCGGTGGCCTGCGGCGGTGCTGCCCCGACCAAGGCTTCGGCAAATTGGCCGATGCCCCCTTCCACCAATAGCCTGCGGGTCAACTTCACCAGGTCTTGCACTACCAAGGGCCGTACCCACGCGGCCTGGCACTGTGCGGGTGCGCCCTTATCCTTGAGATAACGGTTGTAGCCGGCCACGTACCCTTCGATGCGCTGTTGCATTTCGGGCGTCTGGGCTTTCCAGAATGCCGCAACGGCCTCGGGTGTATTCAGCCAGTTGAAGAACACATCGCTGGCAAGGTTGTTGCGCTCTTCCAGGGTCGCCTGGTCCGGCCCGAAAAGCCTGGCCCGCTCGCCATTGACCGTGACTATTTCATTGGCCAGCAGGCACAGGTTGTCCTGGGCATAGGCGTAACCCACACCTACCCCCAGGCCCCGCTCATCAGAGGCGCGAATATGCGGCACGCCATAACTGGTACGCCGTATATCCGCCGACGTTTGCGTCACTTGCTCGCGTGCCGATACGGCCAGGCTCCAGGCGAGTAACAGCCCTGCCGTGCCCACTCTGGACAACCCCTTGGAAATAATCACGCCGACTCCACAGTCAAATTGAACAGCCTCACGAGGGATGGTTACCCCAACGTAAGAACGCACATCGCCCGGCAAAATTTAACCGCACAAGGTTGCCTATCGACGGCGCAGGGGATGTGACAAACCTGATACCGACAAATTTTCTACATCCATCGTTTCATGATTTGCGTCACTCGTTCGTCTTATTACCCAAGAGCACCATCTTTTTCCTGATCAGGCTCTGAAAAGGAGTTTTTGCATGTATAACCCGCAAGTGCCCACGGATGGACATTCAAAGGCCGCAGATACCCACTATGGCAACGACGCACGGGCGTTCGGCAACGCGCCCGAACAGCAGGGCAATCAGCGCATCCGCCATTTGCTCAAGTGTTTCGGTTTGCGCACCAGCCTGATCCGGCTGAAGGTCATCGACGCCCTCCTCACTGCCGCCGACAATCAGCGCACCCTCGGGGTACGCGGCGTGCACAGCCATTTGCTGGAGCTGGGCATACCGTTGTCGTTTCTCAGCGTGCGCGAGGTACTCAAGCGTCTATGCAGCGAGGGCGTGATCACCCTCAACGCTGACAAGAGCTACAGCCTCCATGAAGAGGCTGCCAAAGTACTCGAAGGTCGTGCCTGACTGACGCCCGTCAGAAGTTAGGCTTGACCTTGCGGCGCATGATGCCGTTGATCACGACGACGACCACGGCAATCGCGATGGCCAGGTACTGGAAGGTTTTTTCACTGATCACGCCTGTGTTCTGCAGATAAGACAGGCCGAACATCGCGCCCAGTACAGCCAGGGCAATCAGAAGCGAGTATTTCAAGCGTTGCTTTTGGGTCATGACGAGTTCCTGAACCTGAAGAATGTATCCACTGTGTATCGCCGTGCATGCCAAGCACATACCCAGTCACGGGGATGGCGCGGTTTCGGCAGGGTCTTATGTTACAGGCGATGAAAAGTTTTGGCTTGCCCTCCGCCTGACAGGCCTTGCGAATACCCCTTGGAGTACTGTGAAATGCTGCGACGACTCATCCTGCTGGTTCCACTGATGATCATGCTGAGCCTGGGCGGTTGTTTCTTCTTCCCGCGCGGCGGGGGCTGGCATGATCACCGCTATGAGGGTGGTGGCGGTTACCAGCGCCGCTGATCTGCATCCGGATAACGCTTCGTGCACAACGCGTGCAGCACGCTTGGGGGCTTCACGCGTTACTGCATCGACATTACCTACTCGTCAGGCGGGTTCGGAGCCTCGACGCCGGTTGCAACAACCTAGCCGCCATGCACCCACAGCCGATGCAACCAACGCGCAAACGCATCCAGCGCGAACCCCAGCACCCCGATCACCACTACCATCGCCATCAACTCCGAATACGCGAGCCGATCACGGGTGTCGAGGATGTAATACCCCAGCCCCGCACTGACCCCGAGCATTTCGCAGGGCACCAGCACGATCCACAGGATGCCGATGGCCAGGCGCACGCCGGTCAGCACATGCCCTACCACGCCAGGAATGACCACCCGGCGCAAGGTTTCCCAACGCGTGGCGCTCAAGCTCTTGCTCAACTGTAACCAGCGCGGGTCGAGCTGACGCACGCCCGCTGCGGTGTTGAGCATGATCGGCCAGACAGCGGCAAAGGCCAGCAGGAAATAGATTGGCTGGTCGCCCACGCCCATCAGCATCACCACGATCGGCATCCAGGACAGCGGCGAAATCATCCGCAGAAACTGGAACGCTGGCGTGGTCGCCGCCTCCAGGTTACGCGAACTGCCCACCAGCAGCCCGAGGGGTACGCCTACCAACAACGCGATAAACAGCCCGACGAAAATACGCTTCAGGCTCACGGCGATATGCAGGTACAACTCACCCCGCCCGAGCAATTCCCACAAGCTGCTGGCGGTGGCCGCCAGGGAAAAGCGCGCCGACAGGCCATCGGCCTCGCCGAACACTTTCACGCCCAACCACCACAGCACCAACAAACCCGCCAAGCCACTCAGCCCCAGCCACCAGCCGGGGATTCTGCTGTTGTTCAAACGCCGATCTCCTCGTGCCGCTCATAACCATCCGGCAAACCGAAGGTCTGCATGCCACCCACGGCTTCGATCGCGTTGCGCACGAAGCGGTCGTCCACCAGGTCCTTGGCCACGAAGGCTGGGTCCAGGTCCGTGAGAAACTTTTTGTCGCCTTCGATCAGGGTGTCCTTCAAGCGCCGCACCAGTTCTTCGGTGTAGCTGGGGAACGGGTACGGTTGGAAGTCGATGCGATGCTCGTCCCAGTTGGCGTGCTGGATCGCGCCGTCGGCCACGTAGGAGGCGCGGTCGCTGGCCGCCGGCGCCAGGACTTTGCTCAACACCGGTTCGGCATGGGGCGTGTAACGGTTCGGGCCATCCTTGGACAGCAGCTTCACCGCCTCTTCACGGTTGTTGCGGGTCCACACCTGGGCCTTGACGATGGCGTTCACCACCTTCTGCGACCACTCCGGACGGTTGGCCAGGTCGTGCTCGTGCATGAACACCACGCAGCACGCGTGGTTGCGCCACACGTCACCTGTGAAGCGCTGCACGCGACCGACCTTGAGGTTTTCTGCCAGGGCATTGAACGGTTCGGCGACGATGTAGCCGTCGATGCGTTTGCTGGCCAGGGCCGGAGGCATGTCCGAGGGCGGCAACACGATCAGGTTGACCTCATTGGCGGCAATCGAACTGCCGGTGGCACGAGTGACCGGCGTGAGGCCGTTATCGCGGAACAGTTGCTGCACCACCACGTTATGAATCGAGTACCAGAACGGAATCGCCACCGACTTGCCACCCAGTTGCTTCACGTCGGTAATACCTGGGGATACGGTCAAGCCCGAACCGCCCACATGGTTCCACGCCACGACTTTGGCCGGCACTTTACTGCCGTAGCGCGCCCATACGGTCATTGGCGACAGCAGGTGTATCACGTTGACCTGGCCGGAGATAAACGCCTCGATCACCTGGGCCCAACTGCGCAACAACACTGGCCGCTCGGCCTTGATGCCTTCGGCTTCGAACAGGCCGTTGTTGTGGGCCACCAGCAGTGGCGTGGCGTCAGTGATAGGTAGATAGCCAATACGCACCGGCGCGTCGGGCTCGTTGGCGGCACGCGCCTGCAGGCTGCTCAGCAGAGGCAAGGCGCCGGCGGCACTGAGCACGGCGGAGAGTTTGAGAAAGTCACGGCGCGAGTGGGCCAGGTCATCCAGACACATAAGTAAACTCCTGTTGTTCAAGGGGGTTGGGTTGAGGGCGGCTCGCCTGCCGTAAGGTTTTCAAAATTTCGATACGCAGCGCGCCGATGGCCTCGACCTGTTCTTCCCGAGGGTGCGGCAAATCGATAGCCCACTCGCCCAACGTCCGCGCCGGGCGGTTACCCAGTAGCAGGATGCGGTCCGACAGCAGCAGCGCTTCGTCGATGTCATGGGTGATCAATACCGCCGCCGAGCCCTGCTCACGATTGACTTTGAGCAACAGGTGCTGCATGTCGGCGCGGGTCACTTCGTCCAGGGCGCCGAAGGGTTCGTCGAGCAGCAACACTTGTGGCTGACGCGCCAGGCAGCGAGCCAATGCCGTGCGCTGGGCCATGCCACCGGACAATTGCGCCGGGAACTGCTGGCGCGCAGGTTCCAGCCCTACCGCTGCAATGGCGTGGTCGACACGCCGGCGGCGCTCTTCACCACTCAAGTGCGGTTGGCGGGCGAAATCCAGACCAAAGGCGACGTTCTTTTCCAGGGTCAACCAAGGCAGCAGGCTCGGGTCTTGAAAGGCCACCACCACGCGCGGATGCGGGCCGCTCAATGGCTCGCCCAATACCTGCACACGGCCAGATTGAGGTACCTGCAAGCCAGCCAGCACCCGCAGCAGGCTGGATTTGCCCACGCCGCTGGGGCCCAGGATCGACACCACTTCACCCGGTTGCAAGTGCAAGTCGAAGCCTTGCAACACCGGCCCGCTGCCGTACCCCAGGCAAATGCCCTGGGCCGTCAATACCGCCTGGCTCATAGACTGGCCTGGCGGTGCAGCTCGGTACGCAGTTGCACCAGGCTAGGCGTCACAATCGGCACAAAGGCCGACTCGCGCCAGCGCCGCGCAAAACCGCTGCCGTGGGCGGTAAGGTAGGCCTTTCCGCCACTGGCTTGCAGTTCAAGCTGTACAGCGCTGGCGGCGGTTTCGGCCAAGGCGATACGCAGTTTGAACAGCGGTATGGGCTCGGCGGTAAAGCGCCCGGCCAACAGCCCCTTTTCAAGCTCGTTGACCAGATGATCCAGCGTTGCGCGCAGGGCTTCCAGCTCGTCGCGCAACACGGTACGACTGGCGCCCAAATGGTGGGCTACTTCAGCCAGGCAACGCCGTGCCAAACCAATCGACATACCGCACTGCAAGCCCAGAAACGCCGGGCGTACCGCCGGTAAAAACTTGCGCGCATCTTCGTGCAACAACCACTCGCGACTCAGCTCCACGCCTTCCAGGCCAAGCGCTGCGGTGTTGCTCGATTGCAGCCCGAGCAGCTCCAGGTCACGGGAGCGCTGCAACCCGGCCACCGAATCCGGAATGGCCAGGATAAATGGCGCGCCGCCCCCGGCATGCTCGATGGCCGCCGCAGCGACAAAGCCATTCTTGCGCAAGTTGGTCACCCAGTGCAGGCGACCGTTGAGGATCCAACCGTGGTCGTTGGGCTCGGCGCTGATCTGCAACGTCTCGATACCCGACAGGAACTTCATCGCATTCGACAACCCTGTGGCGCCGGCCAACTTGCCGCTGAGCAGGTCTGGCATCAGCTGCTCGCGCAAGCGCTGATTGGGGCTCTGCAGCAGGTACTCGATAAACGAGCGCTGGCCCCAGCACACAAACGCCGCAGCCAGGGAATGGCTGGCCACATTGGCGATGGCCTCGACCGCACCCGCCACATCGCCGCCCAGGCCGCCCAGGTGGGTGGGCACGCCGATTCTCAGAATATTGGCTTCTGCCAGCCGTGGCAGCACTTCCTGTGGATCGCAACTGCCCACGTCCAGGGCCTGCGCTTGAACATCGAGCCAACGGCTCAAGATTGGGTCAAGCATTCATGTCTCTCCTTTTACAGCAGGTGGGCCAACGCCGAATCAGTTGGCCGGTTTTTCCCAACGGTATTGCGCCAGCTCCGGGTTCAGCGGGGTGCGGGCAAACACGTTGGCGAAGTTGCACAGGGTTGCCAGGCTGACACCCAGGATGACTTCCAGCGCGTGGCCGTCGGTGTAGCCAGCGGCGCGGAACGCCTCAAAGCCCGCGTCACTCACATCCCCACGGGTGGCGATCACTTCACGGGTAAACGCGGCAAGTGTCTCATAGCGCGCGTCAGGCAACTCACCCCGGCGGCGCAAGGCCTCGATCACCTCCTCGGGCAACTTGGCTTTGTTGCGGGCAACCGCCGTGTGGCCAGCGACGCAGAAATCACAACCGTGGGTAGTAGCGGCAATCAGTTGCACCACTTCACGGTCGGCCAGGCTCAGCTCGGCCTTGGCATTCAAGCCGGAGACGGTGATGTAGGTTTCCAGCGCAGCCGGTGCGTTGGCCAGTACGCCCAGTAGGTTAGGGATAAAACCCGAGCCTTTCAGCGCGTTTTCCAGAAAGGGCTTGGCGGCTTCCGGTGCGGTTTCAGGCGTGAGCAACGGTACACGGGACATGAAGTGGACTCCTGTTGGGTTTGAATGCCCCAGTCTGTTGGTTCTAAAAAAAGCGCTCAATAGGCTAAAGTAGCGATTACTTGCTCTTGAGTCTTTCCATTAGATGAATTCGTCCGATGTACTTGTCGATTGGTTATTAGATAGCCTCGAACTCAACACCAGCCTGTTTCACGTCGGCCGTTATTGCGGTGACTGGCACGCGAGCACCCATGGCCTGGCGCAGGCGAGCTTCCACTTGATTGTGCAAGGCGAATGCTGGCTGCATATCGACGGTGATCCAACGCCCCAACACCTGAACAATGGTGACGCGGTGTTCCTGCTGCGTGACTTTGCCTTCAGGCTTTCCGGCCAAGCCACGGCGGCCGGCGCCCAGCAGTGCCCACGCCGCTCGATGCTGCCTCTCGATAGCACGGCCACGGACGGCGTAGGATTAGTCTGCGGTTTCTTTCACTTCCAATCCGGATTGTCGACGCTGATTGTCGACACCCTGCCCAGCTGGATCATCCTGCGCGCCGGCGACCCGTCGCTGATGGCTGCACGCAACCTGTTCGAATTGATCCTGCAAGAATGCGCACGCACCCCAGCGCCCTCTTCCGCGCTGCTGGAGCGCCTGTGCCACCTGCTGTTCCTGTATGTGCTGCGCCAGCAAGTGCTCGACAACACCGAGCTTGGCGGCCTTGCGGCGCTTGGCCGGGCACCGGCGTTCGCACATTTGCTGGAGCAATTGATAGCCCGCCCCGCCGAGCCCTGGAGCCTGGAAAGCATGGCGGCCTGTACCGGGTTGTCGCGCTCGGCGTTTTTCAAGCGCTTCAGCGAACTGTGTGGGCAGTCGCCCGGGCAAGTGCTGCTGATGATCCGCATGCGCCACGCCTGTGGGTTGCTCAAGGCGGACCAGACCGTGGCCGAGGTTTCGCTGGCGGCCGGGTATCAATCGGTGGCGGCGTTTACCCGAGCCTTCCATAAAGTCACCGGGCAACAGCCTGGTGCCTATCGAAGGGCGCAAGCCTAGCCTTGTAAGCCGGTGCCGGGCCGAGCGCACAACTGCACCAGCCAATCGACGAACACCCTCACCCGCTGCGACAACTGCCGATGAGGCGGGTACAACGCAGTCAGCGCCATCTTCGGCACTGCCACATCAGGGAGCACCTGCACCAGCGCGCCCTCGGCCAGTTGGCGCAGGGCGTGATAACGAGGTGCCTGGATCAGCCCGTAGCCGGCTTCGCACGCAGCGAAGTAACCGGCAGAGCTGTTCACGGCAACCACTTTCGGCAGGTTGATCGGATGCAACTCGCTGCCCAGCAGAAATTCCAGGCCAAATCGTTTACCGCTGGCGCTGGACACGTACTCGACCATTTGGTGTCCAGCCAACTGCTCCAGGCAACTGGGCGTGCCCATGAGCTCAAGGTACGCGGGGCTGGCCAGAGTCAGTTGTTCCATCATCGCCAAGGGGCGCGCCACCAGCGATTCATCCAGGGCCGGACCACCGCGCAACACGCAATCGACGCCTTCGCGAATCAGATCCACTGGCCGGTCATTGAGGCCGATCTCCAACTCGATCTGTGGGTACAGCGCGGTGAACGTTGGCAAGGCCGGAATCACAATCAAGCTCCCAATGCCTGAGGGCATATCGATGCTCAATGTGCCCCAGGGGTTCTGGCGCCGCGTGGAGAACACCGCCTCGGTTTCCTCAAGATCAGTCAGCAATTGCACGCAACGTTGGTAGTACGCCGCGCCATCCAGGGTCGGGCTGACGTGGCGCGTGGTGCGCTGCAGCAGTTGCACGCCGAGATGGGCCTCCAGTTGCTTGATCAGGATCGTCACGGAGGCGCGTGGCAATTGCAGGCTGTCGGCGGCCTTGGCAAACCCGCCCAATTCAACAATCCGAGTGAACACGCGCATGGCGTTAAAACGATCCAATAAAATGCTCCCGTGGGGAATTGTTTAGATATTACGAACAGTGATAGCACTTTTAGCGGGTTTATCTGCATTTTTTCAAGGGTAACAATGGGCCCCTCATCACAAGGAGCTTCCCTATGCACACTCGACAACTCGGTAAAAACGGCCCGCATGTGTCCGCCATCGGCCTTGGCTGCATGGGCATGACCGATTTCTACACGCCCGGCACCGATACCACCGAAGCCACCGCAACATTGCACCGCGCCCTGGAGTTGGGCGTCAACTTTCTCGATACCGCGGACATGTACGGCCCGCACACCAATGAGCAACTGATCGGCAAGGCTATTGCCGGCAAGCGCGACCAAGTGTTCCTGGCCAGTAAATTCGGGATTGTGCGCGACCCTGCCAACCCCGTAGTGCGCGGGGTGAATGGCCGGCCCGAGTATATCCGCAACGCCATCGACGGCACCTTGCAACGCCTGGGGGTGGATACGCTGGACCTGTACTACCAGCACCGTATCGACCCCGACGTGGCCATCGAAGAAACGGTCGGCGCCATGGCCGACCTGGTGAAACAGGGCAAAGTGCGCTATCTGGGCCTGAGCGAGGCGTCCGCCGCTACTCTGGAACGGGCGCATAAGGTCCATCCCATCAGCGCCCTGCAAAGTGAATATTCGCTGTGGAGCCGCGACCAGCAAGACAATGGTTGCCTCGCCGCCTGCCAGCGCCTGGGCATCGCGTTTGTGCCGTACAGCCCGTTGGGCCGAGGTTTTCTCACCGGCGCCTTGAAGAGCCCGGATGATTTCGGCGCCGATGATTACCGACGCTTCAGCCCGCGCTTTCAGGGTGAGAACTTTGCGAAAAACCTGTTGCTGGTAGAACAGGTCAAGAGCCTGGCGGCAGACAAAGGTGTCACGGCCGGGCAACTGGCGCTGGCCTGGGTATTGGCCCAAGGCGATTACATCATCCCGATTCCCGGCACCAAGCGGCGCACCTATCTGCAAGAGAATGTGGAGGCGCTGTCGATTTCTCTCAGCGCTGACGAACTGGCTGCGCTGGATGCGATCTTCCCTGCCAATGCAACCGCAGGCCTGCGTTACCCCAAGGAAGTGCTGGCCATGCTGGATATCTAGCGTCTGCTGGAAACCCTTGTGGGGGCCGTTCTCAGCGGGATTGATCAACGGTCTGCCGACTCTCGTGCAAAGCATGGGAGTCAGACTATTCTCACAGCTCCTAGTGTAAAACCCGCCACACAGGAGGTGTGTCATGCACGCGACTGAGCATTCGGTCCGCTTGGAGCAGATCAGTCAGGAACGGTTCATCCAGGCGCCGATCGAGGCGGTTTATGACTATGTGACCCAGCCCGACCGCTGGCACGAGTGGCACCCCACCTCCCTCAGCGCCGACACCGGCACCACCGGCTCATTACCGGTCGGCACGCGTTTTACCGAAATCATCGACCTGCTGGGCATACGCGTCCCCATGAGTTACCGCGTACAAATCGCCCGCCGCCCCAGCGAGTTCAAGACCGTGTTCACCTCCCTGGCGGTTGACGGTTGCATCCATTACTGCTTGCGCGCTCATCAGGGCGGCACCCTGTTCAAACGGGTGCTGACTTACGAGACTGAACTGCAACTGGCGTCTTTGCATGAGCGCATGGTCGCGTTGTCGTCAATTGCGTTGGACCGGCTCAAGCAGCGGCTGGACAATCCGGGGTTCGTATAATTTAGAAACATTACCACGACGTCACATTGCAAACATGCCGGCAAAAGCAGGGAGAATGCCCGGCTTATTGCCGCGCCTTCAGTGAGACCCACGATGAAAACCCCATTGCGACTGGCCCTGCTCAGTGCCCTGTTTACCACCACCCTGGCCCAGGCCGCCGAACTGATCCCCATCGATGTACACCGCGACGCCAACTGCGGCTGCTGCAAGAAGTGGATCAGCCACTTGGAGAGCAACGGTTTCAAGGTCAACGACCACGTTGAAGCCGACATGAGCGCGGTGAAACAACGCTTGGGCGTGGCGCCACGCCTTGGCTCCTGCCACACCGCGGTGATCGACGGCAAGTTCGTCGAAGGCCACGTACCCGCCGAGCAGGTCCTGGCTCTGCGCAAGCGCAACGACCTGCTGGGCCTTGCCGCACCGGGCATGCCATTGGGCTCGCCAGGCATGGAAGTAGACGGACGCAGCGAGGCGTATCAAATCATTGGCCTGACCCGCGACGGCGAAGACGTGGTGGTAGCGGACTACCCGGCTCACTGACCGGTGTTGATGGGGTACCTGGGGCTGTTCGGCGCGGCATTTGGCGCCGCGACGTTATTGCCCCTGCAGTCGGAAGCTGTGCTGGTCGGCCTGCTGCTCAGCGGGCATTACAACCTTTGGCTGCTGCTGGTCATCGCCACCCTGGGTAATGTGCTGGGCTCGCTGGTCAATTGGCTGCTGGGGCGCTCGGTCGAGCGCTTCAAAGAGCGACGCTGGTTCCCGGTGAGCGCCAGTCAGTTGAACAAGGCTCGCAGCCATTACGCGCGCTGGGGGCACTGGACGTTGTTGCTCAGTTGGGTGCCGATCATTGGTGATCCGCTGACATTGGTGGCTGGGGTGATGCGTGAGCCGTTGTGGCGTTTTCTACTGCTGGTAACCCTGGCGAAAAGCCTGCGGTATGGCGTAATCGCAGCGCTGACGTTGCAGTGGGCGTTAATCCCCCGTTAATCGCGGGCAAAGAGCATCCGGGCATCTGTCTCGGAGCCAAAACCCATGCCTTTTATCCGTACATTATGCGTAGCCGGTTTGTTTTCGGTCAGCGCGGCGCCCGTGTTAGCTGACACCTACGGCCCTGAGTTGCAGGGCTTTGCATACCCCTACCCTTTGAATCATTTTGCCTTCCAATCCCAGGGCAAATCCCTGCAAATGGGCTACATGGACGTCCCCGCCACCGGCACTCCAAACGGCCGCAGCGTGGTGCTGATGCACGGCAAGAATTTTTGCGGCGCTACCTGGGAGGGTTCGATCAAGGCGCTCAGTGACGCCGGTTACCGCGTCATCGCCCCGGACCAGATTGGTTTTTGCACCTCCAGCAAGCCCGACCACTACCAGTACAGCTTCCAGCAACTGGCGACCAACACCCATCAACTGTTGGAAAAGCTCGGCATTCAAAAGGCCACGGTGATCGGCCATTCCACCGGCGGCATGCTCGCCACACGCTATGCGCTGATGTACCCCCAGCAAACCGAACAGTTGGGGCTTGTGAACCCCATTGGCCTGGAAGACTGGAAAGCCCTCGGCGTGCCCTACCAGAGCGTCGACCAGTGGTACCAGCGCGAGCTGAAACTGAGCGCCGACGGTGTACGCAACTACGAGCGAAACACCTATTACGTTGGGCGCTGGAAACCCGAGTACGAGCGCTGGGTAGACATGCTCGCCGGCCTGAACCAAGGCCCGGGGCATCTTCAGGTTGCCTGGAACTCGGCGCTGATTTACGACATGATCTTCACCCAACCGGTGTACTACGAGTTCAAGGACTTGCAGGTGCCCACCCTGCTGCTGATCGGCACCAGCGACACTACCGCCATCGGCAAAGATGTGGCGCCGGCGGCGGTCAAGGCCAAAATTGGTCATTACGAGGTACTGGGCAAGCAGGTGACCAAGCTGATTCCCCGCGCCACGTTGGTGGAGTTCCCCGGCCTGGGCCATGCGCCCCAGATGGAAGAGCCGGAACAGTTTCATAAAGCCCTGTTGCACGGGTTGAACGCCCTTTAATTGCCACTTTTCGAGGCCCGCGTGCATGTCGATACAAATCGCAGTGATGGATGATTGGCAAAACGTGGCCAGCGACGTGGCAGATTGGTCGGCGCTGGACAGCGTGGGCAAGGTGCATTTTCTCCACGACTACCCCGCCGATACCGCCACCATGATCGAGCGCTTGAAAGGGTTCGAGGTGATTTGCCTCATGCGCGAACGCTCAACCTTTGACAAAGCCCTGCTGCAAGGGCTGCCCCAGCTCAAATTGCTGGTGACCGGCGGCATGCGCAATGCCGCCATCGACCTTCCCGCAGCCAAGGCCCTGGGCATCCAGGTATGCGGCACCGACAGCTATAAACACGCAGCTCCGGAGCTGACCTGGGCCTTGATCATGGCCTCTACACGCAACCTGCTCGCCGAAGCCAACTCGCTGCGCGGGGGCGGATGGCAGGTCGGCCTGGGCGGCGACCTGCACGGCAAGACATTGGGCGTCCTGGGGCTGGGCAGTATTGGCCAGAAAGTCGCAAGGTTCGCCCAGGTCTTTGGTATGCGGGTGATTGCCTGGAGTGAGAACCTCACGCCCGAGCGAGCGGCGGAATCAGGGGTGAGTTGGGTCAGCAAGCGCGAGCTGTTTGAGCAGGCGGACATTCTCACCATTCACCTGGTGCTCAGCGAGCGCAGCCGTGGCCTGGTGGATGCGCAAGCGTTGGGCTGGATGAAGCCCACAGCGCGCCTGGTAAATACCGCACGCGGGCCGATTGTGGACGAGCAGGCACTGCTGCAAGCATTGCGCAGCGGACGCCTGGCCGGGGCGGCGCTGGATGTGTTTGCCGAGGAACCGCTGCCGGCTGACCACCCGTTTCGCCGCTTGCCCAATGTGCTCGCAACGCCACACGTGGGGTATGTGAGCGAGCAGAATTACCGGCAGTTCTATCAGCAGATGATCGAAGATATCCAAGCCTGGGCCGAGGGTGTGCCCCTTCGCGGGCTCGCCTGACGCACCATTAAAGTGCACCCCCCCTGTGGCGAGGGAGCTTGCTCCCGCTGGAGTGCGAAGCGCTCCCAAGATTTTGGGGCCGCTACGCAGCCCAGCGGGAGCAAGCTCCCTCGCCACAGGAGCATATCGTTAAAAGTTTTTTGTCCTACAAAATCTGCATGAAAACCCAGCAGGCGCTGGGATCTGTCCTAGACTCATGACCGATGGGTCCGTTCCAAAACAAAAACCCCGCAAAAAATCTAAACTTTCGAAACCTGCCGCTGGTCAAGTTTTAGGTAAGGGCGAGCACGCGCGCTTCAGGCCGAATGCCCGCTCATCCAATCTTTTTTAGCCGACGTTACAACTGGCATACGCCTTGCCAGCTTGTATAGCGCTTGTGTGCCTGGCCGCAGGATGCGGTCACTCGGAGCTGATGGCAGCGGGCCATTAGCCAACCAACAGATGGGAGTGCATTATGATCAGTGCCGCAGTAGATACTCAGGGAGAGCGTTTTAGTCAGCCGGCAGGAGGGCCAAAGTCTTTGGCCGACCTGCCCAACACTGTGCGGCCGGTCGTGAGTCAGAATCCGAATCGAAAGAAAGTCTTGTTTGTCACTTCCGAGTTCGCGGACCTGGTGAAAACCGGCGGCCTGGGCGACGTCTCCGCGGCCCTGCCCCGCGCCATGGCGCACCTGCATGACGTGCGGGTGCTGATTCCGGGTTACCCGCAAGTGATGGAAAGCGATAACCCGATTCATATCGTCGGTGAACTGGGTGGCCATGCCGCGTTGCCCCCGTGCAAGATCGGGCGCATGGACCTTGCGGACGGCCTGGTCATCTATGTGCTGATCTGCCCCGAACTGTATGAGCGCGAAGGCACGCCCTACGGCGCCAACAACGGCCGCGACTGGCCGGACAACCATATTCGCTTTGCCCGCCTAGGCTTGGCTGCCGCGGACATTGCCGCCAACCTTGCACAAATCCACTGGTGCCCAGACCTGGTGCACGCCCACGACTGGCCTGCGGGTCTGGCCCCCGCGTATATGCACTGGCGTGGGTCACGTACGCCAACCCTGTTCACCATTCATAACCTGGCCTACCAGGGCGTGGTCAGCCTGGCCTCGACGCCCGAGCTGGGCATTCCGCCCCACGCCCTGCAACAGGAAGGCATGGAGTTCTACGGCAAGATGTCGTTTCTCAAGGCGGGCATGGCGTATTCCAGCCATATCACCACCGTGAGCGCCACCTACGCCCAGGAGATCACCACCCCGGAATTCGGTTGCGGCCTGGATGGCTTCCTCGCCAGCAAGACCCAGCAAGGTCTGCTCAGCGGTATTCCCAACGGCATCGACGAAAGCTGGGAGACGTCCACCGACACGCATCTGATCCACAACTTCAATATCGGCGACTGGGAAGGCAAGGCTATCAACGCCGCCCACGTGCGCGAGCTGTTTGAGCTGCAGCCATCCAGTGGTCCGCTGTTTGCTGTGGTCTCGCGCCTGGTCTACCAGAAAGGCCTGGACCTCACCGAAGCCGTCGCCGGTTTCATCGTCGAAAACGGCGGCCAGATTGCGATCATCGGCCGTGGCGAGCCGGAAGAAGAGCAGGCCATGCGCGAATTGGCACTGCGCTTCCCGGGCCAGGTGGGCGTACGCATTGGCTTCAACGAGACCGATGCGCGCCGCATGTTCGCCGGCAGCGATTTCCTGCTGATGCCGTCACGCTATGAGCCCTGCGGCCTGAGCCAGATGTATGCGCAACGCTTCGGCTCGTTGCCGGTGGCGCGTAACACCGGCGGCCTGGCGGACACCATTGAGGATGGCGTCACCGGGTTCCTGTTCAATGAATCCACGGTGCAAAGCTACGAAGAGGCGCTGCGCCGCGCCTTCAAGGTGTTCGCCTTCCCCGGTCTGCTCAATGCCATGCGCAGCCGTGCCATGACCCAGCCGTTCAACTGGTGCCAGGCCGTGGAACCCTACGCCGAACTCTACGAACAACTGGTGGCCAAGGCCCTGGGGAAATCGAACAAGTAGCGACTGGAACAACTAAGGGAGGTCTTCATAGATGCCGTCAAGGACTCTGGAAACCTGGCCCCACGGCGCAATCATGCTGGACGCGCACCGCACGCGCTTTGCGTTATGGGCGCCAGACGCATTTTATGTCAGCGTTGAATTGGAACAGGGTAAAACCATCGTCATGCTGCCCCAGGCCGGTGGTTGGTTTGAAGTCGAAATCGCGTGCCCTGCCGGCACGCTTTACCGTTTTAACATCGATGGCGAAAACACAGTGCCCGACCCCGCCTCCAGGGCCCAGGCGCTGGACGTGCATGGGTGGAGCCGAGTAGTCGACCCCCTCGCCTATGAATGGCGCCACAGCCAGTGGCAGGGTCGCCCGTGGCACACGGCGGTGATTTACGAGCTCCATGTCGGCGCCATGGGCGGCTACGCTGCCGTCGAGAAACACCTGGCACGCCTGGCCGAACTAGGCGTCACCGCGATTGAATTGATGCCTTTGGCGCAATTTCCCGGCGAACGCAATTGGGGCTATGACGGCGTGCTGCCCTATGCGCCCCACGCTACCTACGGCACTCCCGAGCAACTCAAGCAGCTGATCGACAGTGCCCACGGCCACGGTTTGGCCGTGATCCTCGATGTGGTCTACAACCACTTCGGCCCCGACGGCAATTACCTGGGCCAGTACGCCCAGGGGTTCTTCCAGGAGGACGTGCACACACCCTGGGGCGCCGGCATTGATTTCGAGCGCCGTGAAGTGCGGGATTTCTTCCTCGATAACGCCTTGATGTGGCTGCTCGAATACCGCTTCGACGGCCTGCGCCTGGATGCCGTGCACGCCATCGACAACCCTGGGTTTCTGCAGGAACTGGCACAACGGGTACGCCAGCAGGTGGACGGCGGGCGCCACGTGTGGCTGATGCTGGAAAACGAACTGAACCAGGCCAGCCTGTTGCAGCACGACTTCGACGCCCAATGGAATGACGACTTTCATAACGTGCTGCACGTGCTGCTCACCGGTGAAACCGACGCCTACTACAGCGACTTTGCCGAGCAGCCTACCGCCAAGCTGGCGCGCTGCCTGGCCGAGGGGTTCATCTACCAGGGCGAGACGACACGCCATGGCCATGCGCGCGGCGAACCCAGTGCGGATCTGCCCCCCAGCGCCTTCGTCGCGTTCCTGCAGAACCACGACCAGGTCGGCAACCGCGCCCTCGGCGAACGCCTGCACCGGCTGTGTTCGCCCCAGGCACTGAGCGCCGCGACCGCCCTACTGTTGCTGTGCCCCATGATCCCGATGTTGTTCATGGGCGACGAGGTGAATGCCGCCGAGCCGTTCCTGTTTTTCACCGACCATCATGGCGAACTGGCCGAGGCGGTGCGTGAAGGCCGGCGCAATGAATTTGCCGACTTCGCGGCGTTTCACGACCCCGAGCAACGCCAGCGCATCCCCGACCCCAACGCGCTGCAAACCTTTTTGCAATCGATGCCCTCCTTCGTCGAGAACGACCACACCCAGCTCTACCGTCACCTGCTGAGCCTGCGTCACGTGCACGTGGTGCCACACTTGCCCGGCACCGTCGCCCTGGGCGCGCACGTGCTGGGTGACCATGCCGTCACCGCGCGCTGGCGCCTGGGCAACGGCCGTGTGCTGCAGATCGACCTGAACCTGAGTGAACAGCCCCTGGATCATCCGGCACCCCACCCGATTATTTTCCAAACGCCTGCCCCGCAAGGTGCGCACTTACTGCCCTTGAGCGCACGCGTTTGCTTATCCCCTGTTGGAGACATTCTTTGAGCGAAGCGAACCTGGAAATTCTCGCCAGCCGCGCGGGCCTGGCCGTCGATTGGATCGATGCCAACGGTCGCCCGCAACATGTAAAGCCTGATGCCCTGCGCGCCGTCCTCAAAGGGCTGGGGCACCCGGCCGACAGCGATGCCGAGATCGACGCGAGCCTGCTGCAACTTGAGCAGGCGCAGCAGGACCGGCACCTGCCGCCCTTGATGACCACCGACAGCGGTGCGGGCCTGGACCTGGCACGCTATTTCGCCCCGGACACCCCGTGTCGCGTCAGCCTGGAAGGCGGCGAAACCCTGGAGCTGCGCCTGGACGGCGAGGCCGTATTGCCCGGCGTGATTGCCCTCGGCTACCACCAGGTGCATATCGACGGGCAAACCTTCACCCTGGCCGTCGCGCCCAGCCACTGCTACAGCGTGGCCGACGCGGTCGACAGCCAACCCGCTCGCGCCTGGGGCCTGAGCGCCCAACTCTATGCCTTGCGCCGCCTGGGCGATGGCGGTTTTGGCGACACCCTGGCCCTGGAGCACCTGGTGCGTTCCGCCGCCGAGCGCGGCGCCGACGCCGTGGCAATCAGCCCGATGCACGCGATGTTCAGCGCCGACACTGAGCGTTTCAGCCCCTATTCACCCTCCAGCCGCCTGTTTCTCAACAGCCTGTATGCTTCGCCGGCGTGCATACTCGGTGAACGTGAGGTGCGCAACGCCATCGAAGCTGCCGGGTTGGCCGAGGAGCTGCATGCCCTGGAACAGCTCACGCTAATCGACTGGCCGGCCGCCGCCAAAGCCAAGCAACGCCTGCTGCGCTCACTGTATGAAGACTTCCGCCACGGCGCGCATCCCCAGCATGCCGACTTTCAAAGCTTCCGCCAGGCCGGCGGCGAAGCCCTGGAAAACCACTGCCGCTTCGAAGCCATACAGGCCCAGCGTGCCGCCGCGGGTGAGGACCTGGATTGGCGCCAATGGCCCGAAGCCTGGCGTACGCCACAGAGCCCGTCCCTGGCGCAGTTCGCTGAGGACAACCGCCACGAAATCGGCTATTTCGCCTTCACCCAATGGCTGATTGCCCGCAGCCTTGAGCGCGCACAACAGGCCGCCCGTGGCAGCGGCATGGGCATCGGCCTGATCGCCGACCTGGCGGTGGGCGCCGACGGCGGCGGCAGCCAGGCCTGGAGTCGCCAGGATGAACTGCTGGCCGACCTCACCGTCGGCGCGCCACCGGACATTCTCAACCGCGCAGGCCAAGGCTGGGGCATCTCTGCCTTTTCCCCTGAGGGCCTCAAGCGCAATGGCTATCGCGCCTTTATCGAAATGCTGCGGGCCAACTTCGCCCATGCCGGCGGCTTGCGCATCGACCATGTGATGGGCCTGCAACGCCTGTGGGTGATCCCTCTGGGCGCGTCCCCCCGTGAAGGTGCCTACTTGTATTACCCGGTGGACGACCTGCTGCGTTTGCTCGCCCTGGAATCGCACCGCCACCAGGCCATCGTCCTCGGTGAAGACCTGGGCACCGTGCCCGAAGGCCTGCGCGAAAAGCTCAGCGCCCGTTCGATCCTGGGCATGCGTGTGCTGCTGTTCGAACAGAACCATGACGGCCAGTTCAAGCCCATCCTCGATTGGCCCGACAACGCCTTGGCCACCACCAGTACCCACGACTTGCCGACCCTCAATGGCTGGTGGCACAGCCGCGATATCGAATGGAATATCCAGCTGGGCCTGATCGATGCGCCCACCGTAGACCAATGGAGCGAACACCGCCTGCGCGAACGCCAGGCACTGCGCCAAGCCTTGAGCCAGGACCCGCAGAACTTCATCGACGAGATCCGCAACGACACCGACCATATGATCGACGCCAGCGTGCGCTACCTGGGCCATACCCGTGCGCCACTGGTGTTGTTGCCCTTGGAAGATGCATTGGGCATCGAGGAGCAAGCCAACCTGCCGGGCACCCTCGACACCCACCCCAATTGGCGCCGACGCTTGCCCGGCGAAGCCGCCAGCCTGCTCGACAATGACAGCGCGGCGCGTCGCCTCGAACTGCTGGCCGTGGCGCGCAACCAAGCCTATGAGCGTGACCGATGAACGCACTGCCCCTGCGCGCCACCCAGCGCCTGCAATTTCATAAAGATTTTACCCTCGATGACGCGGTGCCACTGGTGCCGTACTTTGCCCAACTGGGCATCAGCCACCTGTATGCTTCACCACTGTTAAGCGCCCGCGCCGGCTCCATGCACGGCTACGATGTGGTCGACCCGACCCGCGTCAACCCGGAACTGGGGGGCGAAGCGGCGTTGCGTCGCCTGGTCGCCGCGCTGCGTGAGCACGACATGGGTTTGATCCTCGATATCGTCTCCAACCATATGGCCGTGGGCGGCGCGGATAACCCTTGGTGGCTGGACCTGCTGGAATGGGGCCGCCTGAGCCCCTATAGCGAGTTCTTCGACATCCAGTGGCACTCCCCCGACCCCCTGCTCAAGGGCCAGTTGCTGATGCCCTTCCTCGGCAGCGATTACGGCGAAGCCTTGCAGAACGGCACGCTGGCGCTCAAGTTCGATGCCGCCCAGGGGAGTTTCTACGTCGAGCATTACGAACACCGTTTTCCGATTTGCCCCAGGGACTACGGCTTGATTCTGGGTAGTGACGAGTTACTCAAATCGGTGGCCGAACGTTTCGCCGCCCTCGCCTATCAGCACGACGCCTACGCCGAGGCCACCGAGCTCAAACAAGCCCTGGCCGAACGCGCCAGCGAGCTGCGACCCGCTATTGAACAACGCCTGATCGCATTCGACAGTCGCCAGCCCGAGGGTTTCGAGCGCCTGCATCACCTGCTCGAACAACAGACCTATCGCCTGGCCAGTTGGCGCACAGCCGCAGACGACATCAACTGGCGGCGTTTTTTCGACGTCAATGAGCTCGGCGGCCTTCGGGTCGAACGCGCGGCGGTGTTCGAAGCCACCCATGGCAAGATTTTCGAGCTGATCAGCGCGGGGCTGGTCGACGGGCTGCGCATCGACCATATCGATGGCCTGGCCGACCCGCGTGGCTATTGCCGCAAATTGCGCCGCCGCGTAGACGCGCTGTCACCCCAGCGCCACTTGCCCATCTTTGTCGAAAAGATCCTTGGCGAAGGTGAAACCCTGCGTGAAGACTGGCAGGTAGATGGCACCACCGGCTACGAGTTCATGAACCAGTTGTCATTGCTGCAACACCAGCCCGAAGGTTTTGCACCGCTGGCCGAGATGTGGACGCGTCACAGCGAGCGGCCCTCAGCCTTCGGCGAAGAAGCGCGGCTGGCGCGCCAGCAGATCCTCAATGGTTCGTTGGGCGGCGACTTCGAAAGCGTAGCCCAGGCGCTACTACAAGTGGCCCGCGATGACGTGATGACCCGCGACCTGACCCTGGGTGCCATCCGCCGGGCCTTGCAGGAACTGATCGTGCATTTCCCGGTGTACCGCACCTATATCAGCGCCAAGGGCCGCAGTGCGGCCGACGACAAGGTGTTCCAGCACGCCATGGAGGGTGCACGCAGTACCCTCAACGAAGGCGACTGGCCGGTGCTCGACCACCTGGAGCAATGGTTGGGTGGCCAGCCCTGGCGCAATCGCCCGGTAGGCCGCGCGCGCAAGATGCTCAAGCATGCCTGCGTGCGCTTCCAGCAACTGACCTCGCCCGCCGCCGCCAAGGCTGTGGAAGACACCGCGTTCTACCGTTCGGCGGTGTTGTTGTCGCGCAACGATGTGGGCTTCAGCACCGAGCAATTCAGTGCGCCGTTGGCAGATTTCCATGCGGCCAATCAACAGCGCCTGAAGACCTTTCCCGGCAACCTGCTGGCCACCGCCACCCACGACCACAAACGCGGGGAAGACACCCGTGCGCGCCTGGCGGTGCTCAGCGAGTGCGCACCCTGGTATGCCGAACAGGTCGAGCAATGGCGCCGTCTGGCAGAACCCCTGCGCGAGAGCGCCGACAGCCCCTCGGCTGGCGATGAGTTGATTCTCTATCAGGTGCTGCTCGGCAGTTGGCCGCTGGAACCCAACCCCGATCTGGAGGCGTACCAGCAACGCCTGTGGCAGTGGCAGCAAAAAGCCCTGCGCGAGGCCAAGTTGCAGAGCAGTTGGAGCGCGCCCAACGAGGCTTACGAACAGGCGGCGGAAGCGTTCCTCAAGCGCCTGCTGCTCAGTGAGGCCGGTGCGCCGCTGCGCAGTGCGTTGGACAGCGCTGCGCAGGCCATCGCCCCCGCCGGCGCCCTGAATGGGCTGGCGCAAACCTTGCTTCATCTGACCGTGCCTGGTGTGCCGGATATTTACCAGGGCGATGAGTTCTGGGACTTCAGCCTGGTCGATCCGGACAACCGGCGCCCGGTGGACTTCGCTGCGCGGCAACGTGCCTTGCAGGCACCACCGGACATCGGCGAACTGTTGTTCAACTGGCGCGACGGGCGTATCAAACAGGCAGTGATCGCCCAGGTACTGGGCCTGCGTAAAGCCTGCCCCGAGCTGCTGCGCCATGGCAGCTATACGCCTTTGGAAGTGACGGGCCAGTACGCTGAGCGCGTGGTTGCGTTCTACCGTGAACATCAAGGCAAGCAGTTACTGGTGGTGGTGCCGCGTTGGTCTTATCCGTTGCTTGAAAACGGGATGTTTCCCCAGATCAATGCGCAGGTTTGGGGCGATACGCGGGTGAAATTACCGTTCGCCGCCCCTGCACAAAACTGGAAGGGACTTTTTCAAACGGGCGTAGTCACACCCAACAAGGAGCTGTTGATCAGCGCTGCCCTGGGGGATCTCCCGGTCAATGTCTTTATCAATCCTGATAATCAAGAAAGCTGAAAATTTTCTGTGAGGAGTTTGTGATGAGTAAAGAAGACAAACGCATTCGCGAACTGGCGCATCAGATCTGGGAGTCTGAAGGCAAGCCCGATGGCGCCCACGATCGCCACTGGGAGATGGCGCGCAAGCTGGCGGAAGCCGAGGCGCTGACGCCGAGCAAGCCTAAACCGGCCGCCAAGCCGAAAACCGCGCCCAAGGCTGCGGCAAAGCCCAAACCTGCTGCGCCTGCCGCCGCCAAACCTGCGGCGAAGAAACCCGCCGCCCCGAAGAAGCCCAAACCGCCCGCCCCATGATTTCTCGGGCCTGCAGCACGCATTGCGCGCTGCAGGCCCTTTTCCGTCCAAGCCATGCGCTGAAGCACCGTCAGTACGGCGGCGTTCGGCCCGAAAAAAGACCTTTTGCAGGAGCAACTCGATGAGCAAACCCGACAACACCACAGCGACGCCGGTTCATGAGCCGTCGCGGATCCGTGAAGGTTTGCCCTTCCCCCTCGGCGCCACCTGGGATGGCCTGGGTGTTAATTTTGCGCTGTTTTCCGCCAACGCCACCAAGGTGGAGCTGTGCCTGTTTGACGATACCGGCGAGGTCGAACTGGAGCGCATCGAACTGCCCGAATACACCGACGAGATCTTCCACGGCTACCTGCCCGATGCTCACCCCGGGCTGATTTACGGCTACCGCGTATACGGTGCCTATGACCCGGCCAACGGTCATCGTTTCAACCACAACAAGCTGCTGATCGACCCCTACGCCAAGCAACTGGTGGGCGAACTCAAATGGTCCGAAGCGCTGTTTGGCTACACCATCGGCCACCCGGACGACGACCTCAGTTTCGATGAACGCGACAGTGCGCCCTTCGTGCCCAAGTGCAAGGTCATCGACCCGGCGCACACCTGGGGCAACGACCAACCGGTACGGGTGCCGTGGGACCGCACGATCATCTACGAAACCCACCTGCGCGGCATCAGCATGCGTCATCCTTCGGTCGGCGAGTCGGTGCGGGGCACCTGCGCCGGTCTGATGGAAGATGACGTGCTCAAGCATATTCGCCAACTGGGCATTTCCTCGGTCGAGCTGCTGCCCGTGCACGCCTTCGTCAACGACCAGCATCTGCTGGAAAAGGGCATGACCAACTACTGGGGCTACAACAGCATCGCGTTCTTCGCCCCTGACCCGCGCTACCTGGCCAGCGGCAAGATCGCCGAATTCAAGGAGATGGTCGCGCACCTGCATGAGCAGAAGCTGGAAGTGATTCTGGACGTGGTCTACAACCACACCGCCGAAGGCAACGAGCGCGGCCCGACCCTGTCCATGCGTGGCATCGACAACGCCTCCTACTACCGGCTGATGCCCGACGACAAGCGTTTCTACATCAACGATTCCGGCACCGGCAACACCCTGGATCTGAGCCACCCGTGCGTGCTGCAAATGGTCACCGACTCCCTGCGCTACTGGGCCACCGAGATGCATGTGGACGGCTTCCGCTTCGACCTGGCGACCATCCTCGGGCGCTACCGCGACGGGTTCGATGAGCGCCACAGTTTCCTCGTGGCGTGCCGCCAGGACCCGGTGCTGCGCCAGTTGAAACTCATCGCCGAACCCTGGGACTGCGGCCCCGGTGGCTACCAGGTGGGCAACTTCCCACCAGGCTGGGTGGAATGGAACGACCGCTTCCGCGACACCGTGCGTGCTTTCTGGAAAGGCGACGACGGCCAACTCGCAGACTTCGCCGGGCGCATGACCGCCTCGGGCGAGATGTTCAATCACCGCGGGCGCAGACCGTACAGCTCGGTGAACTTCATCACCGCCCACGACGGCTTCACCCTGCACGACCTGGTGTCGTACAACGACAAACATAACGAGGCCAATGACGAGAACAACCAGGACGGCAGCAATAACAACCTGTCCTGGAACCACGGCGTCGAAGGCCCTACCGACGACCCGGAGATCAACGCGCTGCGCCTGCGCCAGATGCGCAACTTCTTCGCCACTTTGCTGCTGGCCCAGGGCACGCCAATGATCGTCGCCGGGGACGAGTTCGCTCGCACTCAGCACGGCAACAACAACGCCTATTGCCAGGACAGCGAGATCGGCTGGGTCAACTGGGACCTGGACGATGACGGCAAGGCCCTGCTCAAGTTCGTCAAGCGCCTGATCAAGCTGCGCCTGGCGTACCCGATCCTGCGGCGTGGGCGCTTCCTGGTGGGCGACTACAACGAAGACATCGGCGTGAAGGACGTCACCTGGCTGGCGCCGGATGGCAACGAAATGACTACCGAGCAATGGGAAGACAGCCAGGGCCGCTGCCTGGGCATGTTGATGGATGGCCGCGCCCAGGAAACCGGGATTCGTCGTGCCGGGGCCGACGCCACGTTGCTGCTGGTGGTCAACGCCCATCACGACCTGGTCAATTTCCGCCTGCCGCCGGTGCCGGAGGGCGAGTTCTGGACATGCCTGCTCGACACCAACGACCCGGCTGTGCGTGGCCAGGAACGCTTTGATTTCGAGCATGAGTACGCGGTCACCGCTCGCTCGCTGCTGCTGTTTGAACTGCAGCACGAAGGCGAGGTGTGAAATGGCGTTGCACGGTTTCCTTCAGGGCTACCGGGGCTATGCCGACACGCAAGCCCTGGGTAATGCCCTGAGGGCCCTTCAAGAAGAAGGCCTTGATCAACTGCCGTTGCCGGGCAGCGGCCAGACCCTGTCCCGCTTGAGCCAATTGGCCCAGGTGGCCGGGCATGACTTGCGCCTGTGCAAGTTGTTCGAAGGCCATACCGATGCCCTGGCGATCATTGCCGAACTCGACAGCCCCTTGCCGCCGCTGGGCAGCACCTGGGGCATGTGGGCGGCCGAGCCGCCGACTGCCAAGGTGCGTGTGCGTCGCGACGGCCAGCGGCTGCTCGTCGAGGGGCGCAAGGCCTGGTGTTCCGGTGCGGCGGTGGTCAGCCATGGTTTGCTGACAGCCTGGGACGAAGAGGACCGCCAGCAGTTGGTGGCCGTGGCGATGGATCAACCGGGCATCACGGTGACGGATGAGGGTTGGAAGGCGGTGGGCATGGCGGCGACCGGTAGCGTCGACATCCTGTTCAGCGCCGCCAGGGGAATTGCCGTGGGCGGCCCAGGCGACTATCTGTCCCGTCCGGGCTTCTGGCACGGTGGGATCGGCATTGCCGCGTGCTGGTACGGCGCGGCGCAACGCCTGGGTGAAGTGCTGCGCGCCCAATGTGCCAAGCGTGCGGAGCCCCATGCACTGGCCCACCTCGGCGCGGTCGACAGCGCCTTGAACAGCGCCGCCTGCGTGTTACGCGCCAGCGCCGCGCAGATCGACCGCCAGCCTCGCGCCGATGCGCGACAACTGGCGCAACAGACGCGCGCCTGTATCGAGGACACCGTCGAGCAAGTGATCCAGCATGTGGGCCGTGCGGTCGGCGCCGGGCCGTATTGCAAGGACCCGCACTTTGCCCAGTTGATGGCCGATTTACCGGTATATGTGCGGCAAAGTCATGCCGAACGCGACTTGGCCGCCCTCGGTGAACAGGTCGCCGGCGAGCCCACAGGGAGATGGGCGCTATGAGGCCCAATCCGATTGTTGGCCAGGGCACGCCGTTGAGTCACTGGCAAAACAGCGCACGATTGGCCGAATTGCAGCACATCAGTGTGGCGCAGTTGGTGCCGCCTGGGCATCGAGCGGTGATCGTCGCCCCGCATCCGGATGACGAGGTGCTGGGCAGTGGTGGACTGCTGCAAGGGCTGGCTGCGCTGGATCGCCCTATCCAGTTGATCTCCGTCACCGATGGCAGCGCCAGCCACCCTGGCTCCCGGCGCTGGCCAGTGGAGCGTCTGAGTGTGGTGCGTCCGCAGGAATCGGCCCAGGCTTTGCACCGCCTTGGCTTGCCGCTGCACAGTTTGAAATGGCTGCGCGGCGGGTTTGCCGACAGCCATGTGGCCGAGCGCGAAGCCCAGCTCTGCGAATTTATCCAGCGCCACCTCAAGCCTAACGATGTGGTGTTCGCCACGTGGTGCGAGGATGGGCATTGCGACCATGAAGCTGTGGGCCGCGCCAGCGCCAAGGCAGCCAAGGCCGTCGGTGCAGTGCTGTGTGAACTACCGGTGTGGACCTGGCACTGGGCCACCGCCGAAGACCACAAGGTGCCCTGGCATCGGGCGCGCAAGATTCCGCTGACCGCCGAGCAAGTAGCACGCAAACGCCATGCGATCCACGCCTTCGCCAGCCAGTTGGAGGGCGACCCGCAAATCGGTTTGCCTGCGGTGCTGGCGCCCTATGTGGTGGAGCGCTTGCTGCAACCTTTTGAGATGGTGTTCGTATGAGTGTGGCAACCCCCTACTTCGACCAGTTGTTTGCGGGTAATGACGACCCTTGGGCTTTTCGTCAGCGCTGGTACGAACAACGCAAGCGCGCCCTGACCTTGGCCATGCTGACGCGGCCGCGCTATGCGTCGATATTCGAGCCGGGTTGTGCCAACGGTGAACTGAGTGCCGAGCTGGCCCCGCGTTGTGAACGCCTGCTGTGTTGCGACACTGCAACTGCGGCGGTACGGTTGGCACAAGCGCGACTGGAGTGTTTTCCTCATGCCCGGGTGGAGCAGCGTCGCCTGCCGGAACAATGGCCCGGCGGGCAATTCGAGCTGATCGTATTGAGTGAGCTTTGTTATTACCTCGATGCAGGTGATTTTAATCGTCTGATCGATTGCGCACTCGCCGCCTTGACCGCTGACGGGCAAATCCTGGCCTGTCATTGGCGAGTGCCCATTGACGGTTGCCCACAAACCGCCGAACAGGTGCACGCCGTGCTGCAACAGCGGCTGGGTGTAGCACCGTTGGTGCAGTACCAGGACCCGGATTTCCTGCTCGACCTGTGGAGCCTGGATGGCACCTCGGTCGCTCGCCATGAGGGTTTACGATGATCGGTATTCTGATCCCGGCACATAACGAAGAAGCCCTGTTGGATGATTGCCTGAGGGCTGCGCGGATCGCCGCCAACCACCCGGGCTTGCTGGGTGAAGCGGTACAGATTCTGGTAGTACTCGACAGTTGCAGCGATGCCAGCGCGGCGATTGCCCAGGCCCACCAGGTGCATTGCCTGCACGTGCAGGCGCGCAATGTCGGCCACGCCCGCGGCGTGGGTGCACGGTACTTGCTGGAGCAAGGCGCGCGGTGGATTTCCTGCACCGACGCCGACAGCCGTGTCGCCCCTGACTGGCTGGTGGCCCAACTGGCCCAAGGCTGCGACGCGGTGTGTGGAACAGTCACCGTGGACACCTGGAGCGAAGGCTTCGACCCTGCCGCGCAGATTCGCTATCAGCAGGCCTACCACGCCCGCGATGGGCATCGGCATATCCACGGTGCCAACCTGGGCGTGAGTGCCCGCGCCTACGTAGAGGCCGGTGGGTTTGAACCGCTGGAATGCCACGAGGATGTACAACTGGTACGTGAATTGGAGCGTTGCGGCGCCTCCATTGCCTGGAGCCATGCACCGCAGGTGGTGACCAGTGCGCGGTTGGATTGCCGGGCTGAGGGTGGGTTTGGTGATTACTTGAAGAGCTTGATGCGGGCTGGGTGAAAACAAAATCGCAGGCAAGCCAGCTCCCACAGGGATCCGTGCCAGGCGCAGATATTGTGGGCAACATAGACCCCTGTGGGAGCTGGCTTGCCTGCGATGACGTCAGCCCAGCAAACATCGCATCAAAGTTGTGCAGATACCCATGCCTGTCTATGCTCCTAACGCCTTGCATGGCATTCCTTGATTGGCATGCCGCGCACTCACCCAGCGGAGCCTGCGGTGAAGACAAGAGCGTCGTCCCGTCAACGGGGTACGACCCGGTATCAACCGACAAGGATGTGACACCCCATGAAGCCTGCCTCCTTAAGCGAAGGCCGTCGCGGCCCCGTGCAAATCTGGAACAGTGCGCCGCAGTTGGCGCAAACCCCCATCATCTCCCTGAACACCTTGGTACCACCCGGTGCTCGCGTCGTGGTAATCGCACCTCATCCTGGCGATGAAGTGCTGGCGTGCGGCGGTTTGCTGCAACTGCTCAGCACCCGCGAGCATCCGCTGCAATTGATCTCCATCACCGATGGCAGCGCCAGCCATCCCGGCTCTCAGGTATGGCCGGCCAGCCGCTTGAGCGTGGTGCGCCCCCAGGAAAGTGCCGAGGCCCTACGGCGATTGGGTATGCCCTTGCACAGCCTGAAATGGATTCGTGGCGGGTTTTGTGATGACGCACTGGCCGCCCGTGAACAGCCCATGAGCCAATTCATCGCGCGCTACCTGCAACCTGGCGACGTGGTGTTTACCACCTGGCGCAACGACGGCAATGACGACCATGACGCCGTCGGCCGCGCGAGTGCCAAGGCGTGCAGCCTGGTAGGTGCGCAACTGTATGAACTGCCGATCTGGGCCTGGCATTGGCCGGCCCGGGAAAGCGCGATAATGCCCTGGCAACGTGCACGCAAGGTCCGCCTGGACACCTGGACCGTCGCGCGCAAGCTGCACGCCGCCCATGCCTACGCCAGCCAGTTGGTGGGTGACCCACAAATTGGCTTACCGCCGATGCTCGCGCAGATATTGCTGGAGCGCATGCGCGAGCCCTACGAAATCCTGTTCACCTGAACACCACCCTGTAGGAGCGAGCTTTCTCGCGAAAAACCTCAACGATAACGCGGGTTTCCGGAATCAACGCGGCGCCTGTGAGTCTTTCGCGAGCAAGCTCGCTCCTACAGAGTTTGGACTTTTCCCTACAGACTCAATCTGTCAGACTGATGCGAATAATTATCAACAGATTTACTATTCGCCACGGAAGGCACTTGGGGAGCCCTACTTTCATGTCTGTGCAACAACGCGGCGGCAACGTTTTTACACCCAGTCTGATGGCAATCACTATCGCGCTAGCAACCTCCAATGCGGCCATTGCCGCCGACGCCGAAGCACCGGCCACCATCGAGCTGGGCGCTACCCAGGTCTCGGGCCAACAGCTTGGCGCAACCACCGAAGGCAGCGAGTCGTACACCACCGGCTCGATGAAGACCGCGACCAAACTGCCGCTGACCTTGCGCGAAACCCCGCAGGCCGTCACCGTGATCACGCGCCAGCGCATGGATGACCAGGCCATGACCAGCATCAACGACGTGGTCAACGCCACGCCGGGGCTGTTCCTCAATTACTCCAACGGCCCTGGGCGACAAGCCTTCACCGCACGCGGTTTCGATATCGACAACCTCATGTATGACGGTATCCCCAGCGGCTACAACGGTGCGTCGGTAGGCGCCCAGCCGAACCTGGCAATGTTCGACCGCGTCGAAGTGGTGCGCGGCGCTACCGGCCTGGTAACCGGCGCAGGCAACCCTTCGGCCGCCATCAACCTGATCCGCAAGCGGCCACTGGATGAGCAGAAAGTTACCCTCACCGGCGCCGTCGGCAGCTGGGACGATTACCGTGGCGAGCTCGACGCCTCCAGCCCGCTCAATGACAGTGGCACCTGGCGCGGCCGCGTCGTCACCTCTTACCGCGATGCCAACAGTTTTATCGACAAGGCCGAGCAGGATCATGGCCTGTTCTATGCCGTCACCGAAGCCGACCTGAGCGAAGACACCACCCTGACCCTCGGTTACTCGAACCAGAAGGACAAGACCAACTACTTCTGGGGCGCTTCGATGGTCGGCCTGGATGGGCGCCACCTGGGCCTGTCGCGCTCCTATAACCCAGGCACCGATTGGGAGAACAAGGACCAGGAAATCAACACCGTGTTCGCTGAGCTGCGCCAGCGCCTGGCCAACGACTGGAGCCTGCAGGTCAACGCCAACTATGCCGAACAGAACGCCTTGTTCTCCGGCTCCTACCAATCGCGCTGGACCAACGACACCCTCGCCCGCACGGTGTACCAGGCCAGCTACGATGAAAACCAGGCCGGGCTCGACGCCTTTGCCAGCGGCCCGTTCGAGGCGTTCGGCCGTACCCATGAACTGGTGGTGGGCGCCAGCAAGCGCATCTACGACATGACCACCCACAACTACAGCCCCTACGACCTCAACTGGCCGATCAATGCGGGCAAGCCGAACTTCACCCGCACCAACAACGTTCGCGAAGTCACCACCCAGGACGGTTTCTACCTGACCAGCCGCCTGAGCCTGGCCGACCCGCTGAAGCTGATCCTCGGCGCTCGTCTGGACTGGTACGACTACGACAACCGTGATGCCGCCGGCGACTACAAGGTCACCCGCAACCTCACCCGCTACGCCGGCCTGATCTACGATCTGGACGACCAGCATTCGGTTTATGTGAGTTACAGCGACATCTTCACGCCGCAAAAAGACAAGAGCACAGCCGGCACTCCGCTCAAACCCATCGTCGGTAAAAATTATGAGGTGGGCGTCAAAGGCGAATACTTCGGTGGCACATTGAATGCCAGCGTAGCGCTGTTCCGTGTCGACCAGGAAAACCGCGCCGTGGCCGTGGTGGTGCCCAACTGCCCGCAGGCGTCCTGTGCCGAGGCCTCGGGCGAAATCCGCAGCCAGGGTATCGACTTCGAGTTGCAAGGCGCCTTGACCGAAAACTGGCAGGTCGGCGGCGGCTATACCTATGCGCGCACCCACACCATCAAGGACGACGCCAACCCGCAGAAGGTCAACAAGCAGTTCGACACCGACATCCCGGAACATCTGTTCAAAGTGACCACCCGCTACAACTTCCAGGGCCCGCTGGAAAAACTCCGGGTCGGCGGCAATATCTCCTGGCAGAGCCGCATGTACAACGACATCAAGCTAGCGGATGGCAGCAACTACCGGCTTCAGCAAGGCGGCTACGCCGTCACTGACTTGATGGCGGGTTACCGGGTCAATCAACACCTGGACTTGCAGCTCAACGCCAACAACATCTTCGATCGCCACTACTACCAGTCCATCTCCAACGATGTGGACTATGGTGGCGACTCCTATGGCAGCCCCCGCAATATGATGCTGACCGCCAAATACAGTTTCTGAGCCCCATGCCCACCTCGGCTGCCCGCTCGGGCAGCCGCTCTTAAAGTCCCACGCCCGCAGGCCGATAACGCGTGGGTAACCGGCAACAATCCTGAATATCTGCTTGACTCCACAGCGGCGCGCCTGTGTGGCACACCGCGTGCTTGCTTGACCTCGACGCCCCCCTCTCATGGAGTAAGAGTGAATGCCCGTCCGTTTTCAAGAGCACTACCGCAAGGCCGACCGCATCATGCTGGCATTGATCTGGCTGATGTTCCTGTTCTCCCTCGGCCTGGCGTTCTGGCACGACACCCTCATGCAGGCCGTGATCGTCGGTGGGGGCACCGGCGTGGTGCTCACGGCGCTGTATCGCGTCATCGGCGGCACCCGCGTGATGCGCTGTGCACTGGGCGCCGGCTTGATGGTGATGGCGGCGTTGCACATCAACCAGGCACACGGGGTGATCGAATCCCACTTCGGCATTTTCGCGCTGTTGGCGGTGCTGACCTTCTACCGTGACTGGCTGCCGATTTTGGTGGCGGCACTGACCATCGCGGTGCATCACGTGGTGTTCCATGCCTTACAGCACCAGGGTTTTCCTGTATTTGTGATGGAGCATCACGGCGGCTGGACGATGGTGTTCGTCCACGCCTTCTATGTGGTGATGGAGACCGTCGCCCTGCTCTACCTGGCCGTCCATAGCCAGGCCGAAGCGGTGGAGAGCCAGGAAATGCTGGAGAAGATGCTCGCCGTTACCTCGCAGTTCACGGTGGAAACCGCTCAAGGTGAAGGCAAGGCCCACGTGTCCCTCGCCAAGCGGTTCGACCACTTCCTGCAGCAACTCACCCACCTGATCGACGGCGTCGCCCGCGACTCCCATGGCCTGGGCCAGCTCGGCCAGGAACTGGCCAGTGCGAGCGGCACCCTGGAAAAAGGCGCACGGCATCAACTGGCGCAGATCGGCGAAATGACCGGTTCGATGCAGCGCATGGAAGACGCCATGGGCCACATTACGGTGCAGGTCGAACAGGCAGTGGAACATGCAGGCCAGGCCAGCCAGCAGATTGTGCGCGGCCAGGAAAGCGTCGGCCGCGCCCAACATGAAATCAGCCAATTGGCCTCGCGCATCAACGGCACGGAATCGACCGTGGAATCCCTGGCGGTGCAGGCAGAGCAAATCGGCTCGGTGCTGGAAGTGATCAGCAGCATCGCCAACCAGACCAACCTGCTAGCCCTCAACGCCGCCATCGAGGCCGCCCGCGCCGGCGAGCAAGGCCGTGGCTTTGCCGTGGTGGCCGATGAAGTGCGCAGCCTGGCCCAGCGCACCGCCCTCTCCACCCAGGAAATCAAGAGCATCATCGAGGGCCTGCAACACGGCAGCCGCCAAGCCGTCGAAGCCATGCACGCCAGCCGCGAAGGCGTAGAGCGCTGCGTGGCAGACAGCCAAGTGGCCGTGGACATGCTACGGGCTGTGGGCGAGGACATCGCGCACATCGACCAACTCAACGGCCACATCGTCACCACCACCCGCGAGCAGACCTCGGCAAACCTGGAGATCGTCGAGCGCTTGCAGTCGGTGCAAAGCATCGCCCAGAACACCGCCGACGACGTCGAGACGCTCGCCCGCAGCAGCGAACGCCTGCCACCGATCGCGGTGCGGCTGGATGCGTTGGGGCGCAGGTTTCATCCTTGAGACCAACCCGGAACATGGCGAGTCAGAGAGAACAGGTGGGCATACCGCTGGAGTGCATCAAGGCTCCAGATGCGGAGCCATCAAGGCGGCAAACCAATCGATGAACGCGCCAAGGCGACGAGAGCGTTGGCGGCGAGTCGGGTACAGGACTGAAACGCACATGGGGGCCGGCCGATAGGCCGCCATCACCTCCACCAATTCGCCGCTGTCCAATAAATGCTGAACATCGAACAACGGCACCTGAATCAAACCGAGCCCTGCACAGCATCCTGCGATATAGCTTTCGGCATTATTGACCACCACACGGCTGGGCATCATGACAGCCTGCGCGGTGCCATCGACGCAATATTCCCAGGCCGTTTCCTGGCCGCCTGCGCTCGTGCTGTAGCCGATACAGACATGCCGGTTTTGCAGATCGCAAGGCTGTGTGGGCACCCCGAATTCCGCCAAGTAGGCGGGGCTCGCGCAATTGACCAGCAACACCTTGCCCAACGGTTTCACCACCAGGCTGCTGTTCTGCGGGGTGCCAAAACGAATGACACAGTCCACGCCTTCCTGTACCAGATCAATGGCGCGATCGGTGGAGCCCAGGCCGAGTTGGAGCCCAGGGTAGCGGCGGAGAAACTCGGCCAACGCAGGCATCACCAGGCGCCGCGCTATGCGGCTGGGCACGTCCACTTCCAGACGGCCCATGACCTGTTCCTGATGGCTGTTAAACAGTTGGTCGATATCATCGATGTCCAGCAAGACCTGGCGCGCCTTCAGCAGTAACTGGGTGCCATCGGCGGTCAGGGAGACCTTACGGGTTGTCCGGTGCAGCAGTCGAGTGCCAGCATTGGCCTCCAGCTGTTGAATGGCGGCCGACACGCTCGCGCGTGGCAGCCTCATCAGCCGTGCCGCTTGTATGAAACTGCCAAGCTCTGCGACCTGAACGAAGACGCGGTACTGTTCGATTCTATCCATGGGCTCTCAATGCTCGGGGGGCACGGATCGATCGGCGCTCACCACGTCTGCGCCTGCGCGTTGACCGTTTACTTGGTGGTGTAGCCGCCATTAATCAAAATTGTCTGGCCAGTCACCCACCAGCCGCCACTCACCAGGTTACGGATGAACGGGACCACATCCTCGATATCTGTCAGGCCCGTGCGCGAGAACGGCGACAGCGCGGCAGCCGTCTTGTGGTAACTGACCGCATCCTCACCTTCGGCCGGGTAGAAGAACGGCGTGTCCATCGGCCCCGGCCCTACTGCCGTGACCGAAATACCTCGAACGCCCAGCTCCTTCGCCGCCGCTCGCGTAAATTGCTCTACCGGCGCCTTGCTGCCGGCATATGCAGCGTAAAAGGGCGTGAAAGCGCCCAGCAGTGAAGTGACAATAGTGCAGATCTTGCCATTGTCATTGAGGTGCTTGCCGGCTTCCTTGATAAAAAAGAACGCAGTCTTGGAATTGACGGCCATCATCTCGTCGTACTCCGCCTCCGTGATTTCAGCCATTGGCTTTTTCAGCACCTTGCCCACGGTATTGATCGCGATGTCCGGCCTGCCGACTGCCGCGACGGCATCGTTGAAGAGTTTTTCCATCGCTCCCGCCGTGGTCAGGTCTGCTTGCAAGGCCACAGCCTTCGCGCCTAGCGCCTCAATTGCGGTGACGGTTGCGTTCGCGTCAGCCTGGCTGGAATCGCTGTTGTAGTGCACGACCACAGCCTTGGCGCCATGCTTGGCCAGATCGCGGGCGATCAACCCGCCGAGGTTCTTCGCACCACCTGCGATCAGTGCAACCTTGCCATTGATTGAATGATTAGGCATGACAACATTCCTTTAATTGGGAGAAGTACGCCGCCATTCTAGAGTGACCCTCGACAAAGATAAGCACACCTTGGCTGGATGCAGTGTCCAGAGATATTGCCTAATCACAAAGGCCCTATCGGTGAATGAAAAGGATGTGAGGTACGCTACACTCCGGCCTTGCACACCGGCCAAGGAAGCCCCCATGAGTACTCGTGGCAGAGACCGACAGATCGACAATATCGAATTCAACGTAAGCGACATTGCCCGCAGCAAAGCCTTCTACGGCGCTGCATTCGGCTGGACTTTCGTCGATTACGGCCCCACCTACAGCGAGTTCAGCGATGGCCGGCTCACGGGTGGTTTCACCACCGGCGAGCCTGTGCGACCGGGCGGCCCCTTGGTTATCGTGTACGCAGATGACTTGGACAGTGTGCAGCAGCGGCTTCAACTGCTGGGAGCGGTGATAACCCGCCAGACATTTTCGTTTCCTGGTGGCAGCCGGTTCCACTTTACCGATCCGGATGGGTATGAGTTAGCGGTGTGGAGTGCTGCGTGATGTTGAGCGTAAACTCAACAGGGTCTGTGTCACTCAAGCGGAGTACCCAATATGGAATACGACGAAAAACTGATTGAGGAAGCCGTACTTGCCCTGCTGACCACCTTCAGCTTTGATAACGGCAACTCATGGAAAGGCCACGACTTTCAAATAATGAACCGACTCCACGAGCAAGGTTTTATCAGTAATCCGGTGAACAAAAACAAATCCATTTGGTTGACGCAGGAAGGCTTGGAACGGGGCAGGCAAATTGCTGATCGGTTGTTTGGCGCGGCACCTGAAGCGCTCGCGGGGCCATAAGCCCAGCCACGGAGTGTTAAACCGCGCTTCATGCGTTTATCCTCAAGACTCCCCGACCTGCGAACCCGGAGCCGCCATGGACCTCGCCACCCTAGCCCTCTTCCTCCCCGCCTGCTTCGCCCTGAACATGGCCCCCGGCCCCAATAACCTGCTATCCGTGAGCAACGCTACCCGCTATGGCTACCGCAACTCCTGCCTCGCCGGTCTCGGCCGTCTGCTGGCCTTCGCCGGCATGATCGCCCTCGCGTCCGCTGGCTTGGCGGTGGTACTGCAAACCTCGGAGTTGTTGTTCTACGGGATCAAGATTCTCGGCGCGGCGTATCTGTTTTACCTGGCATATCAGCTATGGCGCGCAGACCCGCAGCAGCAGGTGGACACCGCGACGAGCAAGGTAGGCCTGTGGGCCTTGGCGCGGCAGGAGTTTCTGGTGGCGGCGGGCAACCCCAAAGCGATCCTGATCTTCACCGCCTTCCTCCCGCAATTCGTGGTGCCCGGCCAACCCATCACCGCGCAATTTGCCCTGCTGGGTGTGATGTTCCTGGCCTTGGAATGGGTGGCTATCAGCGCCTACGCCTATATGGGCCTGCATATGCGCCGCTGGTTTGCCGAGCCGAAGGGCAAGCGCCTGTTCAATCGCTGCTGCGCGGGTTTGTTGTCAGCGGCCGCGGCGGTGTTGTTGACTGCGCGTAAGGCATGAGTGAGGTGTGAATGCGCGTGTGAAGATGGCCGCCATCGGTATCCACCTACCTTCAGTACGACGCTGCACCTGTGGCGAGGGAGCTTGCTCCCGTGACGACCTGGCAGCCGACGCTGACATAACTGATGCCCCGCGATCCAAAGTGGGAGCTGGCTTGCCTGCGATGACGGCCTGGCAGCCGACAACGATCCCACTGATGCCCAAGTTGCGTAAATACCTAGGCTATCTCAACGGCAAACCATACCTCACCTCCACCAGCGCCACACCGCCCCTCTCAAGATGGCGCTCTGTCCCGGCCTCCTCGACGCACCCCGACCGGCGATAAAATCGAATCGCCCTTTCATTACCGGCCAAGACCCACAGCGTTAAACGCTCATAGCCTTGCGCCAACAGGTCCTGCAAGCCGGCATTCCACAAGCCCCGCCCGACGCCGGTGTGCCAATGCTCAGCGAGTACGTAGATGGCCATGACCTCACCTGCAGTGGCCTGCACGGCGTCTTCGTCACGGCTGGCGCCCACGGCTATCCAGCCAACCACCTGCTGGCCCACCTCGGCGACCCATACCATTGACCCACCCGAGGCAATCGAGCGTACCCAATGGGCTTCGCGCCTAGCCAGCGTTGCTGGCAATCCGCTCAGGAATTGGGCGGGCATCAGGTCACGGTAGGCGTCTTGCCAACTACTGATATGCACCTGGGCAATGGCGTTTGCGTCGGCGGGTAATGCCCTGCGAATCATGGAGATGCTCCTGAAATACGGTTATTTCAGTATGCATGCCCGTCGATGACAGAAAGCCCTGCGCTGAACAGGGCCCAATATCAATGCCAACCCCAATGTAGGAGCGAGCTTGCTCGCGAAGAACTTCAACGATAACGCGGGCTTCCTGAGTGAACGCGGCGCCTGTGGTTTTTTCGCGAGCAAGCTCGCTCCTACAGTTGCAGGGCGATTCCGGCGTCGATGAAGAACGCCGGGGCCCGCGTGAAGGCTCCAGCCAATGTCACCCCTTGGTCAGATCCACCAAAGGCGTCTGCCGCACCTCAGTCTCCCGCCCACCCTGAATCTCGCTGACCTGCTTCAAGGCCTTTTCAACAGCCGCCTTATCCGCCAACAAGCTGTAGCTGATACGGAACTGCTTATGTTCCTTCGCCCCGATCGTAGGCACCAGGTTCAATGGCCGCTGATAACGACGGTTGTACGAAAAACTCGTCCCCGGCTCCAACCCCGTGACATAGCCCTGCCCTTGGGTATCAGTGTTCTTCCACAGCGAAAACACCGGCAGTGTCTGCGTATTGAAGCCAACCGAAACCCCCAGGCTGCCGGCCTTGTTATGCAGCACGGTCAAGGTATCGCCCTTGGCATCGGCATACGGCACCACGTTGTAAACCGTTTCGTCATAGTCCTTGGTCGGTGCGCGATAGGTTTGCCAGTCGGCCAGTTCGCCCTTGGCCTTGTCGTTGAACGGCGACACCTGCTTCACCGGCGCAACGAACCGCGCGCCCTGCTCCAGGAACGGCGTGCTGAAATTACTGTGATACAGCGCCTGGTATTCCTTCGGATAATCGCCATTGTTGGTCAGCGTGTCGTTGAGAGCGAACACCACACTGCCGGGCTCGGTGACCAGTTCGGTCGCAACAGAGAAATCGACCTTCTTGAACGCCTGCTCTTTCAGCTCGCCGCGCAGGGTGATCGCGTACGGCGGTTTTTCATCGATATGCAGGGTGACTTTGCTCGCAGGAATATTGGCCGCCCGCCCGTGCAGGGTCAGCAGCTCGCCGTTGTCGATACCAGGGTGCCCGACCCATTCGTAGCCGCAGCGGGTGACCAGCTCATTGAAACCTTCCAACCATCCCAGACCACCGCGGCCATTGAGCTCGATGAAGGAAGGATTAACCACTTCCTTGACCGGCGAATCCCAGCCCATCCGCACATCGCCAACCGACGCCTGCAACACGTTCATGCCACGGGTCGGCACTACCGAGAGCTTCAACGTGCCGTTGTCGATATCCACGATGCTCACACCCTCCTGCCGACCGCCGTGCAAGGTGCGCAGGGTGACGCTGAAGGGCTTGTCGGTTTGGATGCCGAGTTGCTGGCTGGTGATTTGCCAGTTCTGGGCGGCTTTGTCGGTGTCGAGCAGCACGTAATCCCAGGCCATGGCGTGGGAGGCGGCAGAGAATGCGCTGAGGGCAACGAGGAGTTTTAGCGGGGTCATGGCGGTCGCCTTTATTGGAGTTGTTTGCGCTTTATAAACTCGATGAAACGTTTCAGCAAGCTTAAAAGACGCGACAGTGCGGGGAAAGGCCATGAAAAGGCGATGCGCTGCGGGCAGGCTGGAACGAAAACGCGAGTGGGCGGTGTATGAGCTTTGGTCCATCCGTGCCGGTTACAACCTTGCGTTGACTCATTGGCTGCAAACGGCCAATTGCAGACCATAGATAACCTGCTAGGCTTCGGGATGTGGCCAAAAGCCATATCGCTTTTCCTATTTCTGGCGCGACACATGAGACAGAGCAGGGAGTGATGCACAGGCAAGGAGCACAATCAGACACAGCACCGGAAAGCATTACACCACTTTTGCCGTCTATTTATAGTTAGAAACTCACATCTGAGCACGAAAGGAGCGCTGCGAACAAAATTCAAAAACAAGCCAAAGACGAACCAATCAACTGAAATCCAGCCAAAGGATCTCAAAATGAAATCGACGACCGTCTCAGCTACACCCAAAATCAGACTCACTGGAGACACAGGCACAGCGATTGAAGTGGATATTTCAAATCTAAATGCTACCCCTGATCAAAAGATAGCGCTTGAAAAGCTTCTGTCCTCTGGAGATTTAAACTCACTTGACCAATCTGAGCGAGATCTAATAAAGGATCTAAAGGCCTACGTTGGACTTGGAACAATAACGCCTCAATTCTTGGTTAGATTCGATACAACATGGGTAAAAATCGACGAAATTTAACGTAAGCGTGGTGAAATTGAACTATAAGATATTGTTATCAGGCATCGGGAGCATTCAAGCCTTTTTAAGAGCTGAATCAATTTCAGCCAAGGAAGCATTGAATGTTTCCCTTTTCTCCCTTGATATTCTTGCAGCATACAAACTCGAAGAGATAGTCGCCCCGAAGGAGATACTGTCATGCCTAGCCGATTATAGTGAAGTATTTTTAACAAATACACCGAGCGCAGATTTTATTAAGTCCGTCATAAAAAATTACCCACAAAAGCCCCCATCAATACATAGAGATATAAGTGAATCCAATTGCACTGAAGAGCTATTCAAGTATGAAATAATTTTCAACGAAAACACCACGGATTCATTTGCAATCAAACCGTGTGAAGAGTTGGTGCTCTCACTTTCTTCACGAGATTTATTCAAATCAATATTTTGGGTTCATGCTGCCTTATCCGCGAAACGCGAACTGAGTGAGACGGAAGCTCTCTCGATAAAGCAAGCAGTTAATTACATAAACATAACGGCCGAGTCAATGGCTGATGCAAAATTGAAGTGGTGGCTAAAAATGGCCAATCTAGTGCCGCATAGGGAGCGCATATGAACATTGAAAAAAATGTGGAGGCGGTGCTAAAGCTAATTAACTGGGTAGTAGCCAATCGAGATAATTTTTCCCACAAGTTAGGCAAAAAAACTGATGAGCAGCTTATTCTGCTTAAGCCAATTGGTGAGCTCGCTCTTTGCTGCGACCTAATGATCCGAGGAAATTTGCATTCCGTAGCAGCGAGAGAGTTGCTAGAGTGGGCTTGGCTAGAGCTCGACTCTGGCGACTTCCTCAAGTTGGCGCTAATCAGTCGCCCAGGACTAATGATGATTAGCTCTCTTTACGCAACATTTTATCGAAACAACATAAAAAACGAATCCCTAGGGCGATTGATAAAAAACTTCTCAGAGTCAGAGTTCTCAAAATCCATTCAATACCCTTACTGGCGCCGCCTGGATCTAAATAGGGCATTGTGCGACCTGGAAGTGTTTGAAAGCTTAAACTACTCGCCTGATCTTACGTGGTCATATCATCGCCCAGAGCCATGGATCATCGAAAATGATTCAGCCTATGCGCTAACTCACGAAGTTTTCTACATAACAAACTTTGGCGCATCACCTGACTCTCTAACACCAGCAACCACCAGCTACATAAGAACCTGGCTGCCTGCCTGGAAGAGAATTTTTCTTGGTGACAACAACCTTGATATATTTACCGAGCTGTTAATGGTTTCCCTATGCATAGGAAAGCCTTACAACGAGCTAGTTAGCTTCAAAATAATTGCTGAATCAATAAGCCCATCAGGGTTCTTGCCTGGCCCGGAAAATGGAGGCAAGAGCCTACTTTCCGGTATCAGGGATGAAGGTAGGTCAATTTTTCTTCAAAACTATCACACTACATTAGTTGGCATAATGGCGTTTAGTCTACTTGAGTCAGCATGCCCCACCAGAGAACTTCTAACCACCGGCTCAACGTGGTTGGATAACATGGGCGTTAGTAACCAAGAAGGTTAGCGGGTTCGAACGATCAATCACCCCAATCTAATGGTCCCTTTTGGCCGAAATCCGCCGGTCAGCCCCCTCCTCCCCAAAAATCC
>NZ_WJZD01000049.1:0-37549 GCF_021609665.1 Pseudomonas sp. PA-1-3F | reverse complement strand
GACCATAGAGCATTGGAACCACCTGATCCCATCCCGAACTCAGCAGTGAAACGATGCATCGCCGATGGTAGTGTGGGGTTTCCCCATGTGAGAGTAGGTCATCGTCAAGATTAAATTCCAAAACCCCTGTCTGCTAACGCAGACAGGGGTTTTGTTTATGTAGAAGCTCATGAATTTCACCGGCACGTTGCCAACGCAACGGTCTGGTACACAGAATTTCTTGACGACCATAGAGCATTGGAACCACCTGATCCCATCCCGAACTCAGCAGTGAAACGATGCATCGCCGATGGTAGTGTGGGGTTTCCCCATGTGAGAGTAGGTCATCGTCAAGATTGAATTCCGAAACCCCTGTCTGCTAACGCAGACAGGGGTTTTGTCGTTTAGGGCGGCCCACCGCAGCAAATCTGCCTTACGGCTACCGCCTGTCGGTTTCCTACGTTAAAAGAAGATGCTTCTCACAAATTCCTAAGATTTGTCGAAGTTTGGCCGAAAGCCTGACGAGCCATGCGTGCACCGAAATAGAGCGACCGCAGAGTCCGCCTATCCCGATACATGGAATGTTCCACTCGGCACGCTCACCCCCCTTTGGCAAAAGAAGTCGATGAAATGAATCTCAAGTTCAGTCATAAAATTCTGTTGGCCGCGTCAGGCGTCGTGGTTTTAGCCTTCGCGTTATTTACCCTCTACAACGACTACCTGCAGCGCAGCACCATCAGGCAAAACCTTACGTCGTCCATCCAGCAATCCGGCGAGCTCACCGCCAGCAGTGTGCAGAACTGGCTCAGTGGTCGCATCCTGGTCCTCGAGAACCTGGCGCAGAACGTTGCCCACCAGGGCAGCGCCGCCGACCTCCCAGGTTTGGTCGATCAGCCAGCATTCACCACCAATTTCCAGTTCACCTATGTAGGTCAAACCAATGGGGTATTCACACAGCGCCCTGACGCGAAGATGCCTGACGACTACGACCCCCGTCAGCGCCCTTGGTACAAGCAAGCAGTAGTGGCGGACAAAACCATGCTTACTCCGCCTTATATGGCGGCTGTGGGCGGTCAGATCGTGACAATTGCCATGCCGGTGAAAAAGAATGGCGAGTTGTTGGGTGTTGTCGGTGGTGACCTGAGCCTGCAGACACTGGTGAAGATCATCAACTCGGTAGACTTCGGTGGTATCGGCCATGCGTTCCTGGTCAGCGGTGATGGCCAGGTCATCGTCAGTCCGGACCAGGACCAAGTGATGAAGAATCTCAAGGACATCTATCCCGGCACCAACGTGCGCATTGAGAAGCTCAATCAGGACGTTGTCCTCAACGGTCAGGATCGCATCCTTTCCTTCACGCCTATCAGCGGCTTGCCTGGCGCTGACTGGTACATCGGCCTTTCGATCGACAAAGAAAAAGCCTATGCCCCGCTGGGCAAATTCCGTACTTCGGCCTTGATTGCGATGTTGATTGCCGTTGTGGCTATTGCGGTGCTCCTGAGCCTGTTGATTCAAGTACTGTTGCGCCCGTTGACCACCATGGGCGTGGCCATGCAGGACATTGCCCAAGGCGAAGGTGATTTGACCCGACGTCTCGACGTGACCAGCAAAGACGAGTTCGGCGAAGTCGGCAGCGCATTCAACCAGTTCGTCGAGCGAATTCACGCGTCGATTTCCGAAGTGTCTTCGGCAACGCGCCAGGTGCACGATTTGTCCCAGCGTGTGATGGCTTCATCCAATGCGTCGATCATCGGTTCTGACGAACAGAGCGCGCGTACCAACAGCGTGGCCGCAGCCATCAACGAGCTAGGGGCCGCCACCCAGGAAATCGCGCGCAACGCTGCTGACGCGTCCCAGCATGCCAGTGGTGCCAGCGAACAAGCTGACGATGGTCGTAAAGTGGTGGAGCAAACCATTCAGGCGATGTCGGAGCTTTCGCAAAAGATCAGCCTGTCCTGCACTCAGATCGAAACCCTTAATGCCAGTACCGATAACATCGGACACATCCTGGATGTGATCAAAGGCATTTCCCAGCAAACCAACTTGCTCGCCCTAAACGCGGCGATCGAAGCGGCCCGTGCTGGCGAAGCAGGGCGTGGTTTTGCCGTCGTGGCGGATGAAGTGCGCAATTTGGCGCACCGTACCCAGGAGTCGGCAGAAGAAATCCACAAGATGATCACTTCGCTGCAAGTGGGTTCGCGCGAAGCCGTGACCACCATGAACGCCAGCCAGGCTTCCAGCGAAGAAAGCGTCGAAGTCGCCAACCAGGCAGGTGAGCGTCTGGTCAGCGTGACGCAACGTATCGTTGAGATCGATGGCATGAACCAATCCGTCGCGGCCGCCACTGAAGAGCAGACCGCCGTGGTTGAAACCCTCAACGTCGATATCAACCAGATCAACTTGCTGAACCAGCAGGGTGTGGCCAACCTCAACGAGACGCTCAAGGACTGCGATGCGCTGTCCCAGCAGGCCAGCCGACTGAAGCAATTGGTCGATAGCTTCAAGATCTGATCCTGACCGCATCGGAGCGAGGCCTCTCGCTCCGATCGCTTGGTCTCACGTCCAGGGTGCTATTCAGAGGAAACTGATAGCGCTCAGATAGTCGCAGCCTTTGCGTAACAGCGCCTGGCTCTTGGGTGGATAGCACATGCCCATTTTTTCCACGCCCCACCGGGCATTGTCGTAACGGATCATCGACGTGTCACCGATGTCCTCGCCCAGTCCGTCCAGGTAAAAGCCCAGCACTCCGAACAACGCGTTATTGCGGCTCACTTTGCGCAGCGCCCGTTGCCAGTGTTCAATGCTTACTCGGTCAAAAGCGTGCCCAGCCTCGCTGAAGGCGTCGAGATACTGGTCCCAACTCAAGGGCAGTGGGTTGTGCAGGTTGAACACGTTTCGCCCAGGGTCAAAGCGCACGCTGTGGTAGGCGATGAAACGCGCCAGGAAGTCCACCGGCATCAGATCGAAATTGACGTCCAGTCGCGGGACCATCCCTAATTGCAGAGACCCCTTGAGCATCAACATCAAGCGGTTTTTCTGTGGCTGGCAAACGCCGTTCTGGCTGTTGAAGCTGATATTTCCCGGCCGATGAATATTGACCCAGGCCCCTTGCTCGACTGCCCGTCCTAATAGCCGCTCGGCTACCCACTTGGAGAGGTTGTAGCCATTTTTCACATAGAGCGGCAGTGCGCGTCGGGCAGGCGCTTCAAGCACGGACCCGTCGACGTCCACGCTGCTGCAGGCTGACAGCGTCGAGATGAAATTGAGGACCTTCTTGCAATGGGTCTCGCAAAGACGCAGGCATTCCAGCACCGGCTCGACGTTGTCCTTGGCGAGTGAGGCGTAATCCATCACATGATTGACCTGCGCGGCGTTATGCACCACCACGCCGTAATGACGGGCGAGGTGCTCGTACACGTCGTCGGCCAAGCCCAGGCGAGGTTTACGAATATCGGCGGCGTATACCTGCACTCGGCTCAGGTCCAGATGTTCCAAGCGGTATTCGCGCAATGCCTGGGCGAACCTTGTCGCTGCCGAATAGCCGGGCAACTCGCGCACCAGGCACGCCACGTCCTGCGCCCCGCCAGCCAGCAGTGCCTGGACAATATGAACCCCGACAAAGCTGTTCGCGCCGGTGACGATGGCTTTGCGCGAGTCTCCCGCAAGGGTCTCGGGCAGCACCTCGACCTCCAGTGCTCGCGTCGCATCTTGTTCCATCTGGTTGGATGGTGTATCCGGCAGTGCACTGCCATCCATGAGTGCGGCCAATGTGCGGATGGTCGGCGTCTCAAAAAAGGGGCTCAGGCAGAAGCTGCGGCCAAACTGCTCGCGCAGGCGTAGCAACAGGGTCGACAACAGGATGGAGTGGCCACCGAGGTTGAAAAAACTCTCATCAATCGAGAGTTCGCCTGCGGGTAATCCCAGCAGCTCACCCCACACGTCACCCAGTTGTGCCTGCAAAGGGTCTTGTATGCGACAGCGATCCATCCCGATGGGTATGGGCATTGGCATGGCCAGCAAGGCCTTGCGATCGATCTTGCCGTTATTCGAACGGGGCATGCATGCCAGTTCGCTCCAAGCGCTGGGCTGCATATGCACGGGCAACCACTGCAGAGCATGTTCCTTCAGGCTTGCCAGCGTAGCGCCAGATTTCGGCTGGGCCGCAAAGCCGATGACTCTGTGTGCCGTATCGATCACCACTGCCACTTGGCGAAACAAGCGACTATCGCGCAAGCACTGTTCAATATCCTGAGGCTGAACTCGAAACCCGCGGATCTTGACTTGCTCATCCCTGCGGCCGCCCAGTTCGATGCCTTCTTGCGTCCATTTTGCCAAGTCGCCGCTGCGATAAGCCTGTAGCACTTGGCCATTTGGCAGTGTCAGCGTCACGAACGGATTGTCGGCCCGCGAGAGTGTATTCGAATAACCCAGGCTTACTCCGGGACCGACAATGTACAAGTCGCCCATTACCTGTTCATCCACGGGCTGCAGGTTCTCGTCGAGAATCAGCACCTGGCTGTTAGCGATGGGGAGGCCGATATTGCGATGGCTGTCACCTCGTTGGAATACCCGATGGGTCGCCAACACAGTGGCCTCGGTCGGCCCATAGAGGTTATGCAACTGGCATTGACCGGCCAGTTGTTCGATCACGCAGGGCTCGCAGAAATCACCTCCGGTCAGTAAATGAGTCATGCCCAATGGCTGATCCAGCGGCAGGATGCTGAGCAGTGCCGGTGGCACAAACCCATGAGTGACGCGTTGCTTGCGAATCAGCTCTACCAGTTGCTGAGGGTCGTGACGTTGGTCTGGGCTGGGCACAATCAACTCGGCGCCGGCGATCAATGCGGGGAAAATATCGATCAGTGAAGAATCGAAGCCCAGTGGCGAGAATTGCAGGACGCGACTGTGTTGATCCAACGCCACGCAACTGACGAGCCAGGCCGTGAAATGCGCCAGGTTGTATTGGCTCAGCAGTACCCCCTTGGGCTGGCCCGTCGTACCCGAGGTGAACAGTGCCACGCACGGCTCGTCGGCACGGGGGTGACGGTGCATCAGCGGTTGCGTCATGTCGGCGCTGTGCGCGGCCACCTGGCTCACATCAAGTGAGACGAAACGCTCTCGCAATGGGTGCTGGCCATTCTCCAGCAGCACACAGGCCTTGAGGCTGGTCAGCATGCAGTGCTGGCGTTGCTCCGGGTGGTCAGGCACCAGCGGCAAATACACGGCGCCACAGCCAAGCACCGCGAGAATGCTGGCGTACAACTCGGCAGATTTCTCCAGGCATACGCCGACCACTTGTGGAGTCTCGGCATCCTCCAGCAAGGGAAGCAGGCGTTGTTGAATAGCCATGGCTTGTTGCTGGAGCTGCCGATAAGTCAGCGCATGACCGGCGATGTTCAGCACTGTTCGATGCGCGAAGGTAGTGAGGCTGGCCTGCAGCCGTTCGATCATGGGCGTTCGGGCCGCGTGCAGTAAGGCAGGGTCCGCCGTGTGGTTGAGCCGGTGCATGAAAGCCAAGGCATCCAACTCTTGCAGGCCCTGTTCAGGCCAGGTGTTAGCAGTGGTCGTTGCCGAGAAATAAGCGGGGTCTCTTGAGAAACCGCAGACCAACAAAGCAGCCCACTCCACCACTGCATTCGTTGCCTGCTGACGCAACCGCTGCCCATTGCCGCTGGGTTCCTGGGCAACGTCGTGCACCGTCAGCAGGCGCCGCTCCCGGTCGTAGCAGCGTAACTGTAATGAGGGCAGCCCGTGTTCGCAGAGCGGGCCGATACCCACGCGCAAGCTTAACCATGGCGCACTGGCGGGCGAGGGCGGCAGCGGCTGACTCCCGTCTTCAATAACCAGATCCACAGACCCCGTTCCTGCCACATGCCCATATTGCTCCAGCTCCTGCCTGAGCGCCGCCAGAGCGTTACCGGTACCACACCACTCGATCTGCAAGCGCCTCATGCCAACCTCCTCGATACGGGCAGGTAGTCGCGCAGGGCTCGTGCCACGCTGGGGGTTTGCAGTACGCCGCTGTGGTGCAGTAGGCCCATGATATTGGCCAGCAGCGGATGTTGGGGGGTGATGGGAAAGTCCAGCGCCTGGATTTCGTCGCGCAGTGCCCGGCGCGTATCGGCACTGATAGCCAAGTGTTCGATCAGTTGCAGATCGAAGTCTTTCTGTAGGTCGTTGGTCAGGTAGTGCGTCAGGAACACGGGCAGGGCTTGAGCAATGTGGTCGCGATCTTCAGAGCTTGCCGATTGCCAGTAGAGGCGCACCAACTGTGTCCAGAACCGCGCATGCCGCCCTTCATCAAACAGATGATCGGCCATCAGGCCGCGGACAGAGGATTTGACGCTGCCATCTTTGGAAAACGCTGCGACGTCATGGGTGACGGTGTTCTCAGCGATGGCGACGCCAATCAGCTCAACGGCATCGTGCAAGTACGTCGGTACCTGTGCCTGGGCTGTGGGCAGCGCGCGGCTCAATTCAATTTGCCCGGGTAGATCGAGCGGTTGGATTCCGGTCATCTCCACGGCTTGCTGCAGGAAATCCAGCGCGACCAGCGCGTGGTAATCCTCGTCGACAACGACCGTCATCGCATCGTAGCGGCAGGCGAGCGGGAAGGGCAGGGAGAAGCGATTTTTAGCGATGCTGCGCGCGGTTTTGTCGACGATCTCGGTTTCGAAAATCACCACGTCATTGATGAATTTATAGAAGCTTTGCACCAGCACGAAGTCGCGCCATTGCGGGCAGTGCTTGAGAAAGGTGGCACTCAACACCAGAGGCTGACGGCACAGGGGGAAGATGAGTTTGTCGTCGTCTTCCAACATCCGCCGGGGGCGTGTGCGGATGGTTGCGCGACGCTCCCAGTCGTCGGCAAAGGATTGGTAATGAGCGGCGTTCACGGACGTACCTCTTGCATCGAGGCCAGTACGTCGTCCCAGAGGGTAATACGACTCTGCACGGCGCCCAGGGCGGCGTTATCGGCCTGTTGCTGACGACTGGGGTCTGCGTCGACCAGGCGCTGTAGCAACTGTTGCGCCGCGGGCTCGTGATCATCGCTGTCTATTTCGATATGGCGGCTGAGGTAGTGACATAGCGTAGGGGCCTGCCGACCTATGAAAGCATGGCTATGCAAAAGCCTTTCGAACATTGACGGAATCACACACTCTCGGCCATGCAGGAACGCCGCCGCCACACAGTGGGTCGGAGCGCTCAGGGCAATTTGTAAGGTGCTGTCGACGAAGCGGACCACGCCCTGGGGCGCATCGATCATCTGCAAGGCTGCGCTTACCTCCACTCCCTGGCTTTGCAGGTCGATAAAGCGAGTGATTGCGACCGTGCTGGCGCCCACTTCCGTCATTGCGTCCAGGTACAGCTCGAAGTGGCTGCAATAGCCCCGCGTCGGGTGCTCGTCCGACTCTTCCGCCAGCACGATTTCATTAATCAGGCGGGCAGCGTGCGGGTCAGTGGAGGGGAGCCAGGGCAACTGCATGCAAGTGAGGTCCTGTTGCAGGCGTTTGGTCAGACTCATGAAATCCCAGACAGCAAATACATGGTGTTTCATGAAGTGTTGTAACTTGCCGAGGCTGGTTATTTCTATAAATAACGGATGATCAAAAAGTTGTCGTTTTTTTTGCGCGAGTGAATGTGGGTACATGGTTGACGCCTATGAGTTGTTGCGAGTGCTCTAAAAGCAGTGTTGAAATATTATAGTTGTGAGTGCGAGAGTAACTTGAGCGCGGCCACGCGCACGGCGAGGCCCTTGCACTAGGCAGACGCAGTGGATGGAAAGGTGTGTGTTGCTGGGAAAAGATAATAAGCTGGTTGAATGTTTGAACCGGTATACAAATGTATTAGATGTTTTTCCCGATATTTATGTGTGTGGTGATTAGCCAGCTATACGTGGGATTTTGCTGTGCGCTGAGTCGGATTTAATTATGATTGGGTTCTTTGTTTTTTCTGATGGAGCAACAATCCCTGATAAGAAAGTTGCTACATCACCTAAGGATCAAGGGCAAAAGCGAAAAAACCTACTGAGTGGGGTTTTTTTCGGCGCTCTCAAGGCCGCTGAGGTAGGTCGCGATCACCTCCATGCCTCGCATCAGGTGGTTACGCAGCGTCAGGATGCTCTCCTCGACCTTCCTCTGCGCTACCAGGCTCAGCAGTTCGCGGTGATCCTCCTGGGAAGTCTCCCCCAGCCCCATCGCCTCAAGGTTGAAGCGCAGGAAGCGCTCCTCCTCATTCAATCCGTGCTCGACCAAAGTGAGCAGCCGCTGGTTGGGCGCCTTGCCGTACAACACCATGTGAAACAGGCGATTGAGCCGACCAATCTCGGTGTAGTCTTTCTCGCTTTCCAGTGCGTTGATACAGGCCTCAGCTTGAGCAAGGTCCGCGTCGGTGAGCAACGGAATCGACAGGCGCAGGGCCTCGGACTCCAGCAACATGCGCAGGGCATAGGTCTCGGCCGAATTGTCCTCGATCAAGGGAGCAACGACGGCACCCTTGTGAGTCACCACATGCAACAAGGATTGCGCCTCCAGCTGGCGCAACGCTTCGCGTACCGGCATGCGACTGACGCCGAACAGGCTGGCCAGTTCTTGCTGGCGCATGGCGGTGCCACAGGGCAATCGCCCATCAAGGATGGCATTACGCAACGTTTCTTCGATAACGGAGCGCGCAAGATGGGCGGGAATAGGCCCGCTGATTTTGATGCTGCTTAATGGGTTCGGCTTCTGCGTCACGGTTGCGCTATCCTCCTTTCTTGAATAATAGTCTGGCTAATTGGATCCAAAGAACACTAAAGATGGGCCAGGTGCTTGTCAAATAGCCAAAGTTTCCGTTTGTAAGTGCTTACACAGCATACTTTGTGTCTCTCACAAGGGCGGTTATAAAAACGCCGCCTCCTGCGATGATTGCACTGTGCCATTGTTTTTTGTAGGGCCAGGCTTCACCATCCCTAGAAATTCCGTCTCTTTCACGGACTGAACATTTTGGCGGTAAGTTTTAATCCCTATCGACTGCTTTGCTGGCTTTTATCAGCAACTTTACTGGCCGGCCTGATGCTCGGCGGGCTGCGTGCCGATTGGGATTTCTCGCAAATCAGCCGCAAGGCTACCGCCGTCTACGGGCCTTTGGGTCAAGGCCAGCAGCGTATCGACGCCTGGCAGCGGTTATTGGTGAGCGAAAAACAGGTCAGCGAGCAGGAGCAGCTCAAGGTCGTCAATTTGTTCTTCAACAAGCAAATGACCTACGTGGAAGACATCGATCTCTGGCACGTTGTGGATTACTGGGAGACGCCCGTCGAGGCACTCTGGAAAGGTGCTGGTGACTGTGAAGACTACGCCATCGCAAAATATTTCAGTTTGCGTCACCTGGGCGTGTCCAGCGACAAGTTGCGCATTACCTACGTCAAGGCCCTGCGGCAGAATCGGGCGCACATGGTCCTGACTTATTATTCGAGCCCCGACGCCGTCCCACTGGTGCTCGACAGCCTGATGGATGAGATCCTGCCGGCTACCCGTCGCACCGACCTGGTCCCGGTGTACTCATTCAACGCCGAGGGGTTGTACTTGCCTGGTGCCAAAGGCAACAAAAAAGTCGGTGATACCAAACGCTTGTCGCGCTGGCAGGATGTGTTGAGAAAAATGCGTGCGGAAGGCTTCCCAGCCGAGCCTGCCAACTAGGAGTAACTGATCGGATGTCTCTGTTCAAACAGCTATTGATCGCAATCTGTCTGTTCCTGGTGGTCGCCTTCAGCGGCAGCTTCATGGTCAGCCTGGAAAGCTCGCGCACCCAATACGTCAACCAATTGCGCTCCCACGCCCAGGATGCCGCGACGGCATTGGCGCTGTCGCTCACCCCGAATATCGATGACCCAGCCATGGTGGAGCTGTTGGTCAGCTCGATCTTCGACAGCGGTTACTATGCCAGCATCCGCGTCGTGGACCTGGCCACCGACAAAACCATCGTCGAGCGTAGCGGTATTCCCGACAACAACGGCGTGCCCAACTGGTTCGTCAAGCTGATCGGACTGGAGCCGGCGGGCGGTGATGCCCTGGTCAGCCGTGGCTGGGAACAGGCCGCACGGGTAGAAGTGGTCAGCCATCCGATGTTCGCCCTGGCCAAGCTCTGGCAAAGCGCCCTGGGTAGCCTGGGCTGGTTGCTCTTGTGCGGTGCGGTCAGCGTGGTGCTCGGTGGGCTGCTGCTGCGCCGGCAATTGAAGCCGTTGGACTATATGGTCAAACAGTCCCACGCCATTGCCCGCCGTGAGTTCCTCAGCCTGCCTGACTTGCCCCGCACGCCTGAACTGCGGCGGGTGGTGCAGGCCATGAACCAGATGGTGGAAAAGCTCAAGGCGCTGTTCCAGGAGCAGGCCGAGCGTAGCGAAAAACTGCGCACCGAATCCTATCAGGACAACCTCACCGGCCTCGCCAACCGCCGTTATTTCGAGATGCAGCTCAACGCCCGCGTCAGTAACCCGGAAGAGACCAACTCCGGCTACCTTCTGCTGCTGCGGGTCAAGGACCTGGCCGGCCTCAACCAGCGCCTGGGTGGCCAGCGCACCGACCAGTTACTGCAAGCGGTTGGCGAACAACTACTGCGCCAGTGCGCGCCGTACCCGGAAACCCATAACCTCGTCACCCGTATTCGTGGCGGTGAGTTCGCCGTGCTGGCGCCGGGGTTGATGCGTGAAGAAGCGATGCAGCTGGCGCAAAACCTGGAAAGCACTTTGCTCAGCCTGCAAGCGACCGGCGCCAGTGACGTTACGCCGGTCGCCTATATCGGCCTGGCGCCGTTCAGCCATGGCGACGCGCCCCAAGCCCTGCTGACCCTGGCCGATCAGGCCCTGGCCCAGGCCCAAGCGCAGGGCGACACCAGTTGGGTGTGCCTGGACCGCAGCGCCGCCGCCAGCGTGGGAGACGATCACCATGCCTGGCACACCTTGTTGGACCAGGCCCTGACCCAGCAGCGCTTCCAGCTGTACTTCCAGCCGGTTGTCGCCAGCCAGGACCCGCAATTGGTCTTGCATTACAAAGTACTGTCGCGCTTGCAGGACGAAGACGGCCACACCATACCGGCCGGGCGCTTCCTGCCGTGGCTTGAGCGCTTTGGTTGGTCAGCCCGCCTGGACCGCCTGATGCTGGAGCAGGTGCTCAAGCAGATGGCCAGCCACACCGAGAACCTGGCGCTGAATCTTTCGGCCGCGACCTTGCAAGATACCCAGGCCCTGAACCGCGTTTATGACCTGCTACGCCAGCACAGCAACCTGGGCCCGCGCCTCACCCTGGAGATTGGTGAGGAGCAACTGCCTGAGCAGCCCGTGCTGGAACAGATGACCCAGCGCCTGCGCGAACTGGGCTTCTCCCTCAGCCTGCAACGTTTCGGTGGGCGGTTCAGCATGATCGGCAACCTGGCGCGCCTGGGCTTGGCGTACCTGAAGATCGACGGCAGCTACATTCGCGCCATCGACCAGGAAAGCGACAAGCGCCTGTTTATCGAGGCCATCCAGCGAGCGGCCCATAGCATCGACCTGCCGTTGATTGCCGAACGTGTAGAGACCGAGGGCGAACTGAAGGTGATTCGTGAGATGGGGATTTTCGGCGTGCAGGGCCAACTGTTTGGCGAGCCCGCGCCCTGGAAATAATTCACCTGTAGGAGCGAGCTTGCTCGCGAAGATCGCCAACAATAACGCGCAAAACCTGATGCCCCGTGGCGATTTCAGTTTTTCGCGAGCAAGCTCGCTCCTACAGGGGTAGGAGCGGTTGGATTAAATCAATCCTTTCTCGTCATCATCGATCAACTGGCTCAACCCACCCAACGCTTCCCTCGCCTGGTTACGGTCCATCAACTTGGCCTGGGCTGCCGGCGGCAGGTCGGTCACGCTGATCACCCCCTTGCGGGTCAGCACCTGGATCAAGTCATCCAGCACCCGGATCATCTCAAAGTCGCTCTGCTTGAGCTGGGCCAGGCTGGTTTCCACCACTTCGTTGGCGTACCAGGCCTGTATCTCATGGTGATCGGCCGGCAGGGTTTCAGTGGATTCGGTAAAGGCAGCGGCCTCTACGCGAACCAGCGCGCCCTGTGCATCACGTTGCACGTAAAACATAACAACCCCTCGAAAATGCGCCACAGGCGTTCAACAGCATAGGTCAACGCTGCGTGTATGGGCGTGAGTATGCGATGCGCCGTCCGCCAGGGCCAGCGACCCGTAGGCCAAAAAATCGGCCGCCTGGAAGGGCGGCCGATCAATCGCGTCTTAGGTGTGATCGATCTTGATGGTCGGGTCGGCACCACTGATCAGCGAGTTGATGCTGGTGTGGGACCAATCGTTGCCTTCCAGTTTGATCGTCACATCAGCATTGGCCAGGCCACCGGCGGCGTTGAGCTTGCCTTCACTGCTCACTTGCAGGGTCGACACACCTTCTACCGTGGTGATCTTGAGGTAATTGTCGATGGTGCTGTCGGTTTCACCTTTCAACAAATCGCGCAGGTCAATGCGGTCGCCTTCGGACGCCTTGAAGTCCTTGATCACATCGTTGCCGATGTCGCCCGCCTTCCACACGAAGGTGTCGGCCCCCGAGCCACCGATCAGGATGTCGTTGCCCTGGCCGCCAATCAACGTGTCGTTACCCGTGCCACCCAGCAGGATGTCATTGCCTTTGCCGCCGTCCAGAAGGTCGTTGCCGCCCTGGCCGAACAGGATGTCATCGCCAGCCCCGCCCAACAGTGTATCGCCGGCATCTTTGGCGCCGGAGACGTCGAAGTCCACATAGTGCTCGGTGACGTACTGGTGAACGTTAGAGGCAGTCACTGCCGAGACAGCCACGCCGGTCTTCTGTGCGACAAAGGCCTGCAGCGCGTTGTAACCCTCGCCATTGATCCCGCTGAAGCTCACCAGGTCGCCGAAGAGGATGTCGTTGCCGTCGCCACCGCTGACGGTGTCCGCGCCCGGCAACGTCGCCTCTGTGTGGCCGAGGATAGCGTTGGCCAGGTCCTTCGGATCGATGTTGGCCTGTGGCTTGCCATCGCTGTCGTACGGTGCCAACTGATTCAGGCTGACCCCACTGTTGAGGCCGATGGCTTCTACGCCACCTGTGGACAGACCTTTAAGCAGTGCGAACGCGCTGTTGGAGTTGAGGGTGGTGGAGTAGTCGGTATCGTAGCCGAGGCCGCCTTGCACCGATATTTCATAGGTGCCATCCCCTTGGGCGTGGATGATTCCCTTGTTGTACCCCCAGCCGTAAGACCAGAGGGTTACCTTGCCGGCAGAGTTGATATCAAGGTAGTTATTCGAATCGATGTTGATCCGGGTGGCGGTACCTATGGTGTAGTTGTTCATGGTGACGACATCATCGAGCCTGACGTTGCCGTACAAGTATGGGTTGGTCTGCTCGGACGCTTGGTAAAACGTCGGCTGACCATCGGTGATGAAGTACGTTGTATTGATAGCGCCAGTGTTGCCAGTCGCCTGGGCACTCTTGAAGAAGTTGGCCGCGGCCTTGAACACGTCTTCGTAGTTGGTCCCGCCGGTAGACACCATGGAATCCAGGACTTTCTGCAGCGAGTCCAATGCACCTGGGTCTTTCAGGTTGACTGTCACCGTGCGATTGACCTGGTCGCTGAAATCCGCCAGGAAGATATTCACAGTGCCAGAAGTGCTGGCGCCGATACTGTTTTTCAGCGAGTTGAACGTGGTGGTCAGCGAGGTTTTTGCCGCTGCTATCGAGTCCGCACCCATACTGCCCGATGTATCGATCATGAACGCGATGTTGTAGTTCTTGCCCTGCACCACGTTCAAGCCGGCGACGTCGGCCACGACAATGTCGTTGCCATCGCTGCCATTGATGGTGTCGCTGCCCGAGGTGCCGGTGACCGAATTGTAGGTCGCTGGATGCACCGTGACGGGCAATTGCGCGGTGGTGGTCGCTGAACCGCCGATGCTCTCGGTGGACGTCGAAGTGACCGTCAGGTTGAACTGACCGCTGTAGTAGGTCGGCGGCTTGATGGTCAGGGTGTTCAGGTCCCAGCCCGTGACATTCACTTCGCCCACGGTTTTACCCGCAGTAAAGGTGTGCCCAGACGCGTCGGTCAGTACCGAGCCTGCCGGGATGCCGCTGATCTTCACGCTCAGGGTTTCGGAGCCGTCGGTGTCGGTCAGCGCGGTGGTGACCTTGGACAATTTGACCGTGCCGTTTTCCTGGCCTTCGTTGAGCTTGTAGCCCACGTAGTAACCGTCACCGTTGCTGCCATGCAGGTCGGATACGGTGACGCCGGCGTTGGTCAGGTCGGTAAGGCCGGTGTACAGCGGCACGGTGCTGGTGCTCAGGTTCTGCACCGCCCCGCCGTTGACCGACAGGTTGACGTCAAAGCTGCCAGGCCCCGCTTGGTTGGCCTGGTAGATCTCAAGGCTGTAGTAACCGGTGGTGGTTGGCGTGAACGTGCCGCTGAACTTGCCGCTGTTGGTACCCCACAAACCGCTCGCAACGTCTTTACCGCCAACGTTGACCACCACGCTGTCATCGGCGATACCGCTGAAGGTGTAGCTCTTGCCTGCTTCCATGTAGATCAGGCCGGAGATCTTGGAACCAGAGCCAGCGGCCACGTTGTCGACGGACTCGACGTTGGTCACCACAGAGGTGCTGTTGGGTGTGCCCGCGTTATCGATGGCTTTTTTCAGCACGTCCGGTGCAGCACCGTTGCCGTTGTTGCCGAGGCCGGCGATGCTGTTCCAGCCCTGTTTGACCAGGCCGGTCGAGGCAACGCTGTTGTCGGCCACGCTCAGGGTCGGTGCGTCGGCCACTGGGGTGATATCGACTTTCACCGTAGCGCTGGTGCCCAGGTCCTTGCCATCGGTTGGCTGGAACTTGAACTGCGCGTAATCCGCCTGCTTGTTACCCACGCCAGTGCCGCCGTAACCGTCGGCGCCGGACTCGTTGGCGTTCGGCATAAAGCGCAGTTGGCCGCCATCGATCTGAGCCTTGGTAAAGGTCTGGCCGCTGGTCACGTTGGTCCAGGTGCTGCCGTCCGCCGCCAGATACTGCAGCTTGCCGGCTACCGGCAGCTCGGTGATTTTCACCCCGAGGCTGGCTTGTGGCGAGTCCACATCGCTCACGCCGAAGTTGGCCCAGGTCAGGGCCAGCGCCGTGTCTTCCGTACCGGTCACAGCACCGCCAGTGGCCACTGGTGCATCGTTGACCGCTACCACGTTGACGGTGGTGGTGGCCACGTTGGAGTAGTTGCCGCCATCGGTCACCGTCACGGTGATGGTGCGCGGTGTGGTGCTCGGGTCGTGGCTGTTGTTGGTGAACGTGATGTTCTGGATACGTTGCATGTAGTCAGCCAGCGTTGCGCTGCCGGACAACGTCAGGGTAATAGTGCCCGTCTGGTTGTTGGTGCTGACGCTGATGCCATTCACGCTATTGCCCAGGTTCAGGGCATCACCGGCCTGTGCGTTGGTCAGCGTGACCGTCGCGCCCGTCAGCAGTGTGCTGTCTGGGTCAGTGATCTTGATATCCGTATCGGCGATCGACACGCCCGGCCCGGCGGTACCCTCGGTAAATGTCGTCTTGTAATCGGCACCCGTGGCGCCGCTGGAGTTGTTGGCATCCAGGTCGATCACCGGCGGCGCATCGTTGTCGAGGATGTTGGTGGTGACGGTGCCTTTGTCGATCACCAGGTTCTCGAAGTTGCCTCCGGTGACCTTGTCGATGGTGATAACGATCTGTTCCGTAGGCTCGGTGATCTTGTCGTCGAGCGTGCGGATATCAAACGGCACGCTGCTGGAGCCTGCCGGGATCTTCACGGTGTACACGCCGGTGAAGTCCGAACCGTCAGTGGCGGTGCCGCTGTATTTGAGCGTCACGGTTACGTCGGTTTGCGGCGGGTTGGTCAAGGTCAGGGTGTAGTGGGCTGTGCCACCTTCAGTGACCGAGCCGTCGCCCGTTATGCTGATTTTGGTATCCGTCACTACATCCGTGACCTTGGTGACCGCGGGGCTGGCGTCAACAATCAGATGCTCGTACTTGTCGCCACCGCTGACCACGCCGGTGATCTTGGCGCTGACATCATTGGCGCCGACATAGGCATCGTTCGGTGCGGTAGCTGTCGTGAAGCTGGTGGACTTGCCACTGCCGATGGTGATGGTCGAGCCGTTATCCAGCCTTACCACCAAGTCGGAGCCCACGTTGTTCACGGCCGCGCCGTTCTTGTCGACCAGGGACGCGGTGTAGACGATCTGCCCGCCTTCGCTGACCGAACCGGTGGCCTTGAGTACCACGGTCACGTCGTCGATGGTGTCGTTGATGGTGGTCGTGGCGCCCGCAGGTGTGATGGTCACACCCTCGAAATTGCCGCCGGTGGTGCCGGTGATCTTGACGGTCTGGGTGCTCTTGTCGATGAACACGTCATCGGTAGGCGCCGGGACGGTCACCGTGCCCACGGTCTCACCTTGCTTGATGGTGATGCTCGAACCGTTGTCGAGCTGGACCAGCATGTCGCTGCCGGCCTTGTTGCTCAAGGTGGCGGTGTATGTGATCTGGCCGCCTTCGTTGACCGCGGTCGGGGCAGTCAAGGTGACGGTGGTCAGGTCGGTGGAGCCTGGTGTGTCGGTGACGGTGGTGTTCACCGCCGTCGTGCCCGGCACGAGGTTCTCGAAATGCTCGCCACCGGTCACGCCTTTGATGGCGGTGGTGACGGTTTGGTCGCCTTTGTAGACGTCGTTTGGCGCTACGGTGGTGATGGAACCGCTCGACTGATTCACACCGATGGTGATCGTTTTGCCATTGTCCAAGGTGACGGTCAGCGGATTGGTGATGTTGGTCACCGCTGCGCCGTTTTTATCCACAAGGCTGGCGGTGTAGACGATGTTGCCGCCTTCGCCAACGGTGGTGGTGGCGGTCAGAACTACATCCACCTTGTCGATGGTGTCGTTGATCGTGGTGGTTGCGCCGTTGCCTGCGACTTCTAACTTCTCGAAGTTGCCGCCGGAAGCGTCGGTGATCTTGACGGTCTGAGTGCTCTTGTCGATGAACACGTCATCGGTCGGCGCATGCACGGTTACGGTACCAACAGTTTCGCCAGCCTTGATGGTGATGCTTGAACCGTTGTCGAGTTTCAGCGTGACGTCGGTCCCCGCCTTGTTGGACAGCGTGGCGGTGTACGTAATCTGGCCACCTTCGTTAACAGCGTTAGGCGCTGTCAGCGTCACAGTAGTGGTGTTGTCGGTACCCGGAGTGTCCGTAACGGTGGTGTTCACCGCGGTAGTGCCCGGCACCAGGTTCTCGAAATGCTCGCCGCCGGTCACGCCTTTGATAGCGGTGGTGACAGTTTGGTCGCCCTTGTACACATCATCAGGAGCAAGAACCGAAACGCTACCGCTCGATTGGTTTACGCCGATGGTGATGGTTTTGCCGTTATCCAGGGTCACGGTCAGCGGATTGGTGATGTTGGTCACCGGCGCGCCGTTCTTATCCACAAGGCTGGCGGTGTAAACGATGTTGCCGCCTTCGCCAACGGTGGTGGTGGCGGTCAGGACCACATCGACTTTGTCGATGGTGTCGTTGATCGTGGTGGTGGCGCCGTTGCCTGCAACTTCCAGTTTTTCGAAGTTGCCGCCGGAAGCGTCAGTGATTTTGACGGTCTGCGTGCTCTTATCGATAAACACGTCATCGGTCGGCGCAGGCACGGTTACGGTACCAACAGTTTCGCCAGCCTTGATGGTGATGCTTGAACCGTTGTCGAGTTTCAGCGTGACGTCAGTGCCCGCTTTGTTGGACAGCGTGGCGGTGTACGTGATCTGGCCACCTTCGTTAACAGCACTTGGCGCAGTCAAGGTGACAGTCGTGGTGTTATCGGTGCCCGGTGTATCAGTAACGGTGGTGTTAACCGGGGTAGTACCTGGAACCAGATTTTCGAAGTGCTCGCCGCCGGTCACGCCTTTGATAGCAGTGGTGACGGTCTGGTCGCCCTTGTACACGTCATCAGGAGCAACAACCGAAACGCTACCGCTCGATTGGTTTACGCCGATGGTGATGGTTTTGCCGTTATCCAGGGTCACGGTCAGCGGATTGGTGATGTTGGTCACCGGTGCGCCATTTTTATCCACAAGGCTGGCCGTGTAGACGATGTTGCCGCCTTCACCCACGGTAGTGGTGGCGGTCAGAACTACATCCACCTTGTCGATGGTGTCGTTGATCGTGGTGGTTGCGCCGCTGCCTGCAACTTCCAGTTTTTCGAAGTTGCCGCCGGAGGCGTCGGTGATCTTGACGGTCTGCGTGCTCTTATCGATAAACACGTCATCGGTAGGGGCAGGCACGGTTACGGTGCCAACAGTGTCGCCAGCCTTGATCGTGATCGACGAACCGTTATCCAGCTTCAGGGTGACGTCAGTGCCCGCTTTGTTGGACAGCGTGGCGGTGTACGTGATCTGGCCACCTTCGTTAACAGCACTTGGCGCAGTCAAGGTGACAGTCGTGGTGTTGTCGGTACCCGGTGTATCGGTAACGGTCGTGTTAACTGGGGTAGTACCTGGAACCAGATTTTCAAAGTGCTCGCCGCCGGTCACGCCTTTGATGGCGGTAGTGACAGTTTGATCGCCTTTGTACACATCATCCGGCGCGATGGTTGTAATAGAGCCACTCGACTGATTCACACCAATGGTGATGGTCTTGCCGTTGTCCAAGGTAACGGTGAGCGGGTTGGTGATGTTGGTCACCGGTGCGCCGTTTTTATCCACAAGACTGGTGGTGTAGACGATATTGCCGCCTTCGCCGACGGTAGTTGTAGCAGTTAGAACTACATCCACCTTGTCGATGGTGTCGTTGATCGTGGTGGTTGCGCCGTTACCTGCGACTTCGAGTTTTTCGAAGTTGCCGCCGGAAGCGTCAGTAATCTTGACGGTCTGGCTGCTCTTGTCGATGAACACGTCATCGGTCGGCGCAGGGACGGTCACAGTACCAACGGTTTCGCCAGCCTTGATGGTGATCGACGAGCCGTTGTCGAGTTTCAGCGTGACGTCGGTCCCCGCCTTGTTGGACAGCGTGGCGGTGTACGTAATCTGTCCGCCTTCGTTAACAGCGTTAGGCGCTGTCAGCGTCACAGTAGTGGTGTTGTCGGTACCCGGAGTGTCCGTAACGGTGGTGTTCACCGCGGTAGTGCCCGGCACCAGGTTCTCGAAATGCTCGCCGCCGGTCACGCCTTTGATAGCGGTGGTGACAGTTTGGTCGCCCTTGTACACATCATCAGGAGCAAGAACCGAAACGCTACCGCTCGATTGGTTTACGCCGATGGTGATGGTCTTACCGTTGTCCAAGGTAACGGTGAGCGGGTTGGTGATGTTGGTCACCGGCGCGCCGTTCTTATCCACAAGGCTGGCGGTATAGACGATATTGCCGCCTTCACCCACGGTAGTGGTGGCGGTCAGAACTACATCCACCTTGTCGATGGTGTCGTTGATCGTGGTGGTTGCGCCGTTACCTGCGACTTCGAGTTTTTCGAAGTTGCCGCCGGAAGCGTCAGTAATCTTGACGGTCTGGCTGCTCTTGTCGATGAACACGTCATCGGTCGGCGCAGGGACGGTCACAGTACCAACGGTTTCGCCAGCCTTGATGGTGATCGACGAGCCGTTGTCGAGTTTCAGCGTGACGTCGGTCCCCGCCTTGTTGGACAGCGTGGCGGTGTACGTAATCTGTCCGCCTTCGTTAACAGCGTTAGGCGCTGTCAGCGTCACAGTAGTGGTGTTGTCGGTACCCGGAGTGTCCGTAACGGTGGTGTTCACCGCGGTAGTGCCCGGCACCAGGTTCTCGAAATGCTCGCCGCCGGTTACGCCTTTGATAGCGGTGGTGACGGTTTGATCGCCTTTATAGACATCATCAGGAGCAAGAACCGAAACGCTACCGCTAGTCTGGTTTACGCCGATGGTGATGGTCTGGCCATTATCCAAGGTGACGGTCAACGGATTGGTGATGTTAATCACCGCTGCGCCGTTTTTATCCACAAGGCTGGCGGTGTAGACGATATTGCCGCCTTCGCCGACGGTGGTAGTGGCGGTCAGGACGACGTCGACTTTGTCGATGGTGTCGTTGATCGTGGTGGTGGCGCCGTTGCCTGCTACTTCGAGTTTTTCGAAGTTGCCTCCGGAAGCATCAGTAATCTTTACGGTCTGAGTGCTCTTGTCGATGAACACGTCATCAGTAGGGGCGGGCACGGTCACAGTACCGACGGTCTCGCCAGCTTTGATAGTGATCGACGAGCCGTTATCCAGCTTCAAGGTGACATCAGTACCGGCCTTGTTGCTCAAGGTCGCGGTGTAGGTGATCTGACCACCTTCGTTAACGGCACTTGGCGCAGTCAGCGTAACCGTGGTGGTGTTATCGGTACCCGGTGTGTCCGTAACGGTGGTGTTCACCGCGGTAGTGCCAGGGACCAGATTTTCGAAATGCTCGCCGCCGGTCACACCCTTGATAGCGGTGGTGACAGTTTGGTCGCCCTTGTACACATCATCAGGAGCAAGAACCGAAACGCTACCGCTCGATTGGTTTACGCCGATGGTGATGGTCTTGCCGTTGTCCAGAGTCACGGTGAGCGGATTGGTGATGTTGGTCACCGGTGCGCCGTTTTTATCCACAAGGCTGGCGGTGTAGACGATATTGCCGCCTTCGCCAACGGTGGTGGTCGCGGTCAGGACTACATCAACCTTGTCGATGGTGTCGTTGATTGTGGTGGTTGCGCCATTCCCTGCGACTTCCAGTTTTTCGAAGTTGCCGCCGGTGGTTTCGGTGATCTTGACCGTTTGGGTGCTCTTGTCGATGAACACGTCATCGGTAGGCGCAGGGACAGTCACGGTGCCAACCGTGTCGCCAGCCTTGATAGTGATCGACGAGCCGTTATCCAGCTTCAAGGTGACATCTGTACCGGCCTTGTTGCTCAAGGTCGCGGTGTAGGTGATCTGGCCGCCTTCGTTAACGGCACTTGGCGCAGTCAGCGTAACCGTGGTGGTGTTATCGGTACCCGGTGTGTCCGTAACGGTGGTGTTCACCGCGGTAGTGCCAGGGACCAGATTTTCGAAATGCTCGCCGCCGGTCACACCCTTGATAGCGGTGGTGACAGTTTGGTCGCCCTTGTACACATCATCAGGAGCAAGAACCGAAACGCTACCGCTCGATTGGTTTACGCCGATGGTGATGGTTTTACCGTTGTCCAAGGTAACGGTCAGCGGATTGATGATGTTAGTCACCGGTGCGCCGTTTTTATCCACAAGGCTGGCGGTGTAGACGATGTTGCCGCCTTCACCAACGGTGGTGGTGGCCGTCAGGACCACATCGACCTTGTCGATGGTGTCGTTGATCGTGGTCGTTGCGCCGCTGCCTGCAACTTCGAGTTTTTCGAAGTTGCCGCCGGTGGTTTCGGTGATCTTGACCGTTTGGGTGCTCTTGTCGATGAACACGTCATCGGTAGGCGCAGGGACAGTCACGGTGCCAACGGTTTCGCCAGCCTTGATAGTGATCGACGAGCCGTTATCCAGCTTCAGGGTGACGTCAGTGCCAGCCTTGTTGCTCAAGGTCGCGGTGTAGGTAATCTGCCCACCCTCGTTTGCCTCGGACGGAGCCGTCAGCGTCACGGTGGTGGTGTTATCGGTGCCTGGGGTATCGGTGACAGTAGTGTTCACTGCCGTCGTGCCAGGGACCAGGTTTTCGAAGTGCTCGCCGCCGGTAACACCCTTGATAGCGGTGGTGACGGTTTGATCGCCTTTATAGACATCATCAGGAGCAAGAACCGAAACGCTACCGCTAGTCTGGTTTACGCCGATGGTGATGGTTTTGCCGTTATCGAGGGTGACGGTCAACGGGTTGGTGATGTTAGTCACCGGTGCGCCGTTTTTATCCACAAGGCTGGCGGTGTAAACGATGTTGCCGCCTTCGCCAACGGTGGTGGTGGCCGTCAGGACCACATCAACTTTGTCGATGGTGTCGTTGATCGTGGTCGTTGCGCCGTTGCCTGCCACTTCGAGTTTTTCGAAGTTGCCGCCGGTGGTTTCGGTGATCTTGACCGTCTGCGTGCTCTTGTCGATGAACACATCATCGTTAGGCGCAGGGACGGTCACAGTACCAACGGTTTCGCCAGCCTTGATGGTGATCGACGAGCCGTTATCCAACTTGAGCGTGACATCAGTGCCCGCTTTGTTGGAAAGCGTGGCGGTGTACGTAATCTGCCCACCCTCGTTTGCCTCGGACGGAGCCGTCAGCGTCACGGTGGTGGTGTTAGCGGTGCCTGGGGTATCGGTGACAGTGGTGTTCACTGCCGTCGTGCCAGGGACCAAGTTTTCAAAGTGCTCGCCGCCAGTCACGCTTTTGATAGCCGTGGTGACGGTTTGGTCGCCCTTATACACATCGTCAGGAGCAATAACCGAAACGCTACCGCTCGATTGGTTTACGCCGATGGTGATGGTCTTGCCGTTGTCCAAGGTGACGGTCAACGGGTTGGTGATGTTAGTCACCGGTGCGCCGTTTTTATCCACAAGGCTGGCGGTGTAGACGATGTTGCCGCCTTCACCAACGGTGGTGGTAGCGGTCAGAACCACATCAACTTTGTCGATGGTGTCGTTGATCGTGGTGGTCGCGCCGTTACCTGCAACTTCCAGTTTTTCGAAGTTACCGCCGGTGGTTTCGGTGATCTTGACCGTCTGCGTGCTCTTGTCGATGAACACGTCATCGGTAGGCGCAGGGACAGTGACGGTGCCAACAGTGTCGCCAGCCTTGATCGTGATCGACGAGCCGTTATCCAGCTTCAGGGTGACGTCAGTGCCAGCCTTGTTGCTCAAGGTCGCGGTGTAGGTAATCTGACCACCTTCGTTAACCGCACTTGGCGCAGTCAGGGTGACAGTCGTTGTGTTGTCGGTACCGGGGGTATCGGTGACAGTGGTGTTCACTGCCGTAGTGCCAGGGACCAGGTTTTCGAAGTGCTCGCCGCCAGTCACGCTTTTGATAGCCGTGGTGACGGTTTGGTCGCCCTTATACACATCATCAGGAGCAATAACCGAAACGCTACCGCTCGATTGGTTTACGCCGATGGTGATGGTCTGGCCATTATCCAAGGTGACGGTCAACGGATTGGTGATGTTAGTCACCGGCGCACCGTTTTTATCCACAAGGCTAGCGGTGTAGACGATGTTGCCGCCTTCACCAACGGTGGTGGTGGCCGTCAGGACCACATCAACTTTGTCGATGGTGTCGTTGATCGTGGTGGTCGCGCCGTTACCTGCAACTTCCAGTTTTTCGAAGTTGCCGCCGGAAGCGTCGGTGATCTTGACGGTCTGAGTGCTCTTATCGATGAACACGTCATCGGTCGGCGCGGGCACGGTTACGGTGCCAACCGTGTCGCCAGCCTTGATGGTGATCGAAGAGCCGTTATCCAGCTTCAAGATGACGTCAGTACCGGCCTTGTTGCTCAAGGTCGCGGTGTACGTAATCTGACCACCTTCGTTTGCCTCAGCCGGAGCCGTCAACGTAACGGTGGTGGTGTTATCGGTGCCAGGGTTATCGGTGACAGTAGTGTTCACTGCCGTCGTGCCAGGGACCAGGTTTTCGAAGTGCTCGCCGCCGGTCACGCTTTTGATGGCGGTAGTGACAGTTTGGTCGCCTTTGTACACATCATCCGGCGCGATGGTGGTGATAGAGCCACTCGACTGATTCACACCAATGGTAATGGTCTTGCCGTTATCGAGGGTGACGGTCAGCGGATTGGTGATGTTAGTCACCGGTGCGCCGTTTTTATCCACAAGGCTGGCGGTGTAGACGATGTTGCCGCCTTCACCAACGGTGGCGGTAGCGGTCAGAACCACATCAACTTTGTCGATCGTGTCGTTGATCGTGGTCGTTGCGCCGCTGCCTGCAACTTCCAGTTTTTCGAAGTTGCCGCCGGTGGTTTCGGTGATCTTGACCGTCTGCGTGCTCTTGTCGATGAACACGTCATCGGTAGGCGCAGGGACAGTCACGGTGCCAACCGTGTCGCCAGCCTTGATGGTGATCGAAGAGCCGTTATCCAACTTCAGCGTGACGTCGGTACCGGCCTTATTGCTCAAGGTCGCGGTATAGGTGATCTGGCCACCCTCATTCGCTTCGGTCGGAGCTGTCAGCGTTACGGTAGTGGTGTTATCGGTGCCCGGTGTATCAGTAACGGTGGTGTTAACCGGGGTAGTACCTGGAACCAGATTTTCAAAGTGCTCGCCGCCGGTCACGCCTTTGATGGCGGTAGTGACGGTCTGGTCGCCTTTGTACACGTCATCCGGCGCGATGGTGGTGATAGAACCGCTCGACTGGTTTACGCCAATAGTGATGGTCTTGCCGTTATCCAGGGTCACGGTCAGCGGATTGGTGATGTTGGTCACCGGTGCGCCGTTTTTATCCACAAGGCTGGCGGTGTAGACGATATTGCCGCCTTCGCCGACGGTGGTAGTAGCGGTCAGGACCACATCTACCTTGTCGATGGTGTCATTGATGGTGGTGGTTGCGCCGTCGCCTGCCACTTCGAGTTTTTCGAAATTGCCGCCGGTGGTCTCGGCGATCTTAACGGTCTGGGTGCTCTTATCGATAAACACGTCATCGGTAGGCGCAGGGACAGTGACGGTGCCAACAGTTTCGCCAGCCTTGATGGTGATCGACGAGCCGTTGTCCAACTTCAGCGTGACATCAGTGCCCGCTTTGTTGGAAAGCGTGGCGGTATAAGTGATCTGGCCACCCTCATTCGCCTCGGTGGGAGCTGTCAGCGTTACGGTCGTGGTGTTATCGGTGCCCGGTGTATCAGTAACGGTGGTGTTAACCGGGGTAGTACCTGGAACCAGATTTTCGAAGTGCTCGCCGCCGGTCACGCCTTTGATGGCGGTGGTGACGGTTTGGTCGCCCTTGTACACATCATCAGGAGCAACAACCGAAACGCTACCGCTCGATTGGTTTACGCCGATGGTGATGGTTTTACCGTTGTCCAAGGTAACGGTCAGCGGGTGGGTGATGTTGGTCACCGGCGCGCCGTTTTTATCCACGAGGCTAGCGGTGTAGACGATATTGCCGCCTTCACCAACAGTGGTAGTGGCGGTCAGAACTACATCAACCTTGTCGATGGTGTCATTGATCGTAGTGGTCGCGCCGCTGCCTGCCACTTCGAGCTTTTCGAAGTTGCCACCACTGGTTTCGGTGATCTTGACGGTCTGGGTGCTCTTATCGATGAACACGTCATCGGTAGGGGCGGGCACGGTCACAGTGCCAACAGTGTCGCCGGCCTTGATGGTGATGCTTGAACCGTTGTCGAGTTTCAGTGTTACGTCAGTGCCCGCTTTGTTGGAAAGCGTGGCGGTGTACGTAATCTGTCCACCTTCGTTAACAGCGTTAGGCGCTGTCAGCGTCACAGTAGTGATGTTGTCTGTACCTGGTGTATCAGTAACGGTGGTGTTAACCGGGGTAGTACCTGGAGCCAGATTTTCAAAGTGCTCGCCGCCAGTGACGCCTTTGATAGCAGTGGTAACGGTCTGGTCGCCTTTGTACACATCATCAGGAGCTAGAACCGAAACGCTACCGCTCGATTGGTTTACGCCAATAGTGATGGTCTGGCCGTTATCCAAAGTCACAGTCAGCGGATTGTTGATGTTGGTCACCGGCGCGCCGTTTTTATCCACAAGGCTGGCGGTGTAGACGATGTTGCCGCCTTCGCCGACAGTGGTAGTGGCCGTCAGAACTACATCGACCTTGTCGATGGTGTCGTTGATCGTGGTGGTTGCGCCGTTGCCTGCGACTTCTAACTTCTCGAAGTTGCCGCCAGTGGTCTCGGTTATCTTGACGGTCTGCGTGCTCTTGTCGATGAACACGTCATCGGTAGGGGCGGGCACGGTGACGGTCCCAACAGTTTCGCCAGCCTTGATGGTGATCGACGAGCCGTTGTCCAACTTCAGCGTGACGTCAGTGCCCGCTTTGTTGGATAGCGTGGCGGTATAAGTGATCTGGCCACCCTCATTCGCCTCGGTGGGAGCTGTCAGCGTTACGGTCGTGGTGTTATCGGTGCCCGGTGTATCAGTAACGGTGGTGTTAACCGGGGTAGTACCTGGAACCAGATTTTCGAAGTGCTCGCCGCCGGTCACGCCTTTGATGGCGGTGGTGACGGTTTGGTCGCCCTTGTACACATCATCAGGAGCAACAACCGAAACGCTACCGCTCGATTGGTTTACGCCGATGGTGATGGTTTTACCGTTGTCCAAGGTAACGGTCAGCGGGTTGGTGATGTTGGTCACCGGCGCGCCGTTCTTATCCACAAGACTGGCGGTGTAGACGATATTGCCGCCTTCACCAATGGTGGTGGTGACGGTCAGGACCACATCGACTTTGTCGATGGTGTCGTTGATCGTGGTGGTTGCGCCGTTGCCTGCGACTTCTAACTTCTCGAAGTTGCCGTCAGTGGTCTCGGTGATCTTGACGGTCTGCGTGCTCTTGTCGATGAACACGTCATCGGTAGGCGCAGGGACAGTGACGGTGCCTACGGTTTCGCCAGCCTTGATGGTGATGCTTGAGCCGTTGTCGAGTTTCAGCGTGACGTCGGTGCCGGCCTTGTTGCTCAAGGTCGCGGTGTAGGTGATCTGGCCACCTTCGTTAACTGCATTTGGCGCAGTCAGGATGACAGTCGTTGTGTTGTCGGTACCGGGGGTGTCGGTGACAGTGGTGTTCACTGCCGTCGTGCCAGGGACCAAGTTTTCAAAGTGCTCGCCACCAGTGACGCCTTTGATAGCGGTAGTGACGGTCTGGTCGCCTTTATAAACGTCATCCGGCGCGATAGTGGTGACAGAGCCACTCGACTGGTTCACACCGATGGTGATTGTCTTGCCGTTATCCAAGGTCACGGTCAGCGGGTTAGTGATGTTAGTCACCGGTGCGCCGTTTTTATCCACAAGGCTGGCGGTGTAGACGATGTTGCCGCCTTCGCCGACAGTGGTAGTGGCCGTCAGAACTACATCCACCTTGTCGATGGTGTCGTTGATCGTGGTGGTCGAGCCGTTGCCTGCCACTTCGAGTTTTTCGAAGTTGCCACCAGTGGCCTCGGTGATCTGAACGGTCTGCGTGCTCTTGTCGATGAACACGTCATCGGTAGGCGCAGGGACGGTCACGGTGCCAACGGTTTCGCCAGCCTTGATGGTGATCGACGAACCGTTATCCAACTTCAGCGTGACGTCAGTGCCCGCTTTGTTGGAAAGCGTGGCGGTGTAAGTGATCTGGCCACCCTCATTCGCCTCGGTCGGAGCCGTCAGTGTCACGGTAGTGGTGTTATCGGTGCCCGGTGTATCGGTAACGGTCGTGTTAACTGGGGCAGTACCTGGAACCAGATTTTCAAAATGCTCGCCGCCGGTCACACCCTTGATAGCAGCGGTGACGGTCTGATCGCCTTTATAAATATCGTCTGGCGCCACGGTGGTAACGGTGCCGCTGGATTGGTTAACACCGATAGTAATGGTCTGACCGTTATCCAAAGTGACGGTCAACGGGTTAGTGATGTTAGTCACCGGCGCGCCGTTTTTATCCACAAGGCTAGCGGTGTAGACGATGTTGCCGCCTTCGCCAACGGTGGTGGTAGCGGTCAGAACCACATCAACTTTGTCGATGGTGTCGTTGATCGTGGTGGTCGCGCCGTTACCTGCAACTTCCAGTTTTTCGAAGTTGCCGCCGGTGGTTTCGGTGATCTTGACCGTTTGGGTGCTTTTGTCGATGAACACGTCATCGGTAGGGGCGGGCACGGTCACGGTGCCAACGGTTTCGCCAGCTTTGATGGTGATCGACGAACCGTTATCCAACTTCAACGTGACATCAGTGCCCGCTTTATTGGAAAGCGTGGCGGTATACGTCACCTGACCACCTTCGTTCGCCTCGGTTGGGGCTGTCAGCGTCACAGTGGTGGTATCGATCGAATCGGTAATGGTGGTAACCGCTGGCGTGGTGCTCGGCACCAGGCTTTCGAAATTGCCGCCAGTCGCGCCCGTAATCGTCGTACTGACGGTGCTGCCGTTGACGTAGACGTCATTAGCTGGCGTATCAACGACAACGCTGCCTGTCGACTCACCGGCCTTGATGGTGATCACCGAGCCATTGCTCAAGGTGACATTCACAGGCGTCTGCGCCGGGTTGGTCAAGGTGGCGGTGTAGGTGATCTGACCGCCTTCGGTCACGGTCGAACCAGCGGTCAGGGTGACCGTGGTGGTGTCGATCGAATCGGTAATGGTGGTGACCGCTGGCGTGGTATTCGGTACCAGGTTCTCGAAGTTACCGCCCGTTGCGCCCGTGATGGTGGTGCTGACGGTAGAGCCATTGTTGTAAACGTCGTTGGCCGGCGTATCAACGACAACGCTGCCTGTCGACTCACCCGCTTTAATGGTGATCACCGAGCCATTGCTCAAGGTGACATTCACAGGCGTCTGCGCCGGGTTGGTCAAGGTGGCGGTGTAGGTGATCTGGCCGCCTTCGGTCACGGTCGAACCAGCGGTCAGGGTGACCGTGGTGGTGTCGATCGAATCGGTAATGGTGGTGACCGCTGGCGTTGTATTCGGTACCAGGTTCTCGAAGTTACCGCCCGTTGCGCCCGTGATGGTGGTGCTGACGGTAGAGCCATTGTTGTAAACGTCGTTGGCCGGCGTATCAACGACAACGCTGCCTGTCGACTCACCCGCTTTAATGGTGATCACCGAGCCATTGCTCAAGGTGACATTCACAGGCGTCTGCGCCGGGTTGGTCAAGGTGGCGGTGTAGGTGATCTGGCCGCCTTCGGTCACGGTCGAACCAGCGGTCAGGGTGACCGTGGTGGTGTCGATCGAATCGGTAATGGTGGTAACCGCTGGCGTGGTATTCGGTACCAGGTTCTCGAAGTTACCGCCCGTTGCGCCCGTGATCGTGGTGCTGACCGTCGAACCGTTGTTGTAGACGTCGTTAGCTGGCGTATCTACGACGACGCTGCCCGTCGATTCACCGGCCTTGATCGTGATCACCGAGCCATTGCTCAAGGTGACATTCACCGGCGTCTGCGCCGGGTTGGTCAAGGTGGCGGTGTAGGTGATTTGACCGCCTTCGGTCACGGTCGAACCAGCCGTTAGAGTGACCGTGGTGGTGTCGATGGTGTCGGTGATCTGCGTCACGGCCGGGTTAGGGTCGATGGTCAATACCAGGTTGCCGCCACCGGTGGTGCCCGTAACGCCCACGCTGATCTGGCTCGGGTCGTTGTACGGGGTGTCGTTGGGCGCCAGGGGTACGTTGACCGTACCGGTCAGTTGGCCTGACGGGATAGTAATCACCGCGCCATTGGACAAGGTGACGGTAAGGTCGCTGCTGGATGGTCGCGTCACGGTCGCGGTGTAGGTCAGCACACCACCGGCTTCGGTGATGGTGGGGGTTGCGCTCAGGGACAGGGTCGAAGGCTGCAGCACCAGGTTGCCCGCGTCAGCGGAGCCTGGGGCACCGGTCAGCGCGTTGAGAGCCGAAGTGCCCTGACCAAGCGTACCGGTGGGGAAGCCGATGGTCGGATCAACACGGCCGGCGGTCGCATCCAGCACCACGAAGCTGTGGCCACCCCCGGCTGCGCCGTTACCGGCAGCGTTTGCGCCGGCGGCGGTGGCTTCCAGGTCGGTGGTCGGGTCGGCGCCAGCGGCGATGGCTTGTTGCAGCTCGGCAACCGATGGCGCGGCTTGCTCGCTGGCAGCGGCGAGGTCGAGGCTGGAGTCCGGCAGGTCGGCGCTCCACTGGGTGTCACGGCCCAGGTCCAGAATGCGACCGTCGGCCAGCTCCAGGCTCACGGCGCCCGACATACCGGTGTCGATCTGGTCGCCCGCGAACAAGCGATCACCTTCAACGAGGACGCGCCGAGCACCTTCCGGAGAAATAACGAAAACTTGACCAACAATGCTTTTGACGATGGCAACAACACTGCTCATTAAAATTTTCTCCGGCGATCCGTTTCGACAAATTCCATTTCGCAGCGCGCTATTAGGGCTGCCAATTGGGAGGGCGTAGTCTATATATGCATTGACGTCAAATAATTGGCTAGATTTTTTAGCTATCTAGTTAGTGCCAAACTATTGACCTTAGGGCCGCCATCCTAAACAATCGGCCCCGTAATGTCACATTGATATTTATGCGGCGAACCGTCCTACATGTGTGTGAAGCAGTTCCGCTTTTTGAACTTTCCGACGTACGGTCATTACGGTAGCCATTATCCGACGCAGCGGTGCCAATCGCTGTGATTTGAGACAAGAAGTCCTAGGGAATTTTAAATGCGTCTGCACCTGTTCAAGGCAATACCGTTCGTTCTCGCCGCCAGTTTCGTACAAGCCCAGACACTGCCCCAAGCCATGCAACAGGCATTGGATGTACACCCGGAAATCCAGGCAGGTGTTAACAGCCGCATCGCTGCCGATTACCAATTGCGCGCCGCACAAGGCGGCTACCTGCCGCGTGTCGACCTGAACGCCGGTTACGGCCGCCAAGGAACCGACAACGCCACCACCCGCGCCAACAACCCTGGCGGCAATCACTGGGACACGCTCAACCGCGGTGAATCCAGCCTGCGCCTGCAGCAAATGATTTTTGACGGTTTCGCCACCTCCAGCGAAGTCGGGCGTCAACAAGCCAACGTTAATTCCCGCGCTTACTCTTTGCTCGGGACTTCCGAGCGCACCGCGCTGACCGTTGCCCAGGTTTACCTGGAAGTATTGACCCGTCGTGAGTTCGTACGCCTGGCCGAAGATAACCTGCGCAACCACGAACGCATCTACGACCAGATCAAGTTGCGCACCGAGCGCGGCGTCGGCAACGGTGCCGACCAGGACCAGGCCGAAGCGCGCCTGGCCCAGGCCCGTAACAACTTGATCACCGAGCAGACCAACCTGGCCGATGCGCAGGTCAACTACCTCAGCGCCGTCGGCCAGATGCCCGACGAACTCGAGCGTCCGGCCCCATTCATGGCCATGCTGCCGGCAGACCTGAATGAAGCGCGTCGCCAGATGCTCGACAACAGCCCGATCCTGCGTTCGGCCGAGTCGGATATCTCTGCCGCCGAGAAGCAGTACGACGCCGCCAAGTCCAACTTTTATCCGCGTTTTGACGCTGAATTGGGTACCAACGCCGACAACAACGTCTCCGGTGATCCCAACCACAGCAATGGTTGGGAAGCCATGGTGCGCATGCGCTTCAACCTGTTCGCCGGTGGTAGCAACAAGGCCGACCTGCAATCGAAGTCCTACCAGGCCAACCAGGCGCTGGACATCCGTAACAATGCCTTGCGCCAACTCAATGAAGAACTAGGCTTGGCCTGGAACGCCCTGAACAACGCCAATGCGCAATTGCCGGTCGCCCAGCAGTACGTGGATCACAGCACCCGCGTACGCACGTCCTACCAGCAACAGTTCAGCCTTGGTCAACGTACGCTGTTGGATTTGCTCGACAGCGAAAATGAATTGTTCACCGCTTCCCGCCGCCTGGAAGAAATCAAGAACATTCAGTTATTTACTCAGTACCGAATCAAGGCGACCATGGGCGAATTGCTCAAGAGCCAGGGAGTGGTTGCACCAATGGCCTCCGTCGTGCAGAACGACGTGAAACCTAAAGTCCAACTGCCTGGGATGAATTGAGCCACCCCAATAGCCCCATCTGTTAGTCGAGAGTGCCCCGCGTGGAACCTGAAGTCAGTCGAGTTCATCTCAGTCATGATCCACGCGCACTGCACGACGACCCGTTACTTGACGGGTTGTTGGCGCTCTGCGCCCTGCATCAAAAACCGGCCAGTGCGGCCATGCTCACCACCGGCCTGCCGCTGCCTTCGCAACGCTTGAGTGCCGAACTGCTGCCGCGTGCCGCTGCGCGGGCCGGGTTGCAAGGCCGGCTGCTGCAACGCAAGTTGGAACAGATCCCGACCATTGCACTGCCGGCGCTGCTGTTGCTCAAGGACGGTCGCAGTACCGTGCTGGTGGGCTGGGAGGGCGAAGATGAAGCGCGGATCCTGCTCAGCGAAAGCGACGGCGGTGAAGTGCTGATCAAGCGCGAAGCACTGGCCGACGACTACATCGGCAAAGTCTTCTTTGCACAGCCGCAGCACAAGTTCGACGTCAACCACGGCAGCCTGATTCCGCGGGCGCGCTCGTGGTTCCGTGACACCCTCATGCGTTCACGCTGGCTCTACACCGACGCCATCGCCGCCAGTTTCCTGATCAACATCATCGCCATGGCCGCGCCGCTGTTCGTGATGAACGTGTACGACCGCGTTGTGCCGAACCAGGCCACCGCCACCCTGTGGGTGCTGGCCGTGGGCATCTGCGGTGCCTACCTGTTCGACCTGATCCTCAAAAGCCTGCGCAGCCTGTGCCTGGACCTGGCCGGTAAAAAGACCGACCTGATCATCTCGGCCACGCTGTTCGAGCGCATCGTCGGCATGTCCATGAAATACCGTCCGGCGCGGGTCGGCAGCTTCGCGCAGAACATCCATGAGTTTCAAAGCTTGCGCGACTTCCTCGCGTCGCTGACCCTCACCAGCCTGATCGACCTGCCGTTTACGCTGCTGATCTTCCTGGTCATCGCCATTCTCGGCGGGCACCTGGTGTGGATCCCGGTGCTGGCGTTCCCACTGGCCTTGGGCATCGGCTACGCCTTGCAAAAGCCCCTGGTCGCGACCATGGAACGCACCATGGCGCTGGCCGCCGAGCGCCAGTCGAGCCTGATCGAAACCCTCGCCGGGCTCGATGCGGTCAAGGTCAACAATGCCGAGAGCGAGCGTCAGTACGGCTGGGAACAGACCATCGGTACCCTGAGCCGGCTTGAACTGCGGGTGAAGTTGCTGTCGGGCCTGTCGATGAACATGACCCTGCTGATCCAGCAACTGGCCGGCGTGATCATGATCGTGTTCGGCGTGTACCAGATCATCGACGGCAACCTCAGCATGGGCGGCCTGATTGCCTGCTACATGCTCAGTGGTCGTGCCTTGAGCCCGTTGGCCTCGCTGTCGGGCCTGCTGACGCGCTATCAGCAAGCCAAGGTCACCATGACCTCGGTGGACCAGATGATGGAGCTGCCTCAGGAGCGCAACTTCGAAGAGCGCCCCATGAGCCGTCGCACCCTGCAAGGCGCCATCGAGTGCCGGGGCCTGAACTTCACTTACCCGAACCAGCAGAACCTGGCGCTGAAAAACATCAACCTGGTGATCAAGCCAGGGGAAAAAATCGGCATCATCGGCCGCAGCGGCTCGGGCAAAAGCTCCCTGGCCAAGTTGATCGTCGGCCTTTACCAACCCGACTCCGGCTCCTTGCTGGTGGACGGCGTGGACGTGCGCCAGATCGACGTGAGCGAACTGCGCCACAACATCGGCTATGTCGCCCAAGACATTCAATTGCTGGCCGGCACCCTGCGCGACAACCTGGTCAGCGGTGCGCGCTACGTCGAGGATGAAATGGTCCTGCAAGCCGCCGAACTGGCTGGCGTGCACGAATTTGCCCGCCTGCATCCCCAAGGCTACGAGCTGCAAGTCGGCGAGCGTGGGCAGAACCTGTCCGGCGGCCAGCGCCAGAACGTTGCACTGGCCCGTGCGCTGCTGCTCAACCCGCCCATGCTGCTGCTGGACGAACCCACCAGCGCCATGGACAACACCGGTGAAGAACGCTTGAAGCAACGCCTGCAAGCCGTGGTGCAAAACAAAACCGTGGTGCTGGTCACGCACCGAGCCTCACTGCTCTCCCTGGTTGATCGCCTGCTGGTGGTCGACCGTGGGCAGATTCTCGCGGACGGCCCGAAAGCCGTGGTCATGGAAGCGTTGAAGAAGGGGCAGATCAGTGTTGCTTAACTCCATCAAGAGTGCGGTCGGCCGCTACTTCAAAGGCTCCGATTCGCTGCAGGGCCAGCCGCTGCCCGAGGTCAACAAGGCGCTGATCGAAGATGCGCCACGGGTCATCCGCCTGACCATCTGGGCAATCATCGCGTTCTTTGTATTTCTGGTGGTGTGGGCCGGTTTCTCCCAGATCGACGAAGTGACCCGTGGCGACGGCAAGGCGATTCCGTCGTCCAAGCTGCAGAAAATCCAGAACCTTGAAGGCGGCATCGTCGCCGAGCTGTACGTCAAGGAAGGCCAGATCGTAGAGGCCGGCGCGCCGTTGATTCGTCTCGACGACACGCGGTTTGTCTCCAACGCCGGGGAAACCGAAGCCCTGCGCCTGGCCATGCAACTGCGCGTCGAGCGTTTGAGCGCGCAGGTGGATGACCGCCCGCTGAACATCCCTGACGAGGTGCTCAAGGCCGCGCCGAGCCAGGCCGCCAACGAGCGCTCCTTGTATGAAAGCCGCCGCCAGCAGTTGAAAGACGAAGTCGGCGGCTTGCAGGAGCAACTCGTGCAACGCCAACAGGAACTGCGCGAGTTCACCTCCAAGCAGGGCCAATACCGCAGCCAGTTGTCCCTGCAACGCCAGGAAATCAACATGTCCGAGCCGCTGGTGGCCCAGGGCGCGGTGTCGCCGGTAGAAGTGCTGCGCCTCAAGCGCGCCGAAATGGAAACCCGCGGGCAGTTGGACGCCACCACCCTGGCGATCCCGCGTGCTGAATCGGCGATCAAGGAAGTGCAACGCAAGATCGATGAAACCCGCGGCAAATTTCGCAGCGAAGCCCTGACCCAACTCAACGAAGCCCGTACTGAACTGAACAAGGCCGAGTCCACCGGCCGCGCGCTGGAAGACCGGGTCAGCCGCACCCTGGTCACCTCGCCAGTGCGCGGGATCGTCAAGCAGTTGCTGGTCAACACCGTTGGGGGTGTGATCCAGCCGGGCAGCGATATGGTTGAAATCGTGCCGCTGGACGACACCCTGCTGGTAGAAGCCAAGATCCGCCCGCAAGACATCGCCTTCCTGCACCCAGGGCAGGAAGCGGTGGTCAAGTTCACCGCTTACGACTACACGGTCTACGGTGGCCTGAAGGCCAAGCTCGAACGCATCGGCGCCGACACCATCACTGATGAAGACAAGAAGACCACCTACTACATGATCACTCTGCGCACCGACCGCAGCCACTTGGGCACCGATGAGAAGCCGCTGCTGATCATCCCCGGCATGGTTGCTTCGGTGGATATCATCACCGGCAAGAAAAGCATCCTCAGCTACCTGCTCAAGCCGATCATCAAGGCGCGGGCCGAGGCGTTGCACGAGCGTTGATCTTCAGCGCCCGTACCGACCTTATCGCAGGCAAGCCAGCTCCCACATTTGAATGTGTTCACCAATCAGAATGTGGGAGGGGGCTTGCCCCCGGTGAGCCGTCAGCATCACGCTACAGCTCAAACCAAACGCCATATCCATATGCGCTAACGGTATTTAAGCTTCCATCCTTATGCCTATAAATTCACTCCCCTGTCCGCCGGGAATGAATCAAATGTCTGCCACCACCGCCCTCCAAACCTTCGACATCCACCCCTTCCCCGGCAGTGTCGGCGCCGAGATCATCGGCCTGGACTTATCCCGCCCAGTCAACGACCAGGACTTCGCCCGCATCCATCGCGCACACTTGGACTACCACGTCATCGTGTTCCGCGACCAACGCATCACCCCCGAACAACAGATCGCCTTCAGCCGCCGTTTCGGCGTGTTGCAGATCCATGTGCTCAAGCAGTTCCTGTTGGCCAACCACCCCGAGATCCTGATCGTTTCCAACATCATCGAGAACGGCCAATCCATCGGCCTGGGGGATGCAGGCAAGTTCTGGCATTCGGACCTGTCATACAAAGAACTGCCCAGCCTGGGTTCGATGCTGCATGCCCAGGAACTGCCATCTGAAGGCGGCGACACTCTGTTCGCCGATATGCACAAAGCCTGGGAGCACTTGCCAGGTCACCTGCGCAACGCGGTCGAAGGCCGCAGCGCCGCGCATTCCTACACGGCGCGCTACAGCGAGACCAAATTCGAAGGCAACTGGCGCCCAACCCTTACCCCCGAACAGCTCGCCCAGGTTGCCGAAGTGGTGCACCCCGTTGTGCGCACCCACCCGGAAAACGGCCGTAAGGCGCTGTTCGTCAGCGAGGGCTTCACCACCCGTATCGTCGGCTTGCCCGATGACGAAAGCCGTGACCTGCTGGCCCAGCTCTATGCCTACAGCGTGCTGCCGGAAAATATCTACCGTCATCAGTGGCAGCCCCACGACCTGGTGTTCTGGGACAACCGCTCGCTGATCCACTTGGCCGCTGGTTGCCCAAGCCACCTGCGCCGCAAGTTGTACCGCACCACGATTCAGGGTGATGCGCCTTTCTAACCCGATAAAGCCTGCTAGGATTGCGCCCAGTTCACTCCCAACCGATTACGAGTGCTTGGCATGCAACTACCGGACATGAACCTGCTGGTCGCCCTCGACGCGTTGCTCGACGAGGGCAGTGTGGTGGGCGCCGCGCGGCGGATGAACCTCAGCCCGGCCGCCATGAGCCGCACCCTCACGCGTATCCGTGAAGCGGTCGGTGACCCGATCCTGGTGCGTGCCGGCCGTGGCCTGGTGCCGACGCCCAAGGCGCTCGAGCTGCAAGGCCAGGTGCGCAATGTGGTGGAGCAGGCTGCGTTGCTGTTCCGTTCGGCGGACCAAGTCGATTTGAGCACCTTGCGCCGCCGCTTCAGCGTGCGCGCCAATGACTTTTTCATCGGCGTGTATGGCGGGCGACTGTTCGACACCATGGAGCGTGTGGCGCCGTTGTGTGAGCTGCGCTTTGTGCCCGAAGGCGACACTGACGATGAAGCCCTGCGCGAAGGGCGGTTGGACTTGCGGGTGAGCAACACCATGCCTGCCAGCCCGGAAGTGAAGGTGCAGAACCTGTTCTCCACCACCTTTGTCGGCCTGGCACGACAAGACCACCCGCTGTTCGACGAAGAAATCACGGCGGCACGCTTTGCCAGCTACTCCCACATCAGCATCTCCCGGCGCGGCATCGCCCGTGGGCCCATCGATACCGCGTTGAATGCCCAAGGCCTGGAGCGCCGTGTGGCCATGATCGCCCCAGGCTTTCACGGTGCGATGTTCATGCTGCCCGATTCCGACCTGCTGCTGCCGGTGCCCAAGGAAGCCCTCCTGAGCGCCAAGCGTCTGAACCTGCCACTGCGTGCATTTGCCTTGCCGATTCCACTGCCAACCCTGGTCCTGGCCCAATCCTGGCACCCACGTTTCGACAAAGACCCGGCGCACAAATGGCTGCGTGAAACCATGCGCGAAAGCTGTCATGCCACCTGGCTAGAAGCCCAGCCGGTATAAAGCGAACGCGGATGAATGTGGGAGCTGGCTTGCCTGCGAAGGCGGCGTGTCAGTCACTGAATCTCTTACTGAACTGGCGCTATCGCAGGCAAGCCAGCTCCCACAGGGTTCAGTGTTGATGTTCAAAGTTGCGCCTGGCGCACTTATAACCTGCCAACAAGTAACTTTTTGTCATGAGAGTGCCTGATTAAACTGCTCGGGTATTTCTCATTCCGAGTTACCTGTTCATGACGTCCCTCGCTGCCCCCGTCCTCCAGGCCGCAGCCAAACCTACGGCCCCGAGCCCACCCGTGTTCGGCCCGCGCATCATCATCGGC
>NZ_WJZD01000048.1:0-38485 GCF_021609665.1 Pseudomonas sp. PA-1-3F | reverse complement strand
GGCGGCCCAGGTACCACTGCACCCCCAGGTCCAGTTCGCCGGTGAGCTTGACCTCCAGGATGCGCGTCTCGATCTGCACTTGCAGCGGTGGGTTGTCGAGGCGTTTGATCGCCGCTTCGATCTCTTTCCATTGCGCCGGGCGGGTGCGTACCAGCAGTTGGTTGCTGCTCTTTTGCGCGGTGATGCGCGTGCCCGCCTCGAGGTCGCTGGTGGGCGATGCCTGGGTGTTTTCGGCAGGCTCGGATTCAGGTTCTTCGGCTGCGGGCACCGGGGCGCTCGCCTGCAAACCGGCACTGGTGGACGAGGACAAGGTGGTGGTACGCAACCCCGGCGCTACTTTCGCCGGGGCGTCATCCTTGATCGCGCCATTGCCGTAGATCTGCCGCAGGTACTTTGCCAGATCGGCGGCCTTCATATTGCGCACGTCGTACACATACATCTGCGGCTCGTTGCCGCCGCCCTCGTCGATGGTGCGGATCCAGTCGCCCACTTCGCTGAGGTACTGGGGCTGGGAAGAAATCGCCACCACCGAGTTGGTGCGCTCGACCGGCAAGAACCGCAGCATGCCGGCCAGGGGCGTGCCACTGTCCGCGCCGAACATGGCTTGCAGCTCGGGCATCAGCTCGGCCACCGAGGCGCGTTGCAGGCCGAACACCGCCACCGACATGCCCTTGAGCCAGTCCACGTCGAAGGTGTCGATGGTGTCCTGGTAGTTGGCCAGTTCGTCGGGCGTGCCGGCCAGGCTCAGGACATTGCGCGCCGGGTCCACCAACAAAAAAGCGTTTTCACGGGCGAAGGGTTTGAGCAGTTTCTGCATCTCGGTGGCCGAGATATAGCGCAGTGAAAACAGACGTGCCGAGAGGCCGCTGGCCGGTTGCGCCACGCGCATCTGCGGCACCAGCTTGCCCGCCACGGCCTGTTTGGCCGGCAGGATCACATAGCGGTTGCCCTGTTTGATCATGGCGTTGTCGGTCCAGGACAGCAGGGTTTCGAGAATCGACAGCGCTTGCTGTTTGTCCACGGGCTTGGAGGTGGAGAAGCTGACAGTGCCCTTCACGCCCTCGGCGATGCTGTAGTTCTCGTGCAGCAGGTCGCCCATCACGCTGTTGATCACGGCCTCGATGGGCTGATCGGCGAAGTTGAACACGATGTCGCCGACCTGCTCCGGCACGTTTACGGGTGCCGCGGGCTGGCGCACAAACGCTTGATTGCCACGAATGAGCTGGCGCTGCGGCGGAGCCTGGGTGGCAGGTGGAGCGGTTTCGGCCACAGGCGCCTGAAGCGGCGGGCGTTGTGCGCCGGTGCCCTGCAGGGCCTCGTGCAGCAGGTCGTCGTCCGGGTCGAGGGTGTCGGGCAAAGATCCACAGCCGCCCAGGGAGACGGCGGTAGCCAGGCAAAACAGCGAAGTGCGCATATCGATCAAGGGAGAGACTCGCGGGGATGTGAGTTCAGGGGTAACCGCTTACCGTAGAGGCTCAGGGTCTGGGTGCGCCCGTTGAGGGCAAAACGGGCGTATTGCGGGGTCAGGTGTTCCAGGCGCCAGCCGTTGGGCAACGCCTGGCCCAAGCGCACCGTGAGCGTGGGGCCACCGGTTTGCTTGAGCATGGCCATTTGCAGGTTGCCGGTGATCATGATGCCGCTGAGGGTCAGGTTGGCCAGGCTCGCCACCTGGGTTTTACCCACCTCCCGGTCCGGGCGGCGATCCGGGCTGAACAGCGGCGTTTGCCAGGTACCGGCAAGGTCTTGCAACGCTGGCGTGGGAGCGGCCTGCACCTGGAACGAGGGTGGCGCGTGCACCGGTGCATCGGGTAACCACCGGGGGGCGTCGCCGATGCTGCTGAGGATCATCGCCATCAACAGCCCCAAGAGCCCGGCCACGCCGAGCCAGCCCCATTCAAGAGGACGCAAGGGGCCAATCATGGTGCCACCCGCGCCGGTTGCAAGTAGCCGCGCACCAGCAGTTGCACCGCCAACTTGCCCGCCCCGCCACTGGCTGGCGCCTGTTTGTCGCGACGAATATGCAGCTCATCGACGAACAGAAAAGGCGGCTGATATTCCAGCCCATGCAGGATCGCGATCAGCGGTTCGATGGCGCAATTGAGCGTGAGGCTGACCTTGACCTGACGATAGGGCTCGCTGTCGTTCTGTTCGGGCGTGATCGGTTTGCGCTGGGTGAGGTTGCAGCCGCCGCCGAGGTTGGCGTGGCTGTTGATCAGGTCGGCGAGACGCTGCATCAGGTCGGCGGCGACCACGTCCGGGTCGTCCCCTGGCAACAGGCTGGCGCTGCTGGCCGGGTCTTGCTGTGCTTGCGCCAACTGTTCGCGCAAGGCATCGCCCTGGCGTATGACGCTGGCATAGCGCTGCTGCTGTTCACGCAACTGTTCGGCCTGCTCACCCATGGCCCGCAGCGGCCCGGCGAACCAGCTGTCGATCAACAGCCAATAGGCCGCGCCGAGCACCAACGCCAGGGTCAACAAGGCGGCGCCGCGGCGTTCACGGCGTGTGAGGGGTCGGCGCATCGGCGGCCTCCTGGCGTAAGTGGGCACGCAAGGCAAACTGGTCCTTGCCGGTGCGTGCGTCGGGTTGGATCACCCCTTCGAACTGCGCGTTGTCCAAGCGCTGGCAGCCTTTGATGCGGCTGATCAGGCCACTGGCCTTGGCGCTCTGGCCGGAGAAACTCACCTCGCCGTCCTTGACGTCCAATTGGTCGAGCCAGGTGTCGGCGGGCAGGCAACTGGTCAAGTCATTCAGCAGCGCGGCCAGGGGCGGTTGCGCCCGTTTACGCTGGCTGAGGTACTGCGCCGCGCCACGGGTGTTGAGCAGTTGCTGGCGCAGAGCGTGCACCTGGGCGACCTCGGCTTTTTGCTGTTGGACAGTGGCGTGCATGCTGTCGAGTACCCGCTGGCGGTCGTTGAGCCACAACAGCATCGCCGCGATCAGCAACGCGCCGCACAACCACGGCAGGCTGCGCTGCAATTGCTTGCCGGCAGGCCGCGAACGCGGGCGTAACGGCGCGGGCAGCAGGTCGATACCCAGGCCCGCCACATCCACGCGGTGTGGGTACAGGCCGAGGCTGGCGCAGTCAGTGAGGACCTGGTCAAGGCGCTCGCGCAGGATCGCCACCACCCTCACCTCCAGGTGGCTGGGTGTGCGCCGCTCCTGGCGGGCGACGAAGTAGAGCTGCTCGGCATTGAACGGGGTGTAGCGGTCCAGTTCATAGCCAACCACCTCCACGAGGTTGCGCGCGGCAGCCAGAGGCAGCTGCACGCTTTGCTGCAACACGGCGTCGGGGGCAAGCATCAGCACCTGGCGCGTATTGCCTGGGACCACCGGTGTCGTCAGCGGCCAGTGATGAACGTGCTCGGGCGGTTCCTGGAACGCCAGCCACTTCGGCACACAGCCGCGTAACTCCGTGAGCCACAAGCGCCAGCCTTGTTGCAGCAGGCTGCCGCGCCAATAGCGGGCAATCGGTTCGAGTTGAATCATTCTTGCCACCGCACCACCCGATAGGGCTGTGCGCTGTCCTCCGCAGGGCTTAGTAAAAGGGTCAGTCGCAGGCGTGCCTGATAGCCACCGGGGCGCTCGGCGCGGCTGTCGATTTCCACGACCTGGCCGGGGTCGACGCCCTCGGCGTCCTGGCGTGGCAGGTTCAACGCCTTGCGCATCAGGGGGCTGGCGAATGCCGGAGCGGGCCGGTCGAGGTCGCTCCACAAGGTGATGTGCGGCAGTAGTTGGCTGTAGAGCGCCGGGGTCATGCCGGGAAGTTGACGTACCTCCTCCAGCACCCGAAACGGCGCCAGGCCCTGATCGCGGCGAGTCTCAAGGGCCTTGGCCAACTGCTGGGCCTGAACCGGTGTTGCGCCGCAGGCCAGGGCCAGGCGCGTGAGGTCCTGGGGGGCGGCGTTGACCAAGTACAGCTTGCCGCGCTCACTGCGCACACTGACCTGCAAGCGGGCGTCGTCGAAGGTCAGCGCAATAGAACGCCCGTCCGCCACCCACTGCCCTTGCGCCATGACCTGTGCGATACCGGCCTGGGCGGCCAACAGTGTCTGAGTGTGCTGGCGCAGCCACAGCGCCTGGCGACTTTGCAGTTGCACCCACCCGGCCAGGCCACCCAGCAATACGCTGAGCAAGGCCAGCACCCACAACACCAGCAACAGGGCCGCACCGCGTTGGCACTTCATTCTTCGCTGCTCGCGCTGGACAGGTTCAGGCGCAGCGCAACCACCTGGGCGACCCATGGCACCGGCCCGTCGACGGAGGCGTCGATGCGCACCGCTGTGGGCAGGCGCCGGGGCCAGGGCCACGGGCTCAACCAGTCGGTGGGCTGGCCCAGTGGCGAGACACCGCGATAGCTGAACTGCAGCGCCTCGACGTCATGCAAAAGCACCTGCGGCTCATCGCGCTGCGCGTTGGCGTGGGAGGCACTCTGCGAAAAAGCCACCTGCAAATCCTGCCCGACCCGTTGCAGGGTAAAGCGCTGGATACCCCCGCCCAATACACCGGGCAAGGTCGCCACAAACTGCAGACGTTCAGGCGTGCCGATAAAAAAACCTTCTGCCTGGCTGTCATCGTCAGTGAGCTTTAGCGGCAGCGCCTCGCTGATCGAGGTGCGCAAAAACTGTTGGGCGGCGCGCATTTCATCCAGGCTGACGGTGTAGGCCTGGGCCTTGGCCACCGCCCGATTGGCCCCCAGCAACGCTGCGCTCACCAGCAGCAACAACACCGACAGCAAGCTGAGCACCACGAGCACTTCCAGCAACGTGAAGCCCTGCTCCCGGCGCTTCACAGGCGCGCCTTCAAGGTGCTGAAGTGCGCCTGATGCGCGCCTTCACGCACGTTAAGGTCGAGACGAAACAGGTGCGGCTGTTGGCGGGTACTGGTCAATTGCCAATGGATACCCTCGAGTTCGCCTTGGCGGGTTCCCTCCGTCAACGGGCCGGCGGCTTCCTGGTCCAGCACCGTGAGCGCGGCATGGCTGAGGCGGTCGCTGCGGGCCACCTGGGACAAGGCGCGCGCGCTCTGGCCGAAGGCAACCAGCAACACGCTGCTGCACACCGCCATCAACGTCAGGGCGGCGAGCATTTCCAGCAGGGTGAAACCGGCCTGGTGCTTCATGGCAGCGCCTTGGACTGCACACTGCCGGTGAGCCAACCTATGTCGATGCGCCAACGCCGGCTGCCGTTGGCCAGCAGCAGGTTACCGCCGGTAGAACTGCCGTCGGGATAGAACACCACGGCGGACCCTGCCTGCTCGGCACTGTGCAAGGTCACCTGCACCTGCGCCGGCCACTGTTGTGACGCACGCCCTGGCGCCTGGAACGTGCGGCCCTGGAGGTCGAATTGAGTGCGCGCCACCTGGCCGCTGACGATGGCGCTCGCCCGCGTGGCGCGCAGTGCCTCGACCATCTGCGCGACCACCCGGCGCTCCTTGGCCACCTGCAGCCCTTGCCGTACACCCAGCCCCAACAACCCCGCCGCAATGCCGATCAATAGGATGACCACCAGCATCTCCAGCAGGGTAAAGCCTCGCTGGGCCACGGGCGGGTTATTCCCAGTTGCCCAGGTCGGCACTGTAGCCCTCGCCGCCGGGTTGGCCATCCTGGCCGTAGAAGATCAGGTCGAAGGCACCGTGCTCACCGGGGAAGCGATAGCCGAACCCATGGCCGAACGGGTCTTTCAACTCCGAAGGCTTGGCGTAGGGGCCGGACCAGTTGGAAGCACTGGCCGGTTTGTCGAGCAGCTGTTGCAGGTTGTTGGGCGGCGCTCCCACGTCCAGGGCGTAGCTGTCGATCTTCATACTCAAACTGGCCAATTGCGCCTTGCCCGCGCCGTACTTGCCCTTGTCCACATTGCCACCGACCTGGCGCACCACAATGGTCGCGACAATGCCCAGCAGCACGATCACCGCCAGCATTTCCAAAAGGGTGAAGCCGCCTTGGCGGTGTCGGGTTTTCATCGGTTCTGCTCCTTGAAAGTTCATATATGGCTGGTGAGGCTCATCAGCGGCAGCATGATCGCCAGCATGATCACCGCCACCAGCACCGCCATGACCACGGTCAGGGTCGGCACCAGTGCCGCGAGCAAGCGTTCGATGGCGCGCTTGGCCTCGACGTCGAAGATGTCGGCGACCTTGAGCAGCATGCTGTCCAGTTCGCCGGCCTGTTCACCGACTTCAATCATATGCAGCGCCAGCTCCGGTAGCAGCGGCTGGCGGCCGAACGCATCGGCCAGGGTGCCGCCACCCTTGACCCGTTGCGCTGCCAGCGCCACTTGCGCCTGGAGCGCACGGTTGCTGCAGACTTGCCGGGCAATCACCAGCGCGGGCAGCAGCGCCACGCCATTGCTGAGCAACGTGCCGAGGGTGCGCGTCAGGCGGGCGGCTTGCACCCGTTGTAACAGCGGGCCGATCACGCGGATGCCCAGCAGATGACGGTCGTAACGCTCACGGCGCAGGGGGGCGCGCAGGCGCGCCGCCAGGATCCATCCACTGATCGACAACCCGGCCAGCACCACCAGGCCATAGGCGCCGAGGAACTCGCCGAGCGCCAGGATCACCTGGGTGATCAGTGGAATCGGTACGCCAAGGTCCTGAAAAATCGGCACGAATTGCGGCACCACATAGGCCAGCAACAGCGCCAGGGAACCCAGTACACCCACCACCAGGAACGCCGGGTAGATCAGCGCATTGATCACCTCGCCGCGCAGCAACTGGCTGCGCTCCAGGTAGTCGCTGAGCTGGCGCAGGGTGCCTTCCAGCGCCCCGCCGGCTTCACCGGCGCGCACCATGCTCAGGTACAGCGGGGAAAACGTGTCGCCCTCCTCCTCCAGCGCCGCCGACAACGGTTTGCCGGCCTTGACCTGGTCGCGGATACGCTCGATCAAGGCCCGCACCTGAGGATGGCGGGCTTGCTTGAGCAACAGGTTTAAAGCGCGTTCGAGGGGCTGGCCGGCGCCCAATAACGTGGCCAACTGCTGGGTGAAACTCACCAGCGCGGCGCCCTTCAACTGCCCGCGTGCCTGGCGCAACAAGGGGCTGCTGGCCGTTTCGATGTGCAGCAGCAACCACCCGCGCTGATGCAAGACGGCGACAGCAGCCGCCTGGTCAATGGCCTGCAACGTGCCGTTCTGGGCCACGCCCTGGCTGTCCAGGGCACGGAACTTGAACAGGCTCACACGTCATCTCCACGGGTGACACGCAACACTTCTTCCAGGGAGGTGACACCGGCCAGGGCGTGGCGCAAACCGTCTTCATACAAGGTGCGCAAACCGGCGCGGCGGGCGGCGTGTTCGAGGCTGGCGGCGTCGGCGTGGACCATCAGCAGGCCACGCAACTCGTCGTTCATTACCAACAACTCAGTGAGGGCACTGCGGCCGTGATAGTCACCGCGGTAAAGCAGGATCGGACGCTGCTCGGTCAGGCGATCCAGGCCGTGCTCCTTGATCAATTCCGCTGGGGCCTGGAAGGCCACGCGCGTGGCAGGGTCCAGGCGTCGCACCAGGCGCTGGGCGAGAATACCGCTGACCGTGGAGGCAATCAGGTAGCTCTCCACGCCCATGTCCAGCAAGCGCGTGATGCTCGCAGCGGCGCTGTTGGTGTGCAGGGTTGAGAGCACCAAGTGACCCGTGAGGGAGGACTGTACGGCGATACGACAGGTTTCCAGATCGCGGATTTCGCCGATCATGATCACGTCCGGGTCCTGGCGCACGATGGCGCGCAGCGCTCCGGCAAAGTCCAGGCCGATGGCGGGCTTGACCTGGATCTGGTTGATCCCTTCAAGCTGGTATTCCACCGGGTCTTCCACCGTGATGATCTTGCGTTCAGCCGTGTTGAGTTGCGACAGCGCGGTATAGAGCGTGGTGGTTTTGCCCGAGCCTGTGGGCCCGGTGACCAACAGGATGCCGTGGGGCCGCGCCAATAGATCCTGGAAGGCCGCAAGGCGCGGGCCATCAAAGCCCAGGCTGGGGAAATCGAATTGCACGGTTTGCCGGTCCAACAGGCGCATCACCACCGACTCGCCAAAGCTGGTGGGCACCGTGGACACCCGCAGGTCCAACGCTTTGCCCTGGATGCGCAGCATGATGCGCCCGTCCTGGGGCAGGCGTCGTTCAGCGATGTCCAGGCGCGCCATGATCTTCACCCGCGAGATCACCGCCGCCGACGAACTGGCAGGCGGTGCTTCGGCGTCGTGCAGCACGCCGTCGATGCGGTAGCGCACCTTGAGTTGGTTTTCGAAGGGTTCGATATGGATATCCGAGGCGCGCTGTTCCACGGCGCGCTGCAGGATCAGATTGACCAGGCGAATCACTGGCGCTTCGGAGGCCATGTCCTTGAGGTGTTCGATGTCTTCCAGCACGCCGCCCTGCTCATCGAGGTTTTCGATCAGGCTGCCCATGGCGGAACGGCCCTGGCCGTAATAGCGCTCGATCAGCGTGTCGACTTCATTACGCGAACCGACGGCCAGCCAGACCGGCACCTCACAGGCATACGCCAGGGCCTGGAACGGATACCCCTGCGCCGGGTTGGAGGCCATTACGCGCAACCCGCCCTGATGCCAGCCCATGGGCACGACCTGGTAATGACGCATAAAGCGCTCGGTAAGCACGGGAAGCGGGTCGAGCAACGGTGGCGCCGCGTCGGCCAGCAGCAGTGGCGCATCCAGCAAATCGGCCCAGGCGCGAGCCAGTTCGACCTCGGACACCAGGCCCAGGCGCGTGAGTAAACCGAGCAGGTCGCCAGGCTCAGTGGATAAACGCTGGGCGCGTTCCAGATCAGCGATTTTGAGCCCGGCGTGCTGCATCAGCCACGCGCACACCTGGTCGGTATGCGGGATCTGCATCTTGCAAGCATCGATGGGCGCTGACGACATCATTGAGGAATATCTAACGTTGCGAAAAGTATGGCTATTTAGAACTACCGAACAATGCCATTAGTTCGCCATAGCCCAGGCAGGCGTTAGCCGGGTGTATCGACTGGAAGTTATAGCCCTAGTTCCGGATAAGGGGGTAATTAAATACAAAACATTGCCAAATGCACTGATTTAGAGCGTTAGCATCCAATAGCCACTAGTTGCAATTAGCCATAACGGCGGGTCATTCAGGTGCTCTCTCTTTCAATTAACTGACAGTGCAAAAGATTCAAGCGCTTAACTTCATCGGTGGCTAATACGCCCAGACTTTGCAGGACGCGTGTGGCAGCGAGTACACCAATCTCCAACGCGGGTGGCTGGAGGGTGCTGAGGCTGGGCAGCAACATATGGGCAAACGGGTAATCGCCAAAACCCAATACGGCGCAGTCCTGGGGGATGCTCAGCCCGGCGCGTTGACCGGCCAGCAAACCGCCCGCGGCGAGGTTGTCATTGGCGAAGAAAATCGCGTCGGGCGTGATCGTCTGCCCCATCAGCGTGTCCATGGCCTGCTTGCCAGCTTCGAAAGGCGCACGGTCGGCGTCCGGCACAAAGACCCACGGCTGCACACCCAACTCGGAGAGGGTCGCGGTAAACCCATCGCGCCGCTCCAATGCGCTGAAGTCGCCCACTGCACTGTTTTGTACGAAGGCGATGCGCCGATAGCCTTTGCCATGCAAGTAGCGAGCGGCGGTGACGCCCACTTCATAATGAGAAAAACCCACTTGCAACGGTGCGCGTTCCGGCACGTAGTCCCAGGTTTCGACGATCGGTATATCTGCCTCGGTGATCATCTTCTCGGTGCCAGGGCTGTGAAAGCGGCTGGTCAGCACCAGCGCTGCCGGCGACCAGCCGAGAAAGGCACGCACCGCACTTTCCTCCTGTTCGATGCTGAAATAGCTGGAGGCCAACAACAGCTGGTAACCGTGACGACTGAGGGTGTCGCTGAAGCCCTGCAGCGTATTGGCAAAAATCGGCCCCGAGATATTCGGAATCACCATCGCGACGATTTTGCCTCGCGCAGAGGCCAAGCCACCGGCCACCAGGTTCGGCACATACCCCAACTGCGCGACCACCTCGGCGATACGTCCACGGCGCTCGGGTGAAACCTGTTCAGGTTGGTTGAAGTAACGCGACACCGTAATAGCCGACACCCCGGCCTGGCGCGCCACGGTGTTCAGGGTGACGCGGCCGGCGCCCCGGCGCTTGCGCGGTTTGTGTTCGTCCACGGCAAAACCTCAAAAAAGGAATATAAAACTAATTTTTTAGTATTTGACGCTCTAAACGGCCCGCTTCAATAATGCCGATGTTAGCGCTAACAAAGCGCGCTGTCTGCTACTCGCTCGAGCGAATGCCCAAGACATGTTCACAGGCGCTGACGGTCGCAGAACCGCAGCGGACCAGGGTATTTTTTCGAGCGGGCACAGCATGCATAACTTTCCACGGCACACCCATTTGTTGCTTCTGGCCGGCCTCAGCGCCTTGCCCGTCTGCGGCGCTGTTGCGGCTGATGAGCAGGAACCCACGCTCCAATCCGTGACAGTCACCGCTACCCGCCGCGAAGAATCGCTGCAAAAAGTCCCGGTGGCCGTCTCGGTGCTTGAGGGCGAGCAACTGGAGCGTGACAATCGCAACGGGGTGGCGAGCATCGCGCAGCAGGTGCCATCGCTGAACTTTCGCACCGGTGCTTCGAACAAGGACACCTCATTGTTCGTGCGCGGCGTGGGCACCATTTCTACCTCGCCTGGGGTAGAGCCCACTGTGGCCACGGTGATCGACGGCGTGGTCTATGCACGCCCCGGCCAGGCCACCCTCGACCTGCTGGACCTTGAGCGCATCGAAGTACTGCGCGGCCCGCAAGGCACGCTGTTCGGCAAGAACGCCTCGGCCGGCGTGCTGAATATCACCAGCAAGGCGCCGACGGCCCAGACCCACGGGTTTATCGATCAGTCGTTCTACAGCGGCAATGAAAGCCGCACGCGCTTCGGCATCGGCGGCAGCCTGGTACCGGAGGTACTCAAAGGCTCGATCAGCACCTTGTTCGGCAGCTACGACGGCAACGTCGACAACCGCCATAACGGTCAGGAGGTCAATGGCTACAACCACAAGGGCGTTCGCGGCAAGCTGGAGTTCACGCCCAACGACGACGTAAAGCTGACCCTGATCGCCGATTACATGCAGTCCCACGATGACGCGCCCAATGGTGTGGTCAGCAAGTCCCTGAACCCGGCGTTCAGCAATGCCTTGAGGCCGGTGCGCGCCTCAAGCGACAACCGCGATATCAACACCGATACCCGCAGCCATGTGCAAGACACCAACAAGGGCCTGTCGGCACAGTTGGACTGGAACCTGGGCGACTACACCCTCACCTCGATCACCGCCTGGCGCGGCTGGGACAACATTCAATATCAGGATGGCGACCGTCTCGGCACGGTCACCGCCGTGTTCCCCGGCACCGCCGACAAAGGCGACCTGGCGTTCGACCAGTACTCCCAAGAGCTGCGCCTGGCCTCGCCCAAAGGTGAGTTCCTGGAGTACGTCGGCGGCCTGTTCTACATGCATGGCAAGGATGAGGAGACCTATCAGCGCACCCTCACCACCACGACGCGGGTCGATCGAGGCATTGCCGACTACAGCACCACCAGCGACAGCTACGCGGCGTTCGGCGAGACCACGCTCAACTTCACCTCGCGCTTTCGCGGCATCGCCGGTTTGCGTTACACCCATGACGACTTGAAGTACGGCCATCGCCGCGTGTCCACCTCTGCCACTACCGTCAGCGGCATTCAACCGGCGACATCGAGTTCTGGTTCGGTAGACGAGGACGGTTGGTCCGGGCGGCTGGGCGTGCAGTACGACATCAGCGACACCGTGACCAGCTACCTCACTTACTCGCGCGGCTACAAAGGCCCGGCCTATAACGTGTTCTTCAACATGCAGCCGCGGGACACTGACGCGCTCAAGCCGGAGACTTCCAATACCTGGGAAGCCGGAATCAAGGCCACTGCCTGGAACAACCGCCTGACCACCAACCTGGCGGTGTTCCACAGTGACTACGACAACTACCAGGCCAACTTTTTCGACACCGTCGCCGGCCAAGTCGTGACACGCCTGATCAACGCTGGCAGCGTCAGCACCGAAGGCGTCGAGCTCGATTACGCGTTGCAAGCCACCCAGCAACTCAAGCTCTCCGGCGCCCTGGCCTATACCCGGGCGCGCATCGATCAGTTCGCGTGCCCGCCAGGCGCGGCGGCGACCTGCAACGTCAATGGCAAGCCACTGCCCTTCAGCCCGGACTGGAAAAGCTACGTGCGCGCCGACTACAGCATCCCTCTGGATAACGGCCTGGATATCGAACTGGGCACTGACTACAGCTGGCAGAGCGAAGTGCAATACGACATCAGCCAGAACCTGGACACCAAACAAGGCGCCTACGGCATCTGGAACGCCAGCGTGGCCCTGGCCGACTACACCAATGGCTGGCGCGTGGCGCTGTTGGCGAAGAACCTCGCCGACAAATCCTACTCACCGCTGCTAGCCAGCGGCGGCAACTACATCTACCGCGCCGTGCCTCGTGACGATGAGCGTTACTTCGGCGTGCAACTGCGCAAGGATTTCTAGCATGGGCCGTCAACTCAAACTCGGCGCCTTCCTGATGGCTACCGGGCACCATGTGGCCGCCTGGCGCCACCCCGACGTACCGGCGAATGCTGGCCTGGACTTCGCCCACTACAAGCATTTGGCACGGGTGGCGGAAGCGGCGAAGTTCGACGCACTGTTCGTGGCCGACAGCATCGCCGCCGCCACCGGTGAGGTCGCCAGCCAGATGGCGCGTTCGGATCATTTCGAGCCGCTCACCCTGCTTTCGGCCCTCAGTGCCGTGACCGAGCATATTGGCTTGATCGCCACCGCCACCACCAGCTACAACGAGCCGTACCATGTAGCGCGCAAATTCGCCTCGCTGGATCACCTCTCCGGCGGCCGCGCAGGGTGGAACCTGGTGACGTCGGATAACGCGGCCGAGGCGCTGAATTTTGGTCGTGACGAGCACCTGGGTCACGCCGAACGCTACAGCCGCGCACGGGAATTTCATCAGGTGGTGACGGGGCTGTGGGACAGCTGGGACGAAGACGCCTTCGTGCGCGACAAGGCCAGCGGGCGCTATTACGAGCCAAGTAAACGCCACGTGCTGGACCATGTGGGCGAACACTTCCAGGTCAAAGGCCCCCTGAACGTCGCGCGCTCGCCCCAGGGCCAGCCGGTGATCGTGCAGGCCGGCTCCTCGGATACCGGCCGTGAACTGGCCGCGCAGACCGCCGAAGTGGTGTTTACCGCGCAGACCTCACTGGCCGACGCGCAGGCCTTCTATGGCGACCTCAAAGGTCGCCTGGGCCAATACGGGCGCGAGGCCGATTCGCTGAAAATCATGCCAGGTGTGTTTGTGGTGGTGGGGCAAACCGAAGCCCTGGCCCAGGCCAAATTCGAAGCGTTCCAGGCGTTGGTCGAACCCGAGGTGGGAGTGGCGTTGCTGGAGCGCATGCTGGGTAATTTCGACCTTTCCGGCTACCCGCTGGATGGGCCGCTGCCGCAGCTACCCTTGACCGACAGCGGACAGCGCAGCCGTCAGCAACTGCTGAGTGAACTGGCCCAACGCGAACAACTGACGCTGGCGCAACTGGGCCGACGCATTGCCGGTGGACGCGGTCATTACAGCTTGATCGGCACGCCGCTGCAGATCGCGGATGAGCTGCAGCGCTGGTTTGAAGAAGGTGCGGCGGATGGCTTCAATATTCTGGTGCCGCACTTGCCGGGCGGGCTGGAGGATTTTGCCCGCTGGGTGGTTCCCGAGTTACAGCGGCGCGGTTTATTTCGGCGCGAATACACCGGCACCACACTGCGCGAAAACCTTGGTTTGGTGCGCCCGGTCAGCCGTTTCAAGCAAGCACAATTATAAAAACCTCGCCTTGCTACTGACCCAGGCTGCCTTGGGCGGCTGATCCGTCGACCTCATGCATTAAGGTAGGCACAGCCGTGGGCAACGTACGAAACAAAGACCGTGAGCTGACTCTTCCTCTGGATTAACCTCTCACAGTGCACACGCGCTAGTGAAAGCCACCTAAACTAACCAGGGTTTGGGCCGATACCCCGATCAAACTCCCTTTACCGGGAAATTGAGAAACGCTTCAGCGGATTTAGATTATGAAAGACATTTACCTACTCGTAGAACATGGAGCCGATCAAGGGGAGGTGTACATTTTGGGTTGGTTCGATGACCAAAAAAGTGCAGCCGATATTGCAGAAGCAAAGGAATGGCAGGCTTACCGAGAGGCGCTGAACACTGAACACTCATGGTCTCGCCAAAAACCTGTACCTCCCGACCAGACCAAATACCGCCGCTACTGGATTCAGAGTGTCTCTAAATTTTCTGTGCCGACAATTCAAGCAACACCCGCGCTTCATTAAGCTGCGCAACGTCATTTAACGCCGGCATAGCCGGTGCCGTAGGCTTGGTAGGCATGCACAGCCATTATGGCGCTGGCTCCGTCGGCGGTGATGGCGGCGGCGGTTGACAGGCGAGCCTGGCGCAACCGCTAACCCTCCAAAGCGAAAAGTTTTGGAACTCCTCTCAAAAACCGCCCCACCGAAGCGCAAAGCGCTCCATTACCTCAAGGAAATGACAGGGCTAAAGACTGCACTGCGCCTTTAGTTCTGGAACGGTCCACCCTCCCTCGGCGTCCTGCCGAACGAAATTTACCGAATGCCCTGTCGCAATTTCAAAACACGTCTACAGTCTCTGTTATTCGAACGGACCTCGATTAATACAATACAAAGGAATCATCATGCGTAGGATTGCTTTTGCGAACGCAGGCTACCGTCTCCAAAATCAGGCACCGCCGATTTGTAAAATCGGCGTTTGCGAGACGAGTCCGTACAGTGCGTTTTATTTGGAAATTCCAACATAAGGTTCGTGAAGAATGCTGTTATTTATTTCAGCTATTTTACTGTGCGTTCCGTTACGGATATTTGTTCCAGCTCTTGGTGTCGAAATAGCCCCCTCTGACGGCCTATGCCTAATTGCGCTACCCTACGTACTATTTATTTATCAGAGAGCGAACAAATGGCTTTTGACTAGTATAGCTTTTTCACTCATATCGATAATTTACATACAACTATTTTTCCAGCCGGGAAACATAACAAGAGCACTTCTTTCCATGGCCTTCTTTTTCAAACCTTACCTAATATACTTACTGGGACGAAGCTTAGCAGAAGTCAATCTTAATCCCGAAAAATTCAACAGAAATCTCATCTACTTTATTACCTTCACTGCGTTTGCAGCAACAATTGATGCGATTTTATTCAAGGGGCATGTGACGACATTTGTTGAGTTTGAACGTATTCCGGGAGAGGTCATTTATGGCGGGGTATTTGACCCAACATTTTTTGGCCTGAAATTTCACGGTAGCAATGGAATTAATGGTATCGCTGTATTTTTCTCAGTAGCATTCATGATTTGCCTGTCACTTGGCGTAATAATGAAACCAAAAAGAAGCTTACGATTAGTTTCATATATTGGAATGATGTGCAGCTTGATTTTAGTGTTAGGCAGCGGATCACGACAAGCTGCGCTCGGATTGGTCGTTAGCTGCCTGTGCTGTTTTTTTGCTGGAAAGATGACAACCCGCAGAACAATAAAAGTATTCTTTTATATAGTCTTTTCGCTATTTTCTTGCGCCACCATTGTAATATTATTTTCAGACTATTTCTCCGAACTGTTTGCAAAAATATTAATCATGATAGACAACATATACTCTGGAAACTGGGATGGCGTATCGTCTGGACGATTAGGTTTATATGTGATATTAATTGAAGACCTGATTAAGAGCCCGTTATTCGGTACTGGCTTTAGCGGATATGGTATTTTCGATTCAGAACTCGGCTACTTCGACAATGACGTTAGTACATCTGGATACACTCCCCACAACCAATATTTAGGAGCCCTTTGGAAGATGGGAGGGATAGCAGGAATATTTTACTTAATATTTCTCTGGAAAATAATAAAACCATTCTTCAAAGCACAACAAGAAGACGAATACCAAAAACGATTTTATATTGCGATGATGGTGATAATCATACCGTTCTTTACAGTGTTTAATATGTTTCAAGATGGTCTTTCCTCACCATCTACAGGTCCTATATTCTTGCTGATAGTGGGCTTCTATTGGCGACATGCTGTCAATTTAAACCTCCACAAAAGCATCTCCAAGAACGCTCTCCCTGACCCATGCCTCATTCCATCCGGCCAGCCCGCTTAAATAAAAACGTATCGTCTTTACGAGTACCTCACGCGAGGCTAAGAACGCCAGTCTTAGGGAAGGCGTCTGGTGGGAGGGGGTAAAAAGCTATTCAGGGAAAATTTTTGAGCGAAGAAGGTCAAGTTTTGACCTTCTTCGTGCCTCCTCTTAAATGATATCGAAATATTGAGAGGCGAACAGATTCATCACACAGCTAGAGCTTATGAAAAATCCTGCCTGCTAAAGATAAAGCAATCAACGTTCTCTGGACTCTCGTAAGTATCAAGAATTAGAGGAAGCTCTGTCCTCGGCCGAATATAACCACTTCGGATAGATTGGGTATATACGCCGACATTTACATTATTCCTGCGGGCTCTTGCATCAACAGCTACGCTATCAATACAGTAATTCATTGCACTGCCATTACCGCAAAGCTCACCGCCGCTATTTACCATGCGAGATGAATCTTGCCCCTCCATAACTACGCCCCAAGCATTTTGCGTAGGACCGGCCCCTGGCTCAGTGCCAGAACAATAGCAATCAATAACAGAGTTATTGCTTCCGCCATTATCGATAAGAACTAGAGAGCGGCCACGCCAATCGACAGACGTAATGTCTTGAAATGTGCAATGCTGCGCATAATGAACATGAACTCCAACAGCCGAGTTCCCAGTGAACTCAAGACCTCGAATAATCACGTTACGAATTGGTACGCACGTAGCTACGATGGCTCCATTAGGATGCCCTTTTTTTAGGGCATTGTTGATAACCAAGGATTCGCTAAATACCCTAATGACTTGACGAACCTCCATAGGGCCATCAAGTGGAAGCGGCTGTGTACCAAAGTCCGTGGACGCATCGGAAATTACAATCCAATCACCGGCAACATATTTTGTCGGGTCATCGACAAAAATTTCATTTTGATTCAGAAAAGCTTCCCGAGTTAAAAAGCTTGCTGGGCGGACCTTCCCTTGATAATCAAATGCGGCATAGCTTGGATCGGTAGGAACTTCAGGATTTCGACCAACCCCGCTCGAGTCAATTAGCACCTTATCAATGCCTGGTGCAGGCTCAATAACCAGGCCATGAATCGGGGTTAGATCTGCCTTATTCAAAGGAACCGTAGTCTTGATTGGGCACACGTCGCGGTTAATTTGAATCCAGCGATAACCTGCCTGGATGATGGACCTAAGCTGTGGACCGTTATCGAGCGTAGCGCTTGGGGTGAATACATAGGGCGTCGCGTAGTACATGGACATGTTTTTCTCCTTGTTTAGTGGTCATCCTTAACCACATCACCACTGTACATACATACAGCACAAACGTCAAAGAAGAGTTTTCCCCAGTGAGATATTTCCCTGGCGTAAGCCTGACACGCCCGCAGCGCGATCACTCCTTGGTCGCCGTCTTCATGATCTTTGAGCCAAGCTTTACTCGACAGGCAGCATGAACCATTAACGGCGCTAGGGGTGTCAAGCTCATTGCAGCCACTGACTGAATCCCAGAGGAAAACTGACAGCCAGCCGGAGATCAGCAATAGCAAGCTGGTCGCGCAGGCGCCCTGGTTACGCTGGACGTCAGACAATTCCTTGGTGTGTTGTTGATCCTGGGTTGCGAACTACTACTTGCTGGTCAGGCGCTTGTGCTGCTCGGAGCGAGCCTGGGGCAGCGCCCAGCATCTGACTGGGCATCACACGACACACCCGTGAAGAAGTTGTGGTGACACAGGCGTAGCGTCTGCGCTGCCGCAGTGCCACGTCCTTGATCGATCCGGACGTTCCGCTCTAATAGAGCCACATCAGCGCGCAGTTAGCCTCCCGCTCCGACTGCTCGCCCAGATGGCCCTCTCACCATACCCTTGTGTACTGCAAGTCGGCCCGGCTGAAACATAAGCAGGCACAGACAAAGGACACTGGACGCAGATTGAGGAGCGGTATTTGACGCGAGTGCTGAAGGAAACCGGGAAGGATGGGCAGACGATCGCATGCCATGCGAGTGAGGGCATGACCAAAAACTACCAGCGAGATCACGAGGAAATCATCTGGTCCGAGGCGATGCCGGACGTGAATATTAGCGAAATCACCGGATAGTTTGCGCGGGTTTTGCGCAGGCACAAAAAAGCCGATCTAGCTGATCGGCTCAAGTGTCTGATTTTACTCAGGAATAATGGTCGGGACGGAGTGATTCGAACACTCGACCCCTAGCACCCCATGCTAGTGCGCTACCGGACTGCGCTACGCCCCGACTAGGCGTGTTACTGGGTTCGCTTCTTAACGAAGCGAACCGGAATATACCGCAAGCTTTTGAAATGTGGAAGTATTTTTAAAGCTTGAATCATTTTTTCAGCACCACCAGTACATCTTCCAATTCGGAGATCATCTGGCGGATCAGTTGCTTGTATTGGGTGGTGTCGTCTTTGGCTTCATCACCGGACATACGCTGACGTGCGCCGCTGATGGTGAACCCTTGGTCGTACAGCAACGCACGGATCTGTCGGATCATCAGCACGTCCTGGCGCTGATAATACCGACGGTTCCCGGTGCGTTTGACGGGGTTGAGTTGAGGAAACTCCTGCTCCCAATAGCGCAGCACGTGCGGTTTTACCGCACACAGTTCGCTGACTTCACCGATGGTGAAGTAGCGCTTGCCTGGGATGACGGGTAGCTCGTCGTTATGACTTGGTTCCAGCATAAGCCTCAACTCGGGCCTTCAACTTCTGCCCTGGACGAAAGGTGACCACACGGCGAGCCGTGATCGGGATTTCTTCTCCCGTTTTTGGATTGCGGCCAGGCCGCTGGCGTTTGTCTCGCAGGTCAAAATTGCCGAAACCGGACAACTTGACCTGTTCGTTGTCTTCCAGAGCGTGTCTGATCTCTTCAAAAAACAGCTCGACCAATTCCTTGGCCTCGCGCTTGTTCAGACCCAACTCTTCGTACAGACGTTCCGCCATCTCAGCTTTCGTCAAAGCCCCCATACGTCACTTCCTTAACGTGGCGTTCAACCTTTGTTCGAGCGAGGTGAGGATATTTTGCGTCGTGGTATTCACCTCATCGTCATTAAGAGTGCGCGATGGATGCTGCCAGGTCAAGCCAACTGCAAGGCTTTTTCTATGCGGATCAATGCCTTTACCCTGATAGACGTCAAATAGCCTGAGGTCTGTCAGCCATTCCCCTGCATTTTCACGGATTACATCCAGAACCGCAGTGGCGGCGACTTCACGGTCGGCGATCAGGGCCAGGTCGCGACGCACTTCAGGGAAGCGCGACAACTCGCTGAATTTAGGCATCTTGCCCGACGCAACTTCAGCCAAGACTAGCTCAAACACGAAGACTGGACGGTCCAGCCCCAAGGTTTTCGACAGTTCTGGGTGAATGGCGCCCACAAAGCCCACCAGGCGACCTTCACGCTCGATACGTGCAGTCTGGCCTGGATGCAAGGCTGGGTGGCTACCCGGCACGAACGTAAAGGCGTCCAACGCACCGGCAAAGCCGAGCACCGCTTCCACGTCTGCCTTGACGTCGAAGAAGTCCACGACCTCACGGCCTTGCGCCCAGCCTTCCGGCAGACGACTGCCGCAGACGACGCCCGCCAGCATTGGCTCTTGCTTCAAGCCATCAAGCTGGCCGACGAAACGCAAGCCGCTTTCGAACAGACGCACGCGGTCTTGCTGGCGGTTCAGGTTGTGGGAAAGTGCCTTTACCAGGCCCGGCCACAGCGACGAGCGCATGGCGGCCATGTCGTTGGAGATCGGGTTGGCCAACAACAGCGGTTCAACACCAGGGTTGAACAACTCGAACTGCTTTGGATCAATGAAGCTATAGGTCACGGCTTCCTGATAACCACGGGCAACCAGCAGGCGGCGCAGTTCAGGCAGGTGCGCACGCGCTTCAGCCTTGGGTTGCGGTGCCAGGCGTGCTTGCGGATAGCGAACCGGCAGGCGGTTGTAACCGTACAGGCGCGCCAGCTCTTCGATCAGGTCGACTTCCAGGCTGATGTCGAAGCGATGGCTAGGTACTGCAACCTGCCACTGCCCTTCCCCACCCGCGGAAATACCCAGGCCGAGTGCAGACAGCAGTTGCTCGATTTCAGCCGGCTCGATGACCAGGCCGAGCATTTGCTCAACGCTTTTGGCACGCAAGGTAATCGGTGCAATCGACGGCAGGTACTGTTCGTTGACAGTTTCGATAATCGGGCCGGCTTCACCACCGGTGATTTCCAGCAGCAGGCCGGTAGCGCGCTCCATGGCTTCACGGGCGAGTTTCCAGTCCACGCCACGCTCGTAGCGGTGCGACGCATCGGTGTGCAGGCCGTAGGAACGAGCCTTGCCAGCGATCGCGATCTGGTCGAAGAACGCGCTTTCAAGGAATACGTCACGAGTGGTCGCGGATACACCGCTGTGCTCACCACCCATCACGCCGGCAATTGCCAGGGCGCGAGCGTGGTCGGCGATGACCAGAGTGTCGGCACGCAGGCTGACTTCCTGGCCATCGAGCAGCACCAGCTTCTCGCCTTCTTCGGCCATACGCACGCGGATGCCGCCATTGATTTCGGCAAGATCAAACGCATGCAACGGCTGGCCGAGTTCCAGCATCACGTAGTTGGTGATGTCGACGGCGGCGTCGATGCTGCGTACATCGGCACGACGCAGGCGCTCAACCATCCACAGCGGGGTTGGCTTGGACAGGTCCACGTTACGGATCACACGTCCCAGGTAACGCGGGCAGGCGTTTGGTGCCAGTACCTCAATCGAACGTACTTCGTCGTGTACCGCCGATACGGCAGCGACCACTGGACGAGTGACAGGTGCGTTGTACAGCGCGCCCACTTCACGGGCCAGGCCGGCCAGGGACAGGCAGTCGCCGCGGTTGGGGGTCAGGTCGACCTCAATGCTGGCGTCTTCCAGTTCCAGGTAAACACGGATGTCCTGACCCACTGGCGCGTCGGCCGGCAGCTCCATCAGGCCATCATTGCCCTCACCCACTTGCAGTTCGGCCTGGGAGCACAGCATGCCGTTGGATTCAACGCCACGCAGCTTGGCCTTCTTGATCTTGAAGTCGCCCGGCAACTGGGCACCGATCATAGCGAACGGGATCTTCAGGCCCGGGCGCACATTAGGCGCTCCGCACACGACCTGAAAGGTTTCCGAACCGTTGCTGACCTGGCACACACGCAATTTGTCGGCATCCGCGTGCTGCTCGGTGCTCAACACCTCGCCCACCACCACACCACTGAAAACACCGGCGGCCGGCGTAACGCTATCGACCTCAAGACCGGCCATCGACAGGCGAGCAACCAGCTCGTCGCGATCTACCTGCGGGCTTACCCAGCCACGCAGCCATTGTTCACTGAATTTCATCCTGCTCTCCTAAAGATTCGTTACGACTAGCGAAATTGCGCGAGGAACCGCAAGTCGTTGTCGAAGAACAGACGCAAGTCGTTCACGCCGTAACGCAGCATGGCCAGACGCTCAACGCCCATGCCGAAGGCAAAGCCCGAGAACTCTTCTGGATCGATCCCGGACATGCGCAGCACGTTGGGGTGAACCATGCCGCAGCCCATCACTTCCAGCCAGCCGGTCTGCTTGCACACACGGCAGCCTTTACCGCTGCACATCACGCATTCCATGTCGACTTCAGCGGATGGCTCGGTGAACGGGAAGAACGAAGGACGGAAACGTACCGCCAACTCTTTTTCGAAGAACACCCGCAGGAACTCTTCGATGGTGCCTTTGAGGTCGGCGAAATTGATATCGCGATCAACCAGCAGGCCTTCGACCTGGTGGAACATCGGCGAATGGGTGATATCCGAGTCGCTACGGTACACACGGCCTGGGCAGACAATGCGGATCGGCGGCTTGTTCGCTTCCATGGTGCGGACCTGTACCGGCGAGGTATGGGTGCGCAGCAGCATGTTGGCGTTGAAATAGAAGGTGTCGTGCATCGACCGGGCCGGGTGATGGCCTGGGATGTTGAGCGCCTCGAAGTTGTGGTAGTCGTCTTCGACCTCAGGGCCTTCGGCAATGCCGTAGCCGATGTGGGTGAAGAACTGTTCGATACGTTCCAGAGTCCGGGTGATCGGATGCAGACCGCCCGACGCCTGGCCACGACCAGGCAAGGTCACGTCAATGGACTCGGCGGCGAGCTTGGCCGCAAGATCGGCCTCCTCGAGCGACGCCTTGCGCGCATTGAGAACCTCTGTGACACGCTCCTTGGCGACGTTGATCAGCGCACCGACTTGCGGACGCTCTTCAGCGGGCAGATTTCCCAGGGTCTTCATCACCTGAGTCAATTCACCTTTCTTGCCAAGGTAGTGAACCCGGATTTGCTCCAGGGCATTTACATCTTCAGCGCTTTGCACAGCCTCAAGGGCTTGGGCGACGAGCGCGTCCAGGTTTTCCATGTACAGACTCCAGATACAAAATAGGGGAAGAGCTTGAAGGCTCTTCCCCTATTTATGACGTTTACCACCTTGGGCCACAGGAGTAGCCCAGGGTGACTGTCGGGGGTACTTAAGCCAAGGAGGCTTTAGCTTTCTCGACAATCGCAGCAAACACCGCTTTTTCGTTCACGGCCAGTTCAGCCAGAACCTTACGGTCGATTTCGATGGACGCTTTTTTCAGGCCAGCGATGAAACGGCTGTAGGACAGACCGTTAACACGTGCACCGGCGTTGATACGAGCGATCCACAGAGCGCGGAACTGACGTTTTTTCTGACGACGGTCACGGTAGGCGTATTGGCCTGCCTTGATTACCGCTTGCTTGGCAACACGGAATACGCGTGAACGCGCGCCGTAGTAGCCTTTAGCAAGTTTCAGAATTTTTTTGTGACGCTTACGGGCCATGACGCCACGCTTTACACGAGCCATGAGTTACTTCCTCTATTCTTGAACCAAAATTAACGAAGGCGCAGCATGCGCTCGACTTTTGCCACGTCAGACGGATGCAGCAAGCTGCTACCGCGCAGTTGACGCTTACGCTTGGTCGACATTTTGGTCAGGATGTGGCTCTTGAAAGCGTGCTTGTGCTTGATGCCGTTAGCAGTTTTCAGAAACCGCTTAGCAGCACCACTTTTAGTTTTCATCTTTGGCATGTTCGGTACTCCGCATTCAGTTGATAAACATAATCAGAAGGCCTGCCGTGCCCTGTTGATTACTTCTTCTTTTTCGGGGCGATGACCATAATAAGCTGGCGTCCTTCCATCTTAGGATGCTGTTCGACCGAACCGTACTCCAGCAGGTCAGCTTCAACCCGCTTGAGGAGTTCCATCCCCAGCTCCTGGTGGGCCATCTCACGGCCGCGGAATCGCAAGGATACCTTGGCCCTGTCCCCATCACTCAGGAAACGTACCAGGTTGCGCAGTTTTACCTGGTAATCCCCTTCCTCCGTCCCTGGACGAAACTTGATTTCTTTTACTTGAATCTGCTTCTGGTTCTTCTTCGCTGCGGCAACCTGCTTCTTCTTTTCGAAGATAGATTTGCCGTAGTCCATCACCCGACAAACAGGTGGGATTGCATCGGCGGAGATTTCCACCAGGTCCAGCTTGGACTCTTCTGCAATACGAAGCGCTTCATCAATCGAGACGATGCCAATCTGCTCGCCATCAGCGCCAATTAACCGAACCTCGCGTGCCGAGATATTCTCGTTGATCGGGGCTTTCGGTGCAGCTCGTTTATCTTGTCTCATTTCACGCTTAATAATAATTACTCCGAATCTGGGCGACCACGCCGGGAAACCGCTTGCGCGAGGAACTCAGCGAACTGGGCGACGGGCATCGAGCCCAGGTCAGCACCTTCACGAGTACGCACAGCGACAGTCTGCATCTCGACTTCCCGATCTCCGATAACCAAAAGATAGGGAACCTTGAGCAAAGTATGCTCGCGGATTTTAAAGCCGATCTTTTCATTTCTCAAGTCGGACTTGGCACGAAATCCGCTTTCGTTGAGAGTTTTTTCAACTTCAGCGGCAAAATCTGCCTGTTTATCAGTGATATTCATGATCACTGCCTGGGTCGGAGCCAGCCACGCAGGGAACGCGCCCTCGTAGTGCTCGATCAGGATACCGACGAACCGCTCGAACGAACCGAGGATCGCCCGGTGCAGCATAACCGGGTGCTTACGGCTGTTGTCTTCGGAGACGTATTCGGCTCCCAGACGGATCGGCAGGTTAAAATCGAGCTGCAGGGTACCACACTGCCAGACACGGCCAAGGCAATCTTTGAGCGAGAACTCGATCTTCGGACCGTAGAAGGCGCCCTCACCCGGCTGCAGATCGTACGCAAGGCCCGCACTGTCGAGCGCAGCGGCCAGTGCCGCTTCGGCGCGATCCCATAGCTCGTCGGAACCGACGCGTTTTTCCGGACGAGTGGACAGCTTCATCTCGACTTCGGTAAAGCCGAAATCGCGATAAACGTCCATGGTCAGCTTGATGAACGCTGCGGACTCGGCCTGCATCTGCTCTTCGGTGCAGAAGATATGGGCGTCGTCCTGGGTGAAGCCACGCACTCGCATGATGCCGTGCAGCGCACCCGATGGTTCGTTACGGTGGCAGGCACCGAATTCGGCGAGGCGCATCGGCAACTCGCGGTAGCTCTTCAGGCCCTGATTGAATACCTGCACGTGGCACGGGCAGTTCATCGGCTTGATGGCGTAGTCGCGGTTTTCCGACTGGGTGGTGAACATGTTGTCGGCGTAGTTGGCCCAGTGCCCGGACTTCTCCCACAGGCTGCGATCAACCACCTGGGGAGTCTTGATCTCCAGGTAACCGTTTTCGCGCTGCACCTTGCGCATGTACTGCTCAAGCACCTGGTACAGAGTCCAGCCATTCGGGTGCCAGAACACCATGCCCGGCGCTTCTTCCTGAAGGTGGAACAGGTTCAGGCGCTTGCCGATCTTGCGGTGGTCGCGTTTTTCAGCTTCTTCGATGCGCTGGATATAGGCGGCCAGTTGCTTCTTGTCAGCCCAGGCCGTGCCGTAGATCCGTTGCAGCTGTTCGTTCTTGGCGTCACCGCGCCAGTAGGCACCGGACAGCTTGGTCAGCTTGAACGATTTGAGGAAGCGCGTGTTCGGCACGTGCGGGCCACGGCACATATCCACGTATTCTTCGTGGTAGTACAGCCCCATGGCCTGCTCGTCCGGCATATCTTCTACCAGACGCAGCTTGTAGTCCTCGCCACGTGCAGTAAACACGTCGATCACTTCGGCACGCGGGGTGACTTTCTTGATGACGTCGTAATCTTTTTCGATCAGCGCGTGCATGCGCTGCTCGATGGCCGCCAGGTCGTCCGGAGTAAAAGGACGCTCATAGGCGATGTCGTAATAGAAGCCTTCTTCAATGACCGGGCCGATCACCATCTTGGCGGTTGGATACAGTTGCTTGACCGCATGGCCAATCAAGTGCGCGCAAGAGTGGCGAATGATCTCCAGCCCCTCTTGATCCTTGGGCGTGATGATTTGCAGGCTGGCGTCGCTGGTGATCAGGTCGCTGGCATCAACCAGCTTGCCGTCGACCTTGCCGGCCACGGTGGCCTTGGCCAGGCCAGCACCAATGGATGCGGCGACCTCGGCTACGGAAACCGGATGATCGAATGAACGCTGACTGCCGTCGGGAAGAGTAATAGTTGGCATGGCGCCTCCTCTCCTAGTGGTGACCCCTACCAAAGGTCACGTGGGTTGGGATGAGCCAGTACAAGATCCAACACCAGGCCGCTCAATAATGAACGCCTGCCTTACAGCGGCAGGAGCCTTTCGGCCAACCGATAATCGAACCAGAGTGACTGGAGTGAACAAAAAGAACCTGGCAAGGCGGCAAATGGCGCGCCCGGAAATAGCCAGGCAAGGATGCTAGCACAGATGAACGGTCATCGCGTTGGTCAAGCGCTGGGTAAAGAGCAATTCATGGCTTTATAGCTGCAAAAGTGAACTTGAGCTGTACGCAGGGCCTCAAAGCCACTGAGAATCGCCGTTCGTCCTCGACCCAAAGGAGCATCCCATGATGCGTTTTACCTCTACCCTCGCTGTCGCCGCTACCCTGAGCCTCCTTTCCCTCGGCGCACAGGCTGCAGCCCCTTCCAACTGGCCAGCTGGCGCCCGTGACGCTTTCGTCAACGACTGCAGTGCCGCCGCCAGCCAGAACGTGGACGTCAAAACTGCCAAAGCCCACTGTGAATGTGGCGCTGACAAGATCAATGCCGAATTGAGCACTGCCGAGATCAAGGAATTGATGACCAACCAGAACGCCAGCCCGGAGCTTAAAAACAAAGCGGTCGCGGCTATTTCGTCCTGCAAAGTGGTGAAGAAAAAGTAAGATTGGCTGACGATTCGACGGTCATTTCGCTGAAAAAACCGCCTGAAAACTGCCATTTCACACAAATTATGCAGGTTTTACGGCTTTTTTTAACAGCTGATATTTCGTCGCGAAGCCCCGTAAATCGGGGCTTTCAGCCGAACAACGGATCAAACGCAAAGCGATTGATTAGCAAACAGTGCCTTGGGGGGGCTCCCAAGCCGAACATTTCGACTATGATAGCCCTGTGTGCCCAGTTGGCCTGAGCAGCACAGCACTACTGAAAATATATGTTTCTTGGAGATACACCATGTCTAATCGCCAAACCGGCACCGTTAAATGGTTCAACGATGAAAAAGGCTTCGGCTTCATCACTCCTCAAGGTGGCGGTGACGACCTGTTCGTACACTTCAAAGCTATCGAAAGCGACGGTTTCAAAAGCCTGAAAGAAGGCCAAACCGTTTCCTTCGTGGCTGAGAAAGGCCAAAAGGGTATGCAAGCTGCACAGGTTCGCGGCGAGTAATTCTCCGCTGAGCTAAAAAAACCCCGTCCATGTGACGGGGTTTTTTATGGGCGATGCAAAAGCCGTATCAGCCGCAGTTAACCCGGTTGATCACCAGATTGTCATCGGTGTTCAGGTTCAGGCGGTCAGAGCGATACTCCAGCGTGACCATGTCGTTGGGCTTGAGGATGCGTGCATTCTGCGCGCCAGCGCGCGTACGTGCTTGCTCCAGCAACTGGGGCGAGGCTTTCTGGCCTATGGCGAACTCTGCGGCCTTCGACTCACAGCGGCTATGACCGGCATCGGTCACAGTGGCAGCTTTGCCTGGCTCAGAGGCACCCGGGGTATTGCAACCCGCCAACGCGAGCGCAGCCAACAAAGTACCGAATGATGCGAGCTTCCAAGGCATGAAGCCTCCTATGATAAAAAGTGGACAGAGATCGTGCGACAGCATTCAAAGCGATTGGTTTCAAGACGTTAACCGCCTGTGGGCAAGTCTGCCTGAGTCACGGCCTGCAATCGCTTGGTGAATCGTGACTAGATATGAACGTATTCAGTAGATATCGATGTAGTCCGACGAAGGAGTAGGCCAATTCTGCTTCAGCGCGTTGAAAATCTGCATGACCCAGACTTCATCGCTGGCCGCCACGTTGCCGACATAGCCGGAACCTTTGGCCCAGGTCTCCAGGCGAAACACCAGGCCAGCGATATCAGCCCCACCGACTACGCCGGAAGAAATGTAGGCGATGCCTTCTTTGGTTACCCGCAACTGGGTATGTTCGTCGTCACTGGCGCTGCCAAGCAATTGGCGCACGGCGTCCAGCGTCAGGTTGTCGGGCTTGCTCAAATCGATTTGCACGCGGTGTTTCCCGGTCATTTAACAGGCCAACAGTGTCGCACAGCCGCCGCTTCATGCCTAAGTAGCAGTGCCAAATGCCGTACAAAATGCTTAACTGCCCCCCTCTGGAACGGCGTTCCAGTGCATTGCCCCCGCATTTTTCAGCCCGTGAGATTTCCATGACCACCGTAACGCTTCAAGCCGACATCAAAGCCAAGTGGCCCCAAGGGCAAAGTTCCTACAGCCCCGGAAGCCCGGAAGAACTGGCGATCATTGGTATCGACCTGTTGGTCAAGGAACTGGGCACCCAGGCGGCGCAAGCATTCATCGGCCAGATATTCGAGAAATACCCGGCCGACTACATGGGCGCCCAAGAGCGCGAATAGAACCGGGCGACGAGCGCCGCCCCGCTAACTTACTTCAGACGCGCCAGGCGCTCGGTCAGCAGATCGAAGAAGCCCTGGGCGTCGCCATTCTCAACCCAGAACACATTCTTCGGCTGCTTGAGGCCGTCGTACCAGTCGACGATGGTCTGGCCGAAGGTCGGGCCTTCGCGGCTGTCGACCACCATATTGGCCTCACGACCGCTGAACAGCGATGGCTTGAGCAGGTAGGCAACCACGGTAGCGTCATGGACCGGGCCACCCGGAATGCCGTAGTGCTCCATATCGCCTTTGACGTACTCATTCAGAATACTGCTGACGACCTTGCTCGCGTTGTTGTTCAGGTCGGCAATCTTCTTCAGGCGGGCGTCGCTGGTGAGGACTTTATGGGTCACGTCCAACGGCAGGTAGGTCAACTTCACACCGCTTTTGAGCACGATCTCCGCCGCCACCGGATCGGCGAACAGGTTGAACTCGGCCACTGGGGTGATATTGCCGCCGTTGAAGTGGGCGCCGCCCATCACGACCACTTCCTTGATGCCCTGGGTGATTTCGGGCGCTTGAGTCAGCGCCAGTGCCAGGTTGGTCTGCGGGCCGAGCATGGCGATGGTGATGCTGTGTGGCTTGGCGCTGCTCAGGGTCTTGATCAGGTAGTCGACTGCATTGCCTTCGGCCAGGCCTTTTTTCGGTTCATGCACCGTGACGCCCGAGATGCCTTCCTTGCCATGGATATTCTCGGCGTAGATCGGTTTGCGCAACAACGGCGCTGGCGCACCTGCGTACACCGGGATGTCCTCGCGCCCTGCCCACTCGCGCGCCAGGCGCGCGTTGCGGGAGGTCTTGTCCAAGCGCACATTGCCGGCGACGGTGGTCAGCGCACGAATGCTCAACTCCTCCGGCGAGGCCATGGCGAACAGCAAGGCCACCACGTCATCGGCACCCGGGTCGGTATCGATGATCAGGTCGGTTTTTTCCGCCGCTTGGGCGCTTGCAGCAGTGAGCGCGGACAAAAGCAGAACACTCCGGAACAGGTTTTTCAGGGTAGGTAGACCGCGTTGCATAAAGCACTCCTTGTCATAGGGGGGACGCTAGAACGTTACGCCGGACACCAGCGCGATATTGCAGTACGGCTGGCACTCGCCAGTGCGCACAACAGCGCGGGCATTGCGGCTCAATTGCTTGAATTGGTCATGGCTGAGCAGGCGTCGCTCGCCCAGTTCAGCTTGCTCTGTGAGCGTATTTAGCGAGGTCAGCGCGGGCGGCTGCTTCAGCAGGATCTCTTCTGCCAGAACATGGCTTTCCACCTGCATTTCGCTAAGCACGATGCGCAAGGTGCTGATGAAGTCCGGGATGCCCTGGGTCAGTGCCAGGTCGATCAATTCGACGCCGGGAGGTACCGGCAGGCCGGCATCGCCGATGACCAGAATGTCACCGTGGCCCAGGGACGCGATCACGCGCGACAGGGCGATATTCAGCAAAGGTGTCTTTTTCATGCAGGCACAAAACCTTGTACGTCGTGCAGCGTAGGAATGGAAGGCTGAGCGCCGGCGCGGGTCACTGACAACGCCGCCGCCACCTGGCCAAAACGGATCGCCCGGGCTTCGCTCTGGCCCGCGGCCAGCGCGGCGGCAAAGCCACCGACAAAGGTATCGCCAGCAGCGGTGGTATCCACCGCCTTGACCTTCGGCGCCACCAGGTGCTCAAAGCTCTTGCCGTCGGCAAACAGCGCGCCCTGGGCGCCCAGGGTGATGATGACCTTGCCGGCACCCGCCCGGATCAGCGCGGTCGCGGCGACCTTGGCGCTGTCGAGGGAGTCGACCGTCACGCCGCTCAGAGCACTGGCCTCGCTTTCATTGGGGATCAGATAATCGATCGAGGCATACCAGTCAGCGGGCAACGGCCCGCTTGCCGGGGCCGGGTTGAGGATGACGGTCTTGCCCAGCTCGCGACCCCGCTTGAGCGCATACCCAACGGTTTCCATCGGCACCTCAAGCTGGCAGATGATCACGTCTGCCGCCTGCAGCACAGCGTCGCACGTTCGCAGCGACGCAGGCGTCAGCTCACCGTTGCTGCCGGCCACAATGACAATGGCGTTCTGGCTGCTGTCATCGACCACGATCAACGCCACACCGCTGGAGCCATCCACCGTGCTGACTGCCTGGCAATCGATCCCTTCCACCAGCAGCGCATCGCGCAATTGGCTGCCATAGGCGTCGGTACCGATGCACCCCACCATTGCGACACTCGCCCCCAGGCGTGCCGAGGCGACGGCCTGGTTGGCGCCCTTGCCGCCGGGCACAGTGGAGAACGTCTGGCCGATCAGGGTTTCACCGGCACGCGGCAAGCGACTGGCGCGGGTGACCAGGTCCATGTTCAAGCTGCCTATTACCACTACTTTTGCTGGCATACATCAGTACTCATCAATTCGGTTCAGCGGTATTGGGCGAACACATCAGCCAATGGCGCGGTCGACTCACGCAAAACAATACTGGGCGTCACGATACGTTGATCGATCGGCAGTTGGGGTGTTGCTATTCGTTGCAGTAATAATTCGGCCGCAGTCTCGCCCAACTGCAGGATCGACTGGCCGACCGTCGTCAGCGCCGGATAGACGTAGCGCCCCATCTGGATGTCATCGAAACCGATGACCGACAGCTCGCCCGGCACCCGCACATTGCGCTCGGCGGCGGCGCGCAGCACGCCAAAACCAATCATATCGTTGCTGGCGAAAATCGCGCTGGGCGGGTGTTGCGATAATAACTGTACAGCTGCGGCATACCCGCCCGTGCTGGTGAAATCGCTTTCCAGGGTACGACTGGCCAACACCTCGATGCCCGCCTCGCGCAATGCACGCTGGTAACCCGCCAGGCGCATCTGCGCCACGCGGGTATGCCCAGGGCCGCCGATACAGGCGATGTCCCGGTGCCCCAATTCCAGCAAGTGCCGGGTCGCCAGGTAAGCGCCCTCTTCGTGATCGATGCGCACCAAGTCCACATCAATCCCATCCAGTGCCCGGTCGACAATCACCATCGGCGTGCGCACTGCACTCAAGCCTGCGGCAAGGCCACTGTCATCACCGCCCACGGATGTCACGATCAAGCCATCGACGCGCTTTTCCAGCAACACGCGCAAATAACTGCGCTGTTTCTCTGCGTCGTCATCCGAGTTGCAGAGGATCACGCAATAGCCATTACGCTCGCAGTAATCCTCGATACCCCGAGCCAGCTCGGCAAAATACGGGTTGAGGCTGTTGGGCACCAGCAGCCCGATGGTGGCCGTGGTCTTGGCCTTGAGCGAGCGTGCCACGGCACTGGGCACGTAGTCCAACTGCTTGATCGCCGCCTCGACCTTGATGCGTACCGGCTCGCTGACTGGGCGCGTCTTGTTCACCACATGGGACACGGTGGTGTAGGAAATACCTGCAAGCGCTGCCACATCCTTGATCGTTGCCATGGTTCAGCCCCGCCGACTGGCGCGCTGGCTGCGATAAGTATCGAGGACCACGGCAATCACGATCACGGCACCGGTAATGATGCGTTTAGTCGGTTCCGTCGCGCCGATCTGCGCCAGCCCGGCGGCCAGGACCGAAATAATCAACACCCCGAAGAACGTACTGATGACCGAGCCACGCCCGCCCATCAGGCTGGTGCCACCAATCACCACGGCGGCGATCACTTGCAGCTCCAGGCCCGAACCGGCATTCGGGTCCGCCGCTTCCAGGCGCGAGATCTGGAACAGCGCCGCCACACCAGCCAACAGGCCCATCAGGCTGAACACCAGGACCTTGTAAGGCTTGGGATTGATACCCGCCAGGCGCACCGCTTCTTCGTTGGTGCCGATGCCGATCAGGTAGCGACCGAAGACCGTACGGGTCAGTACCAACTGGGCCGCGATGATCACCAGCAAGGCGATGATGAACGACGGGGAAATACCGAAAGCAATCGGGTTGGACAGCCAGGCAAACGAGTCACCGATATAAGCGGTGCGCGAGCCCGTCATCTGGTAGGCCACGCCGCGGGCCATCTCCAGCACGCCGAGGGATACGATAAATGACGGAATGCGCCAGGCCACCGTGATGGAACCGGTGATGGTGCCGGCCAACGCCGCGCAACCCATGCCCAACAGAGCGGCAGGCAACACGCTCCAGCCCCAGCCCAGGATCGCCACGCTGACTGCCGAGGCCGCCAATGCCAGTACCGATCCCACAGACAGGTCGATGCCGCCAATGATCAGGATGAAGGTCATGCCCACCGCCAGCACCATCAGGTCTGGAATCTGGTTGGCCAGGGTGCTGAAGGTGTCATAGGACAGAAAGTGATCGCTGAGCATCGAGAACAGCGCAATCATCGCCAGCAAGGCACCTGCCAGCCCGAGGTAGGTACCCAGGCCATAGAAGTTGCCGCCAGTTTTACCGGGGGAAATGTTTGTTTTCATGGGGTATTCCTAGGCGCTGCTTCGTTGAGCAGCGCATCACGTTTCTGATAGCCGGCAAAGGCGGCGGCGAGCAATTCGTCCTGGGTCCAGCTGTCACGCTCGAAGGTCTCGATCAGGCGCCCGGCGGACAGCACACCGATGCGGTCACAGATCAGCATCAGCTCACGCAGGTCACTGGACACCACCACCAGCGCTTTGCCCTGGCGGGTCAATTCACCGAGCAAAGCATAGATATCGAACTTGGCACCGACGTCGATGCCGCGGGTAGGCTCATCGAACAGCATTACTGCGCAGTCGCGCTCCAGCCAGCGGCCAATCACCACCTTCTGCTGGTTACCACCCGACAGCTCGGACACCAGTTGCGTCGGGCTGGAACTGCGGATTCGCATGGCGTCGATCTGGCGCTTGGCCAGAGCGGTTTCGTTACGGCTGTTGACGACGCCCCCGCCGGAAATTTCCGGCATGTTGCCCAGGGCGATGTTGGCGCTGATGGACTGGGTCAGCAGCAGGCCCTCGCCCTTGCGGTCTTCGGTGATCAGGGCAATACCATGACCGACCGCGTCCACCGGCGAGCGAATGCTCACCACCTTGGCCGGCGAACCCAAGGCCACGGTGCCGCTGTCGGCCGGGTCGGCGCCGAAAATCAGGCGCAGCAATTCGGTGCGACCGGCGCCGATCAGGCCGGAAATGCCATAGATTTCACCGGCGCGCACTTCAAAGGACACATCGCGGACCTTGTCCGAACGGGTAAGGCCCGTCACGGTCAAGGCCGGGCCTCCGATGGTGCGCGGGCCCAAATCGATGTGTTCACCCAGTTCGCGACCGACCATCAAGGTCACCAACTGCTCACTGTTGTAATTGGCCATCGGCTCGACGCAGACCAGCTTGCCGTCGCGCAATACCGCAATGCGCTGGGCGACACGGGCCAACTCTTCGAGCCGGTGCGAAATATAAATGATCGCCACGCCTCGAGCCTGCAGGCGCGTGATTTGTTCAAACAGCATCTCGACTTCACGAGCAGTAAGCATCGCCGTGGGCTCGTCGAGGATCAATACATGGCAGTCGCCGATCAGGTTACGGGCGATCTCGACCATTTGCTGGTGACCAATGCCCAGGCTGCCTACCAGTGTGTCCGGGTCGATCGCGTCCAGGCCGACTTGGGCCATGGCTTCGATCGCGGCTTTGCGCAATTGTTTGCGGCTGATCCAGCCACAGCGGCTCGGCAGGTTATCCAGGAACAGGTTTTCAGCCACGGTCAGCGTCGGCAGCAGGTTGAGTTCCTGCATGACCATGCGCACGCCCAAGGCTTCGGCCTGGGTGCGGCTGGCGGGGCGATAATCCTGACCGTTGAATTGCATGTGCCCGGTGGTGGGCGTGACCAGGCCGCCGATGATCTTCGACAAGGTACTTTTGCCTGCGCCGTTCTCACCGGTCAGCGCCAACACTTCCCCGCGATTGAGCGTCAGGGTGATGTCGGACAGAACCGGTTGGGCATAGGTCTTACCGATACCGCTGACCGAGAGGACAGCGTTCGGGGCGGAAGATGACATAGGAAAATCTCCAGGCGCCCGCTCAGGACGAGCGGGCGCTGTTGGGTACTGCCAGGATTACTGCTTGATGACGAGTTCGACCGGGGTTTCGATCACGCCATCTTTGGCATCGACTTTCTCACCCTTGACCAGCTTCAGCGCGTTCTGGATACCGAACACGGCTTGCTGGGCGGCGGCCTGGTCAGCCGTGGCCAACACGCGGCCGTCCTTGAGCATTGGCTTGATCGCGTCAATGTTGTCGTAACCTACCACCAACACCTTGCCGGCCTTGCCTGCCGCACGCACGGCGGAAACAGCGCCCAGAGCCATGTTGTCGTTACCGGCCAACAGCGCCTTGATATCCGGCGTTTCGCTCAGCATCGCTGCGGCGATTTTGTTGCCCTGGTCGATTTCCCAGTTACCGGACTGGGTGGAAACAATCTTCATGCCTGCGGCGTCCATCGCATCCTTGAAGCCTGCGGTGCGCTGCTGGGCATTGGTGGTAGTGGGTACGCCCTCGATGATGCCGACCTTGTCACCGGCGGCCAGTTGCTTGGCCAGGTAGTCGCCCACCAGCTTGGAGCCTTTGCGGTTATCCGGGCCTACAAACGGAATATCGAGGTTTTTGCTTTTGAGTACTTCCGGGTCCAGGCGATTGTCGATGTTGACCACCTTGATACCGGCATCGGAAGCCTTTTTCAGCACACTGGCGAGTGCCTTGGAGTCGGCGGGAGCAATGACAAGCGCATCAACCTTGGCGTTGATCATTTCGTTGACAATGGCGATCTGCGCGCTGGTATCGGTTTCGTTCTTGATGCCGTTGGAGATCAACTTGAATTCTGTTGGGTGCGCTTTCTGGTAATCCTTCGCACCGTCGGTCATGGTGACGAAAAACTCATTGGCAAGGGACTTCATGACCAAACCCACGGTAGGCGTTTTGGCAGCGTCATCGGCAAATGCAGAAGAGAGAGGCAAAGCGGCGGATGCGGCAGCAAGCACAGCAACAGCAAGAAGACGTCCAGCAAATGGCAGCTTCATGGGTTCACTCCGATCTTATGATTATTGTGAGCAACGCTTGCACCGAAGAGCCCTTCGGCAGCCCTCCCACCTGGGCGGCTGATACGAGCTTTCACGATGCGCCAAGGGCGCAGTGAAACATCTCGCAAACGTTTGCGTTGAGCAAACTATGAGAACCTTGTCGAGATTTGTCAACGGTAGCAGCAAGCCTTTCATTGGCGCCCTCCAAGCTCTCCCTTGAGCCACCGACCGCTGATACGTTTAAGCCAGCTCGCCGTTTCTGCCGCTCGCTGAAACGACAGAGTGCACTGCGAATGATCGACCACAGCGCTCGGACATATCGTGATCGCTTTCGGACAACCGAACACCACAACCCTTCGCGTTCGGAAAGCCGGACAGCGCCAAGCCCCATGAAACTAAAATCTTAGGTTAAGTTGTTTTAAATCAATAAGTTAATTTATAAAAACCAACATGCTCAGTCTGGTACAAATCCTGCTCTTTCTCAGCACCTCGCGGCGTTCAGAACCGCCCGGGTGTTCTAGATGAACCTGCTACAGCACTCATCAAAAACCAGAGAGAAAAATAATGAAATCTGCATTGAAGAACGTCATTCCGGGCGCCCTGGCCCTTCTGCTGCTGTTCCCCGTTGCCGCCCAGGCAAAGGAAGTCGAAAGCAAGACCAAACTGTCCAACGTAGTCATCCTCGCCACCGGCGGTACCATCGCTGGCGCCGGCGCCAGTGCGGCCAACAGTGCCACCTACCAGGCGGCCAAAGTCGGCATCGAACAACTGATCGCCGGCGTTCCTGAGCTTAGCCAGATCGCCAATGTTCGCGGCGAACAAGTGATGCAAATTGCGTCGGAAAGCATCAATAACGAAAACCTTCTGCAACTGGGTCGCCGTGTCGCCGAATTGGCCGACAACAAGGACGTGGACGGCATCGTGATCACCCACGGCACCGACACCCTTGAAGAAACCGCCTACTTCCTGAACCTGGTGGAAAAAACCGACAAGCCTATCGTGGTGGTCGGCTCCATGCGCCCAGGCACCGCGATGTCGGCAGACGGCATGCTCAACCTTTACAACGCGGTTGCGGTCGCGGGCAGCAAGGATGCACGGGGCAAAGGCGTGCTGGTGACCATGAACGACGAGATCCAATCTGGCCGCGACGTCAGCAAGATGATCAACATCAAGACCGAAGCGTTCAAGAGCCCATGGGGCCCGCTGGGCATGGTCGTCGAGGGTAAATCCTACTGGTTCCGCCTGCCGGCCAAGCGTCACACCATGGATTCTGAGTTCGACATCAAGACCATCAAAAGCCTGCCTGACGTTGAAATTGCCTACGGCTATGGCAACGTGAGCGACACTGCCTACAAGGCATTGGCCCAAGCGGGCGCCAAAGCGATCATTCACGCCGGTACCGGTAATGGGTCAGTATCGTCCAAGGTCGTTCCAGCGCTGGTGGAATTGCGTAAACAAGGCGTGCAGATCATTCGCTCTTCCCACGTCAACGCCGGTGGCATGGTTCTGCGTAACGCCGAACAGCCAGACGACAAATACGACTGGGTCGCCGCCCTTGACCTGAACCCGCAGAAAGCCCGCATCCTGGCCATGGTCGCCCTGACCAAGACCCAGGACAGCAAGGAACTGCAACGGATCTTCTGGGAATACTAATCCCTGCTGATTCATCTGTAGAAAGATGCTTTTGTGGCGAGGGAGGTTGCTCCCCCCCGGGTGCGGAGCGCCCCAAAAAATTTCTGGGGGCCCCCCCCCCCGCCGGCGGAAGACCCCCCCCCCCCCTCCACCCACCCCCCCACCCCCGCCCCCCCCTCCCCACCACACACGCCTCCTTGATTTCCAAACCCGCCACGCCCACATCCAACGCCAACCCCAGATATGTTCCTTGCTTTAACCATTTCGACATCTGCGTAATCGTCTGAACCCGCTGCGCATACCCCACAATTTCGCCTTGATGCAGATAGCTTTTGGTCGAGATCCCAAGCGCCTCCTTAAGCGGTTGATTGCCACGCAATCCAGAACCAAATCGCGCAGCCCCTTGCAGTTGCATATCCAAAACGCCAAACATCCTTTGACGCTGTCGTATAAACGACTCTTTGTCCAAACCACCGTCCTTCAATTGCCGATGCAACTGCTCGATTTCCTCCAAAGTCTGTGCAACCGCCTGCAGGTGCCGGCTCCAAGCCGACGTCGCACTGCCGATGCCTATCGACCCATACCCCAGAATGCTCTGCGCCAAGTCGTAATTTGTATTTCCTGCTCTATCGAGCGGCACATTCTGGTCCAGTTGGCGACTAATCTCTTCAGCGTGGCGCATCAACCAGGCTTCTTCGATTGAGCAATGGGCACTGGACATTTCGGGAACGATCACCAACTCACCCGGCCTCACCATTCCTTGGCTCAGGTGTTTATTCAGCACATCAAAATGATCTGGGCCCTGTAACAAGCCTCCGCGCCATAGCCGTGATTTCAAAAACGGGTAAGGTGAAGCCTGTTGATTGATGTAACCGTACGCCATGTCCTGGATTCCGATACCGAGAAAGGCATCGAAATATAAGCAAGCACCTACAACCCGGACACAAGCAGGCGGGGGTCAAAAAGTACGTTTGGGAAGTTGCCTACACAGCAAAAGATGAACGCCTACAGAAAGCGCCCCTAATACCCAGTCATCTCCAAATACCCCACCCCACCCTCAAACCGCACCGGCCCTTCCCAGTACGGAATACCCAAGTCCATCCACGCCTTCGGGTTGACGGCCTCGGTGGTGATGTCCAGCTGTTTGCCGGGAATTTTCAGCGACCAGCGTGTGGGAATACTGCGCCCGTCGATGGCCGTGGTGGTCAGCGGTGTGAGTTGGATATCGCTGTTGTGCAAGGTCTCGGTGTGGCCCTGGGCGTCGATCCAGGTGCCGGTGAGGTAACCGTCGCTGTCTTTCTGCCGCACGCGAAACAGCATCAGCTGCGCGCCGCGGTCCAGATGCAGGGAGAACCAGTCCCAGCCGGTCTGGCTGGCGGCAAGGGGTTGGCTGCTCCATTCGCGGTCGAGCCAGGCAGGGCCGCTGACCTGGTAGGTGTGGCCGTCGAGGTTGACGCTGCCGCTGGCGGTGAAAAACGGCTGGCTGTAGTAGTACGACGCCTGGCCCTGGTCGGATTTGCGGCTGTAGCCATGGTCGCCTTGCAGCACCAACGGGCGGCTGGAAGTCAGGAGCAGGTCGTAGGCAAATTGCGCGCCGCTGGCCTTGAGTTGCATGTCGGCCAGGGGGCTGGCGGCGCCGGGGCGGGTGGCGA
>NZ_WJZD01000047.1:0-38882 GCF_021609665.1 Pseudomonas sp. PA-1-3F | reverse complement strand
CCACTATTCCCCTCAATCGTCCCCGCCACCTTCAACGAAAACTCCCGCCCATCCACCCGAAACGGCCAATCCGGCGCCGCTCGGCGGAAGTTGAAGCGCAGGCAGTTGTGCTCAAGCAGATCCTGCGGCGTCACCGGGATGCCATGCTTTGCCAGGTACTCCGGTGAAGCAACGATAACCTGCCCGGTAGAGCCGATAAGGCGAGCAGTCAGGGGGCTGTCGGCGAGGGGGCCGAAGCGTATGGCGACGTCGGCTTGGCCGCCGAGGATGTCCACGACTTCGTCGCCGAGCATCAGGTCGACGACGATGGCGGGATAGCGGGCGCTGAAGGCGGCGATCAGGGGGACGATGGTCATGCGGCCGTGGGCCAGTGCGGCGCTGACGCGCAGGCGTCCGCGTGGGGCGCCCTGGTCGGTGATGGCATCTTCGACTTCGGCCATGTCGGCGAGGATGCGTCGGGCGCCGCGCAGGTAGGCTTCGCCTTCGGCGGTGAAGGTGATGGCGCGGGTGGTGCGCAGCAGCAGGCGGGTGCCGATGCGCTGTTCGGTGCGGGTAATGATGCGGCTGATGGCCGATGGGGTCAGCCCCAAGGCCCTGGCCGCGCCCGACAGGCTGCCGTGCTCGGCGACCATGGTGAACACTTCCATCTCTCCCGAACGCCCGCCGATGTCCATTTGTGCCTCCTGCGCAAAGCTGTAGTTCCCAACCAAGGGCTACTGCTGCAAAAGGCAGGATTGTAGCATTTGGCTCACAGATGAGGAGTCACCCATGCGTATCAATCCCCCCCTTGTAGCATTGTCCGTCGGTGCCTTTGGCATCGGGGTCACAGAGTTTGCCCCTATGGGCATGTTGCCCGGTATCGCCGCTGATCTTGATGTTTCCATTCCCGCTGCAGGGCTGTTGGTAAGCGCCTACGCCATGGGCGTGTTGATTGGCGCGCCGATCATGACCCTGGCGACGGCCAGGGTGCCCCGCCGTTATCTGCTGATCGGGCTGATGGCGATTTTTACCCTGGGTAATTTGCTGTCGGCGTTGGCCAGCAACTACCAGACATTGATGATCGCCAGGCTGGTGACGTCGCTCAATCACGGAGCGTTCTTCGGGATTGGCTCGATTGTGGCCGCAAGCCTGGTGGCGCCCGAGAAGCGCGCGGGCGCTGTGGCGGCGATGTTCATGGGGCTGACCCTCGCAACCATTGGCGGCGTGCCCCTGGCGACCTGGTTTGGCGAGAACTTTGGTTGGCGCACCGCGTTCTGGGGCATCAGTGGGCTTGGCGCGGTGGTCATGGCGGCGCTGTGGTGGGCCTTGCCCAATGCGCCGGCGCCCAAAGGCGGCGGGCTGATGGCGGAAATCCGTGTGCTGGGGCGCGGGCCGGTGCTGGCGGCGCTGGCCCTGACCGTGGTGGGCTCGAGTGCGATGTTTACGGTATTCACCTACATCGCGCCGATTCTGCGGGACGTTACCCACGCTTCGACCAACTTCGTCACCGGGATGCTGGTGCTGTTCGGAATCGGGCTCACCCTGGGCAATGTGTGGGGTGGCAAATCTGCGGACCGCTCAGTGGACCGCACTTTGATCATCTCGCTGGTGGTGTTGATTGCCGTGCTGTTGGCCTTTTCGGTGCTCATGCAATGGCCGCTGCCCGCTGCGCTGTCGATCCTGCTGTGGGGCGCTGCCAGCTTTGCCCTGGTGCCGCCGCTGCAGATGCGGGTGATGGAGGCCGCCAAAGACGCGCCTAACCTGGCTTCGGCGATGAACATCGGTGCGTTCAATTTTGGGAATGCGATTGGTGCGGCATTGGGAGGTGCAGTGATCAATGCCGGGCTCGGCTACCCGGCCATTTCCCTGGCAGGCGCACTGATGGCGGGCCTGGGCTTGCTGATGGTATTGGGGCTGAGCTGGCGTTCGCGGCGGGCCGACTCACGCGCTGGCCGGGAGGCGGTGCAAGCCTGAGTAGCGTTGCAGGTTGTTCGTCTAGACTTCATGCACCTTTCAACCCGAGGAGCCTTGCGATGAACAACAAAAATACGATCTGCCTCTGGTACAACGGCGATGCCCTGGCGGCAGCGACCTTCTACGCCAACACCTTCCCCGACAGCGAAGTAAAGGCCGTACACCGTGCGCCTGGCGACTACCCGGCAGGCAAGCAGGGCGATGAGTTGACCGTGGAATTCACCGTGCTGGGTATCCCCTGCGTGGGCCTCAATGGCGGCCCCCTGTTCAAGCACAGTGAAGCGTTTTCCTTTCAGGTGTCCACGGATAACCAGGAGGAAACCGACCGCTTTTGGCATGCCATCATCGACAACGATGGGCAGGCGAGCGCTTGCGGTTGGTGCAAGGACAAGTGGGGGCTGTCGTGGCAGATCTCGCCGCGGGTGTTGGTCGATGCAGTTACCAGTAAAGATCCTGCCGTCGCCAAGCGCGCATTTGAAGCGATGATGACCATGACCAAAATCGACATCGCTGCTATCGAAGCCGCCATTGCCGGAAACTGAACGGTGGGAGCGCTCGAGCCTTAGCGAGGCCGCGATGGCGGTGGGTCAGGCAGCACAAATGCCAACAGCACCACCGCCATCGCAGCATAGGTATCTACACAACTTTGTGGGTTGTAACAGCAGACGGCAACCACGATGCGAAGCGAGTCGCTCTTGATCTTAGGCGCCCCGTTAAACCGCGCTGGCGGATTACGGGCACACCGAGCCTAGGCGAGGTGCCGAGTGGTGGGGCAAGAGCGTTTTGCTTACTTTGGCCTGGGCCGGCATCCCGGCTTTTGCAAAGTGAGCCGCCGTCAGGGCGGAACCATCGGTGGCCGTTACCTTAATAATGGATATGTACTCGGTCAAATCCAATATTCCGGTCGGCTGGCAGACCGCCTTCGCAGGCAAGCCAGCTCCCACATTTGAATCGCGGCGCGTTAGTTAGATCGACGCCGGCTGTCAGGCCGTCACGGGAGCAAGCTCCCTCGCCACAGGTTCATCGTCGCACCAAATTTGTGTAGATACCTATGACCATCGCAGGCAAGCCAGCTCCCACACTTGGATCGCGCGCCCTCCTCCATGCGGCAAAAAAATTCATACAACGGACGCCCGGTTGCGACGCCGTCAATACCGGCCTATGTTCCAAGCCATGCGGTTTTTTTGCTGTCCCCCGCTCTGCGCCCATCCCGTAACCAGGAGACGACATGCCCACCCCTTCACGCCCTGCTGTACTTGAGCTGATCGGCAACACCCCGCTGGTCAAGGTCAGCCGCTTCGATACCGGCCCCTGCACGCTGTTTCTCAAGCTTGAATCGCAAAACCCCGGCGGTTCCATCAAGGACCGCATCGGCCTGGCGATGATCGACGCCGCTGAACGCGACGGTCGTTTGCGCCCTGGCGGTACCATCATTGAAGCCACCGCCGGCAACACCGGCCTGGGCCTGGCGCTGGTGGGCCGGGCCAAGGGTTACCGGGTGGTGTTGGTGGTGCCCGACAAGATGTCCACGGAAAAAGTGCTGCACCTCAAGGCCATGGGCGCCGAGGTGCATATCACCCGCTCCGATGTGGGCAAGGGCCACCCCGAGTATTACCAGGACGTGGCGGCACGCTTGGCCAAAGATATTCCAGGCTCGTTCTTCGCCGACCAGTTCAATAACCCGGCCAACCCCTTGGCCCACGAGACCAGCACCGCGCCGGAGATCTGGGCGCAGACCCAGCACGACGTAGACGCCATTGTGGTGGGCGTCGGCTCGGCCGGCACGCTCACCGGTTTGACGCGGTTCTTCAAGCGCGTGCAACCCGAACTGGCCATGGTGCTGGCCGACCCGGTCGGTTCGGTGATGGCCGAATACAGCCGCAGCGGCAAGCTGGAAACCCCTGGTTCCTGGGCCGTGGAAGGTATTGGCGAAGACTTCATCCCTTCGATTGCCGACCTGTCCAGCGTGCGCCACGCCTACTCCATCAGTGATGCAGACAGCTTCGACCACGCCCGCCAATTGCTCAAGGCCGAAGGCATCCTCGGCGGCTCATCCACCGGCACACTGCTCGCCGCGGCCTTGCGCTACTGCCGCGAGCAAACCGAGCCAAAGCGCGTGGTGACCTTTGTTTGCGACACCGGTACGCGCTACCTGTCCAAGGTTTACAACGACCAGTGGATGAACGACGCGGGCCTGCTGCAGTACAAGCACTACGGTGACCTGCGCGACCTGATCGCGCGCCGCTTCGAAGACGGCCGCGTGATCAGCGTAAGCCCCGACGACACCCTGCTCACCGCCTTCCAGCGCATGCGCCTGGCGGACGTGTCGCAACTGCCGGTGCTGGTCGATGGCCAGACCCTGGTGGGCGTGATCGACGAGTCCGACATCCTGCTGGGCCTGCACCACGACGCCGCAGATTTTTCCATGACCGTCGCCAGCGCCATGACCAACACCCTGCACACCCTAGCCCCCAACGCCAGCCTGGCCGAACTGCAGGCTGAACTGGATCGCGGCCTGGTCGCCATCATTGCCGACGCCGCAGGCTTTCATGGCCTGATCACCCGCGTCGACCTGCTTAACCACCTACGGAGATCCCTTGCATGAGCCAGCCCGATAAAAGCGCGTTTGCCACCCGTGTGATCCACGCCGGGCAGTCACCCGACCCGACCACGGGCGCGCTGATGCCGCCGATCTACGCCAACTCCACCTACCTGCAAGACAGCCCCGGCGTGCACAAGGGGTTTGACTATGGCCGCTCCCATAACCCCACGCGTTTCGCCCTGGAACGCTGCGTGGCCGACCTTGAAGGCGGCAGCCAGGCATTTGCATTTGCCTCGGGGCTGGCGGCGATCTCCACCGTGCTGGAACTGCTGGATGCCGGCGCGCATATCGTCTCGGGCAACGACCTGTACGGCGGCACTTTCCGCCTGTTCGACAAGGTGCGCCAGCGCAGTGCCGGGCACCGTTTCAGCTATGTCGACCTCAGCGACTTGTCGGCGTTTGAAGCGTCATTGCAGGACGACACGCGCATGGTCTGGGTCGAAACCCCAAGCAACCCGCTGCTGAGCCTGACCGACCTGCGCGCCGTGGCCCGCATCTGCCGTGCCCGCGGGATTATCTGCGTGGCCGACAATACCTTTGCCAGCCCCTGGATCCAGCGCCCGCTGGAGTTGGGCTTCGACATCGTGGTGCACTCCACCACCAAATACCTCAATGGGCATTCTGATGTGATCGGTGGTATCGCTGTTGTCGGTGATAACACTGAATTGGCCGAACGCCTGGGCTTCCTGCAAAACTCCATCGGCGCCATCGCCGGGCCGTTCGATGCCTTCCTGACCCTGCGCGGGGTAAAAACCCTGGCGCTGCGCATGGAGCGCCATTGCAGCAATGCCCTGGACCTGGCCACCTGGCTGGAGCAACAGCCGCAAGTGTCACGGGTTCACTACCCGGGCCTCAAATCCCACCCACAGCACGACCTGGCGAAACAGCAGATGCGCGGCTTTGGCGGGATGATTTCAGTGGACTTGAACAGCGACTTGGCCGGCGCGACGCGCTTTCTGGAAAACGTGAAGATCTTCGCCCTGGCCGAGAGCCTGGGGGGCGTGGAAAGCCTGATCGAGCACCCGGCGATCATGACCCATGCCAGCATCCCGGCGGCGACGCGAGCGCAATTGGGGATTGGCGATGGGCTGGTGCGCTTGTCGGTGGGGGTTGAAGATGTGGAGGATTTGCGCGCCGATCTGGCGCAAGCCTTGGCCCACATCTAACTCAATTTGATCGTTCCCACGCTCCGCGTGGGAACGCATCCGGTGACGCTCTGCGTCACGCTTGGGGACGCAGAGCGTCCCTGACTGCATTCCCACGCGGAGCGTCGGAACGATCAGTGTGTATCAGCCTTGGGTGATGTTGGCCCGCGCCGCATGCAGCTTCTTGTAGCTGTCGATCAAGCGCAAATGCCGGTCCAGGCCTTCCAGCTTCATGCTGGTCGGCGTCAGCCCATAAAAGCGCACACTGCCGTCGACCGAGCCGATCACCGCGTCCATGCGCTCATTACCGAACATGCGCCGGAAGTTGGCCTCGTAGTCAGCCAGCTCGAGGTCATCATCCAGTTCCATCTCCAGCACCGCGTTCATCGCCTGGTAAAACAGGCCGCGCTCAACGGTGTTGTCGTTGTACTGCAGGAACATCTCTACGCATTCCTTGGCCTCTTCATACTGCTTCAGCGCCAGGAAGATCAGCAGTTTCAGCTCCAGGATGGTCAACTGGCCCCACGCGGTGTTGTCGTCGAACTCAATGCCAATCAACGTAGTGATATCGGTGTAGTCGTCCAGCTCACTTTCTATCAGGCGCTCGACCAACGCCTGCAGCTCCTCCTCGCTGAGGCGATGCAGGTTGAGGATGTCTTCGCGGAAAAACAGCGCCTTGTTGGTGTTGTCCCAGATCAGGTCATCCACCGGGTAGATTTCCGAGTAGTCCGGCACCAGGATGCGGCAGGCAGTAGCGCCCAGGTGCTCATACACCGCCATGTACGACTCTTTGCCCATGCCTTCGAGGATGCCGAACAGCGTGGCGGCTTCCTGGGCGTTGGAGTCTTCGCCCTGGCCGGAGAAGTCCCACTCGACGAATTCATAATCCGACTGGGCACTGAAGAAGCGCCACGACACTACGCCGCTGGAATCGATAAAGTGCTCGACGAAGTTGTTCGGCTCGGTGACCGCCTGGCCTTCGAAGGTCGGCTGCGGCAGGTCGTTCAAGCCTTCGAAGCTACGGCCTTGCAGCAGCTCGGTGAGGCTGCGTTCCAGCGCCACTTCCAGGCTGGGGTGCGCGCCGAACGAAGCGAACACGCCGCCGGTACGCGGGTTCATCAAGGTCACGCACATCACCGGGAACTCACCGCCCAGGGACGCGTCCTTGACCAGCACCGGAAAGCCCTGGGCTTCCAGGCCTTCGATACCCGCCAGGATGCCCGGGTACTTGGCCAGCACTTCGGCGGGTACGTCCGGCAGCGCAAATTCGCCTTCGATGATTTCGCGCTTCACCGCTCGCTCGAAAATCTCCGACAGGCACTGCACCTGGGCTTCGGCCAAGGTGTTGCCGGCGCTCATGCCGTTGCTCAGGTAGAGGTTTTCGATCAGGTTGGACGGGAAATACACCACCTCGCCATCGGACTGACGCACGAACGGCAGCGAGACAATGCCACGGGCTTCGTTGCCGGAGTTGGTGTCGAACAGGTGTGAACCACGCAGCTCGCCCTCGCGGTTGTAGACTTTCAGGCAGTAGGCATCGAGGATTTCACTCGGCAGCTCATCGTTGGGGCCCGGCTGGAACCAACGTTCGTCCGGGTAATGCACGAACGGCGCGTTGGCCAGGTCCTCGCCCCAGAACTGGTCGTTGTAGAAGAAGTTGCAGTTCAGACGCTCTATGAACTCACCCAGCGCCGACGCCAGCGCGCCCTCTTTGGTCGCGCCTTTGCCGTTGGTAAAGCACATCGGCGAATGGGCGTCGCGGATATGCAGCGACCACACGTTGGGCACGATATTGCGCCACGAGGCAATCTCGATCTTCATGCCCAGGCCCGCGAGAATCGCCGACATGTTGGCGATGGTCTGCTCCAGCGGCAGGTCCTTGCCGGCAATGTAGGTGCCTGCTGCGGACGTGGAGTTGGGCATCAACAGCGCCTGGGCATCGGCGTCGAGGTTCTCGACTTCCTCAATCACGAATTCCGGCCCGGCCTGCACCACCTTCTTCACGGTGCAGCGGTCGATGGAGCGCAGGATGCCTTGGCGGTCCTTGTCGGAGATATCTGTGGGCAATTCGACCTGGATCTTGAAAATCTGGTTGTAGCGGTTTTCCGGGTCGACGATGTTGTTCTGCGACAGGCGAATATTCTCGGTGGGAATATTGCGCGTCTGGCAGTACAACTTCACAAAGTACGCCGCACACAACGCCGACGAAGCCAGGAAGTAGTCGAATGGCCCCGGTGCCGAACCATCGCCCTTGTAGCGGATGGGCTGGTCGGCAATGACCGTGAAGTCATCGAACTTGGCTTCAAGCCGAAGGTTGTCGAGAAAGTTGACCTTAATTTCCATGCGGGCACACCAGAATAACGAGCTAAACAAATTGGCCGCCATTATGAAGCGTTTCGCCGGGAAGTCTCAGGGATTTGCGTATGGGCTGCCGATCGGTGCTAACTTCCAACCAGTTAGATAATGTTCACCTCTGCCAGGACAGGCCATGGAACCGATAGCGACTAACGCCGCATTGTTGATCATCGATATGCAAAAAGGCATGGCCGATCCCACCCTTGGCCGCCGCAACAACCCAGACGCCGAGCTGCGCATACAGCAATTGCTCAATGCCTGGCGCCAGGCGCAACGCCCGATCATTCATGTGCGGCATATCTCCCGCTCTGGCGCTTCGGTGTTCAGGCCAGGCCAGCCCGGCTGTGAGTTCCAGGATGCGCTGCACCCTCTGGCCCATGAGCATGTGGTGGAAAAAAACGTACCGGATGCATTCAGCGCCACGGGCCTGGAGCGCTGGCTGCACCTGCGCTCGATCCAGCAGTTGGTGATCGTCGGGGTCATCACCAACAATTCAGTGGAATCCACCGCACGCTCAGGCGGCAACCTGGGGTTCGACGTGATCGTGGCGGCGGATGCGTGTTTTACCTTCGATCAAACCGACTTGTCGGGGCGGCTGTGGGCCGCAGAGGATGTGCATGCGTTGTCGCTCAGTAACTTGGCGATGGACTATGCAAGGGTGTTCAACACCGGGGAAATATTAGATCCATATAACCCGCGATGCGCTTTTTGATGCAATGCTGCACCTGTGGCGAGGGAGCTTGCTCCCGTGACAGCCCTAAAGCCGCCGCTTACCTAAATGTCGCCCCGATTCGCCTGCCCCCATCGTTCATGGAAAACGGCTAAAACACCCCGGCATCCTCCAGCATTTGCGGCAACGCCTGCGGCCATACCGTATCGCTCGTCGCGAGCAGCGCCTCTGCCGACCACCAATGATGATCCGCCATCACCTGGGTCTCCTCTACTGTCCATTCGGCCCTGGAAAGCGCGTCGCTGGATGCATGCACAACGAAGTACCGCTCTACTGCCAACACGGTTTCACCGCTGGGTAACATCAACGGGAAACTACGCTCTGCCACAGATTCCCCAACGCTGCTGACGGTGGTACCAGTCTCTTCGCGCAACTCACGAATCGCAGCGCTGTGGAAGCTCTCCCCCGCCTCCACGCCACCGCCCGGCGTGGCCCAGTAATCCTGGCCGGCCAGGGCGCCGTCTTTATGCACGAAGCGAAACAGCAACACTTGCTGTGCAGGGTTTATGACCAGTAACCGTGCGGCTTTGCGTTCACGCATCTGATTGATTCCTTTCTATGAGGGCGGAAACCATCCAGCTCAGAAACGCCCGTAGGCGTGTCGTAAATGCCTCGCCCTCGGCGCTCGGGTTGCGTGCTTCAAACAGGAAGTAGGCGATTTGCACGCGCATGTTCGGGTAATGCTGGACGAACAGCCCGACGTAGTCTTCCAGGGTTTGCGGCCAGTTTTGCGCATCTACCGCTCGCAGGGTGTGGGTAGCGCGGATCAAGGCCCGCGATGCTTCGCGCTGCAGGCCAAGCCGTGTGTGTTCAGTGCTGGCCTGTTCGATGCGCAACAGGTACGCCGTGAGCGCCTGTTCAAAATCACCATTGACCGCCAGGGCGATGGCACGGGACGGGCGAAACGGTTCGACGTGCAGTGACAGGTCTTCGCCCCAGAGACAGCGGCAATGATGTTTGAGCCAGAAGCCCCAACTGTTTAGGTTTTCAGGCGCCAATACTTGAGCGCGGTGGCCGATGTCAAAGTCGATCTTGGTGACGCTCGGATGCCGTTGCTCCAGGGCGAGTCGGGCCGACTCCAATTGTTCAAGCACAGGCGCATCCGGTGGCTCGACCAGTATCAGGGAAAGGTCAAGATCAGAAATGCCGGTCTCACCTTCGCCCCGTGCGATGCTGCCATACAGGTAGATCCCGTGCAGCCCCAGCTCAGGCCGGGACAAGGTAGCGCAAACGTCCGCCAGCAAGGGCTGGAACTCCGGTTGTATAGGTCCATCAGCGACGGTGAGGATATAGCCGTCGCCATCGATGCCAGCAGGTTTTTGGGTAGTCACGGGCGATGCACCTCAATCACCAACCCTTCCTCTTCACTCGGCACACTGAAATGGCGAGTGATCAGGTCAAACTCGGCATCGGTGGCGGCAAAATCATGTTCACCTCGGGCATTGCGCGCATGCAGGCGCGCACGACAGGTGGCATCGTCCAGCTCCAGGTAATGCAGGCAGTGCGGCACCTTGGCTGCCTGGGCCAGGCCGAGTAACCATTGACGATTGGCGAGGGTATTGGCCGGAAAATCCAGCACCACATTGACGCCGCACGCCAACAGATCGTTCACCAGCGGCTCAAGTACTCCACGAACCTGCTGGGCACAGCGCAGGTAGTCGGCAATGCTCTGGATCTGACCAGGGTAGAGACTGGCCAGCCACTGGTCTTCGCTGAGCACAATGGCTGCGTGCTCGGTGGCGAGGGTCTTGGCGAGTGTGGACTTGCCGGAGGCGATTTTGCCGCATAACAGGTGCAGGGTTGGCATAAAACGATTCCTTGGAGGAGCCCAACAGGATGAGTCATGCAGGCATTATCGTAAACACATCCAGTTGAATCCTCGTTCCCGAGCGAGGTCACTTATCAGGAGACGACAACGCAATTGGAGGTGGTGATGAACCTTGCAATGACACTCTTCAGTCTGTTTGCCGGTTGGATGGCGATTGTGATTTCGATGCTATGGGGTGTGCTGCGAGTGCTGCGCTGGCACCATGCTTAGCACCCCGGACGGTCGCTACTTTGTGGTCAAGGGGCAGTTGTGGCGCTGTACCAATCCGGCGCTGGATGAAGCGACGCGCCAATACTGGGTCAATGAATTGATGGATGCACGCCGGGCGGTCAAGTCAGCCAAGGGCAGCGCCGACCCCGATGCCTTGAACGCCGCCCGGCAACGGGTGCAGCGCGGCAAGGTCGCATTGGGCGAGCGGGGCCCTGTGTGGTGGGGCGATGGCAGCCCGGATTACAACCGCCGCCAGGTCAAAAATACGCCCTATTGGGCATGGTTCGAGAAACACCTCGACACGCCATCCCAGTGAACTTTCTTACAAGTGCCATGCTCCTTTCCTATGCGAAGTCAGCGCGCCCTGAGCCCAGGGTGCAGAACGATAAGGAGCCGCCACCAACATGACTACCCTCTCCACTTACCCCGTCGTCAGGCCTGGGCCGTTGCATGGCACTTTGCTTGCCGGCACCGTGCCGTTGTTTCTCGGGGCCTTGCTCAGTGATATCGCCTACGGCCAGACCTACCAGATCCAATGGGCCAATTTTGCTTCCTGGCTGATCGCCGGGGCGCTGGTGTTCTGTGGTTTTGCCCTGCTGTTTGCACTGGTCAACCTGGTGCGCGCCGAACACAAGGGCGGGCGCCCGGTGGCGTACTTCCTGCTGTTGCTGGGCACTTGGGTGCTGGGGCTGGTGAACGCCTTTCAACATGCCAAGGATGCCTACGCCATGATGCCTGCTGGCCTGGTGCTGTCGGCGATCGTCACCGTGCTGGCGATTGTCGCCACCTGGATCGGCTTGACCAACCTGCGCTCAGGAGCTGCCCGATGAAACCACTCAACACACTGACCCTGCTCAGCGCCGCCCTGTTGCTGAGTGCCTGTGGCGGCGAAGGTGACAAGACCCAGGCGCGCGGCCCTGACCCCAAGCTGCCCGAACAACAAAGCAGCCTGTTGCCGAGCATGAAGATTGCCGAGCCCACGCCGTGGGGCGATCAAAAGCCCAAGGTGCCCGAAGGCTACAGCGTCACCGCCATCGCCACCGACCTTGCGATCCCGCGCCAGACCCTGGTGCTGCCCAACGGCGATATCCTGGTGGCCGAAGGCCGTGGCGGCAGTGCGGCCAAGCTCAAGCCCAAGGACGTGATCGCCAGTGTGATCAAGGCCCAGGGCAACACCAAGGTCAAGGGCGGCAACCGCATTACGCTGCTGCGTGACGCCGACGGTGACGGCACCTATGAACTCAAGACGGTATTCGCCGACAACCTCAACGCTCCCTACGGGCTGGCATTCGCCGACGGCAAACTGTACGTGGCCAACCAGGACGCACTGGTGCGCTTTGACTACGCCGACGGCCAAACCAAGGCCAGCGCCCCGCCCGTCAAAGTCACCGACCTGCCGGCGCAGATCAACCATCACTGGACCAAGTCATTGGCCGTCAGTGACGACGGGCGTCAGCTGTACGTGGGCATCGGTTCCAACAGCAACATCACCGAACGCGGCATGGAAGTGGAGATCGACCGCGCAATGGTCTGGCAGATCGATGCCGCGACCGGCGCGCATAAGCCCTACGCTACGGGCCTGCGCAATCCGACGGCGCTGACCATCCAACCGGGCTCAGGGCAACTGTGGACCGTGGTCAACGAGCGCGATGAACTCGGCCCCGACCTGGTGCCAGACTACCTGACGTCGGTGCGTGAAGGTGCCTTCTACGGCTGGCCCTACAGCTACTGGGGCCAGAACGTCGACCCTCGCGCACAACCGCAAAACCCGGCCAAGGTGGCTGCGGCGATCAAACCCGATTACAGCCTGGGCTCCCATGTGGCCGCGCTGGGCGTGGATTTCTCCATCCCTGCCATGGGTGAAAAATTCGCTGACGGCGCGTTTGTCGGCGAGCACGGCAGTTGGAACCGTGACAACCCAGTGGGCTACAAGGTGATCTTCGTACCGTTCAGCAACGGCAAACCGGCGGGCGAGCCCATCGACTTTGCCACCGGCTTCCGCGGCGACGACGGCAAGACCCGTGGGCGTCCAGTGGGGGTGACGGTGGACCCCAAAGGCGCGCTGATCATTGCCGACGACCTGGCCAATACGATTTGGCGCGTCACGCGTAACCAATAACCGCAGATGACAGGGGCTGCGACGCCCCTGTCAGCCGTCACTCTGCAATTGTGCGTCAAGCCAGGCCAACAACGCCGTGACCTCCTCCCGACTGCCCGCCCCTTGCTGCCTGTAGACCGAAATAGCCTCGGGCAAAAACACGCTTTCTGCGCAGGGCCGCACCAGCGCCCCACTCTCAATCAGCCGGCTTGCGGTACGACGCCAACCCATGGCGATACCGTGCCCTTCCACGGAGGCTTGCAACATCAGCGGGTAACTGTCGAAGGTGGCACTGCGTGCATCCCTGGCCAGCGTGTGGCCGAACATCTGCAGCCACTCATCCCATTCCATCAAGTGCGGAGGCTCGGAGCTGTGGTGCAGAAAGGTGCAGGGCTTTAATTCAGCCAGTGATAACGGTTGTTCCGGGCAGAGGTAGCTGGGGCTGCACACCGGGAACACCTCGTCGGAGGCGGTGAACATCAGCGTATGGCTGCCACTGGCGCGCCGGGTACTTTGCAGGGCCACATCGAAATGCCCGTCGAACTGGGTGATCGGCCGCGTGCAGGTCACCACCTGGATCTCGATCTGCGGGTATTGCTGGTGGAAGGTCGCGAGACGCGGCATCAACCAATAGAACGCCTCGCATAGCTGGCATAGCAATACCACGCGATTGCGCTGGGGCGATGTTCTCAGGCTGACCGCGCCCTCACTGATGCTGTGCAAGGCCAGGCTGACCACCCGCCCCAGCTCACGCCCTTCTTGCGTCAGGAACACCCCACGGTTGCGCCGACAAAACAGCTTGACCCCCAGGTTGTATTCCAGCCCGCGGATCTGCCGACTGACCGCTGCCTGGGTGAGGTGCAATTCATCGGCCGCCTTGGAGAAACTCTCCAGGCGCGCCGCCGCTTCAAACGGCAGGAGGCTGGCCAGAGGCGGTAAGGTTTTGCCAAGTGCATTCATAATCTGTGGTTATGCATCCAAGGCTGAAAACTCGTTTGTAGCACAGCCGCAGCGCTGGGCACCATGAATCCCTCACTTCATGGATCAGCCTGATGACCAGCGCCCGCACCTCACTCTTTACCGGTGTGATATTGGCCGTTGTCGCCACCCTGGGCTGGGCGCTGAACTTCATTGCGCCCTACGTCACCGGCGTCTACAGCCTCTACGACTTGATGGCCGTACGGTTTCTGATGGCCGGTGGGCTGGGTCTCGTCTGGATGATGGTGTGCAGGGCGCAATTGAGTGTACTCAGCACCGGCCAGTGCGTACTGGCGGCAGCACTGGGCGCACTGGGTTGCCTCGGTTATGGCGTGTGCATTGCTGCCGGCGTGATGTTCGGCGGCCCGGTGCTGACGCCAGCGTTTGTCGGCATGGTCCCGGTGCTACTGGCGTTGATAGGCAACGCCAGTCACAAGACCCTGCAATGGCGCCAGTTGGTGATGCCGTTGTCCTGCCTCACCATGGGGCTGTTGCTGGCCACGGTCAGCAGCCTCCAACTGCCCGCCTCCGGCACCGGTTCCTGGCTGGCGGGTTTGTGCTTCTCCCTGGGCGCAGTGGCCTTGTGGCTGGGGTTCAGCGTCATCAATCAACAGCAACTGGCGCGCCTGCCAGCCAGCGCAACCGGTCTGTGGACTGCCCTGATGCTGGTAGGCGCAGGCGGCGCGGCGCTGTGCCTGCTGCCATGGCTATACGCGCTGGGCTTGTTTCGGTTGCCGACCCTTGGCGCGGCTTGGAGCCAGGCATGGCCGCTGTATGCCTGGAGCCTGGGCATCGCGGTGATGTCCACGGTGGTCGGCGCCTGGGCCTGGAACGCGGCAACGCGGCGCCTGCCCATGGTACTGAGCGGTCAGTTGATTGCCCTGGAATCACTCTTCGCCAGCCTGCTCGGTCTAGGCTTTCACCAGCGCTGGCCGACGCCAATGGAGGCCGTGGGCCTGGCTGCCGTGCTCGTCGGCGTGGTCATGGCGGTTCGTATCCTCCTGGCGCAGGCAAAACCCGCCACAACCCATCAGACCTTAGGGGAGACTCAACCATGACCCATTCAAACGACGCACTGGCACTGCCCCACACCTTTGACTTCCACAATCAAACCGTGCGCTGGGGCCAGCTGGGTACCCAGGGGCCTGCGCTGGTGATGGTGCATGGCACACCGTTCTCTTCCCATGTGTGGCACCGTATCGCACCCTTGTTCGCCCAGCAATACCGCGTGTTCTATTACGACCTGCTTGGCTATGGCCAGTCTGAACAGGCGCCGGGCCAGGACGTGTCCCTGGGCGTGCAAAACCTGTTGCTCGCCGCACTGCTACACCATTGGGGCCTGGAACGCCCCCATGTGCTGGCCCATGATTTTGGCGGTGCCACGGCGCTGCGTGCGCATCTGCTCGATGGCTGCGACTATGCCAGCCTGACCTTGATCGACCCCGTCGCCATGGCGCCCTGGGGTTCGCCGCTGGTGCAGCATGTGCGCCGCCATGAACAGGCCTTCAGCGACGCGCCGGCCTATATCCATGAGGCGATTGTGCGTGCCTATCTACAGGGCGCCGCCTTCACGCCGCTACCTGCCGAGGTGCTGCTCGCCTACGTCACACCCTGGACAGGTGAGATTGGCCAGCCCGCCTTCTATCGCCAGATTGCGCAAATGGACCAGCGCTATACCGACCAGATTGAAGACCGGCTCACCGGGCTGCGTTGCCCGGTGCAATTGCTCTGGGGAGAGGAGGACCAATGGATCAACGTGGCACAAGGCGACGCGCTCGCAGATAGATTAGGTGCACGCTACCTGCGCGTCCCGCGTGCGGGGCATCTGGTGCAAGAGGACGCGCCCGAGGTCATCGTCGCTGCCTTGATGACCTTTCTAGCTAGCGTCACAGATCAGTGATTTCCTTGTGGCGCGGCACCAGCGTCTTCATCACGCTCCAGGCCACCAGGTAAGCCAGGGCGCAGATGGCAAACATGATCATGTAGCCGGTATGGATGTCGTTGATGGACTTGTAATAGTCGAACACCCAGCCACCGATCTTGGTCATGAGCACGCCACCCAGGCCACCGGCCATGCCGCCAATGCCGACCACCGAGGCCACGGTTTTCTGCGGGAACATATCGGACACGGTGGTGAAAATGTTGCATGACCACGCCTGGTGTGCCGAAGCGCCCACACCGATCAGCAGCACCGGCACCCAGAAGCTGAGGTAACCCAACGGCTGCGCCAGCAACACCACCAGCGGGAACAGCGCAATCACCAGCATGGCTTTCATGCGCCCGTCATAGGGGGCATCGCCGCGCGCCATGAAGTAGCTGGGGAACCAGCCGCCGCCAATACTGCCGACCATGGTCATGCTGTACAGCACCGCCAGCGGCATCACGATATCGGCGCCTTTCATGCCGTATTGGGCAGACAGGTAGGTGGGCAACCAGAACAGGAAAAACCACCACACGCCGTCGGTCATGAACTTGCCGAAGGCAAACGCCCAGGTCTGGCGGTAGGTCAATAGTTTGAACCAGGAGACTTTCTTCCCTGCGGTGCCCGTCGGTGCAGGGGTAAATGGTTGTACGGTCTGGTCGCTACGGATGTAGGCCAGTTCCTCAGGTGACAGGCGTTTTTGCTGTTCCGGTTTTTCATACACGGCGGCCCACACGGCAACCCAGACAAAACCCAGCATACCGATGACCATAAACGCCGCCTCCCAGCCCCACATGCCAGCAATCAGTGGCACACAGATTGGCGCCAGGATCGCGCCGACGTTGGCGCCGGAATTGAAGATACCGGTGGCCAGGGAGCGTTCTTTCTTGGGGAAATATTCGGCAGTGGCCTTGATAGCGATCGGGAAGTTACCCGCTTCGCCAATCGCCAATACCGCCCGTGAGAGCATGAAGCCGGCAATCGACACCGGAATCACCGCCAGGCCAATGGCACCACTGACCGCTGCGATGCCCTCGCCCATCGGCACCGAAAACGCATGCATGATCGCGCCGGTAGACCAGATACCAATCGCCACCACGTAGGCGGCCTTGGTGCCGATCCTGTCGACGAAGCGCCCGGCAAACAGCATGGAAATGGCGTAGACAAACTGGAACACCGCCGCGATGTTGGCGTAATCGGTGTTGCTCCAGCCAAACTGCGTTGACAGTTGCGGTGCCAAGAGGCTGAGCACCTGGCGGTCGAGGTAATTGACCGTGGTCGCGAAAAACAACATCGCGCAGATCGTCCAGCGATAGCTGCCGACCGCCTGGCCGACACGAAGGGCACTGATGGGCTCGTTCAGATTCATGGCATCACTTTTTATTTTTGTTAGGTAGGACATATGTAACGTCATATGTCGTCGTACAACTGCTGATTTTATAGCGAGACGCCCGCGCAGTGTCAATCGCAAAGATTGCCGCTTATCCAGGAATTACGTGAATTCGAAAAATGTCAGTGCTGTGCAGTTGTAGGACGACAAACCCTGAACACTAGGCTGGGCGCTTGACCGGGGACATCATCCAGCAGGCCAAAGCGTTGCATGCCGAGCTTCTCCAATACGCGGATCGACGCAGCATGATCGGGCCGCACTAACCCGAAGACTTCCGGTAGCGATAGCGTGTCGAACGCGAGCGCCAGGGCGTCACGACCCAGCTCAGTGGCATACCCCTGCCCCCAGGCCTCCACGGCCAGACGATAGCCAAGGTTGATGCGCCGCTGCGTCAGGTAATTAAGGGGCGCGATGCCGCCAAACCCGATGATGTGGTCGGGGGTCTCTTTGCGGGCAATCGCCCACCAGCCGTAGCCCTGGGAAGCCCATTGCTCCAGCCAGTGATCCAAAAGCCGTTGTGCCGCCCTCAGGTTGGGCAGCGGGCCGGCAGGATTGAACAGGTTGGTCTGTGGATCGCCGAAGATCGCGAACAATCGCTGAACGTCTGCGGGTCGTGGTTGGCGGTAGGTAAGGCGTGAATGACTGCTTGGCATTTAAATGACTTCCCTGTTTTGCCTGACTGACAATGCCTCCCCTTGTGGGAGCGGGCTTGCCCGCGAAAGCGGAGTGCCAGTCACTGAATCTTTAACTGAACCACCGCTTTCGCAGGCAAGCCAGCTCCCACATTTGATCTGTTTTGCCGGTAGCTATGCATCGGCCTTCAGAACCAGGCATTTTTACCCATGCGAGAAAAAATACACAAAGCGGTGAATTATTTCGTGTCCACTTGTATCTGAACTGACAGAGCGGTGCCATCGTAGCGATGGCACCTCCCCTGTTCAGCTTTTGAGTGGCCCGCATGAAACTACGTAAAAAACGCGTCAAACCCATCGGATTGAAAGACATCACCATTGTCGACGACAACAAGATGCGCAAGGCGATCACCGCCGCCGCACTTGGCAATGCCATGGAATGGTTCGACTTTGGCGTCTATGGCTTTGTCGCCTATGTGCTGGGCAAGGTGTTCTTCCCCGACGCTTCCCCCAGCGTGCAGATGATCGCAGCACTGGCTACCTTCTCCGTACCTTTCCTGATTCGCCCGCTGGGCGGCCTGTTCTTCGGCGCACTGGGCGATAAGTACGGGCGGCAAAAAGTCCTGGCCGCCACCATCGTGATCATGTCCTTGAGCACCTTTGCCATCGGCTTGATCCCCGGCTATGCCTCCATTGGCATCTGGGCCCCGATCCTGTTGCTGCTGTGCAAAATGGCCCAGGGTTTCTCGGTGGGCGGCGAGTACACCGGCGCGTCGATTTTCGTGGCTGAGTACGCCCCGGACCGCAAGCGCGGATTCCTTGGCAGCTGGCTGGACTTCGGCTCCATCGCCGGTTTCGTGCTCGGCGCGGGGGTGGTGGTGTTGATCTCCACCGTGCTCGGTGAAGCCGAATTCGAGGCCTGGGGCTGGCGCCTGCCGTTCTTCCTCGCCCTGCCCCTGGGCATCATCGGCCTGTACCTGCGCCACGCGCTGGAAGAGACCCCGGCGTTTCAACAGCATGTCGACAAACTCGAACAGGGTGACCGCGAAGGCTTGAGCCACGGCCCTAAAGTCTCGTTCAAGGAAATCGCCACCAAGCACTGGCGCAGCCTGCTGACCTGCATCGGTATCGTCGCGGCCACCAACGTGACCTACTACATGCTACTCACCTACATGCCGAGCTACCTGTCCCACAACCTGCACTATGCCGAAAACAGCGGCGTGCTGATCATCATCGCGATCATGGTCGGCATGTTGTTCGTGCAACCGTTCATTGGTTTTGTCAGCGACAAGATCGGCCGCAAGCCGTTCATCATCGCCGGCAGCATCGGCCTGCTGTTCCTGTCGATTCCGGCCTTCATGCTGATCACCAGCGGCAAGACCGGCCTGATTTTCGGCGGCCTGTTGATTCTGGCGGTGGTGCTGAACTTCTTTATCGGCGTGATGGCGTCGACCTTGCCAGCAATGTTCCCCACCCATCTGCGCTACAGCGCCCTGGCCAGTGCGTTCAACGTCTCGGTACTGATCGCCGGTGTTACGCCAACCGCCGTGGCCTGGCTGGTGGAGAGCACCAACGACCTGTACATGCCCGCCTATTACCTGATGGTGTTTGCAGTGGTTGGACTGATCACGGGCCTGACCATGAAGGAAACCGCCAACAAGCCCCTGCGTGGCGCGGCCCCGGCGGCTTCCGACATGGAAGAAGCCAAGGAGCTGCTGCAGGAGCATCACGACAATATCGAGCAGAAAATCGAAGACATCGATGCCGAGATTGCCGCGCTGCAAACCAAGCGGGAAAACCTGGTACAGCAACACCCGCGCATCAACTAATAACCTGACTGTGCGTGGTCGCGGCCTGCGACCACGCCATTGGAGCGTTCAGCATGGTTTCAAGCGTCACCGCCGCACACAGGTTACTCAGCGCAGACGAGCGCGCCGCCATTGCCGAAATTGAAGCAACCACCAACATCCTCAAGCTGGTCACTCGTCTGACCGGGATGAGATTCGCCGGCATCGCCAAGTTCACCGACCAGGAATGGGTGGTGTGTTCGGCCTACGACCCGCTGCAAATGGGCATCAACGTCGACGACGTACTCGACCTTGAAACCACCCTGTGCAGTGAGTTCTGCATCAACCCACACACCCTGTTCATCCCCCAGATCAGCCAGAACGGCCGTTTCGCGTCACGCCCGGTGGTCAAGCAATACGCCATCGAAAGCTACGCCGGTGCGCCGATCTTTCTGCCCGATGGCCGCCTGTTCGGGGCGCTGTGTGCGCTGGACTCACGGGCCATGCTGTTCGACGACCCGAACCTGCCGGAAACCCTGAGCCTGTTCGCACGGCTGATTGGCTGCATCTTCTACGCTAATCTGACCCCGGCGGATCACTGACACCTGCCCTGCCCCGCAGTGTCGCCATATCACGCTTGGGCGGCACCCCGAACAGCCGGCTGTACTCACGGCTGAATTGCGACGGGCTCTCATACCCGACTTTGAACGCGGCACTGGAGACATCCTGGTGCTCGTTCAACATCAATCGTCGTGCTTCATTCAGACGCAGCCATTTCTGGTATTGCAGCGGGCTCATCGCGGTCAGTTGCCGGAAGTGATGGTGAAAGGTCGCCGCGCTCATTTGCACCCGCGCTGCCAGCTCTTCCACACGCAGGGCCGCGTCGAAATTCAACTTCAGCCAGTCGATCGCCTTGGCAATTCGATAGCCCTGCCCGTCCACCGAGCAGATCTGGCGCAGTCGGCCGGCCTGGTCGCTTTTCAATAGCCGGTAATGAATCTCGCGCTGGATCAATGGCGCGAGTACCGGGATAGCCTCGGGTTCATCCAGCAACGCCACCAGGCGCGCGAATGCGGCCAGCATGCCGTCGGTGACCGTGCCGATCCCCACGCCCTTCATGACCGCGCGCTCACGCACCGGTGGCAAGCCACCCTGGGCGATCAGCTCGGCGAGCATGCGCAGGTCCAGCTTGAACGTCAGCCCCAGGCACGGCTGCTCGGGGCTGGCCGCCAGCACCTCGGAATTGGCCGGGATGTCCAGCGATGTCACCAGGAACCGGGAAGTGTCGTAGGGGTAGCCCTCGCCACCGACCCACAACTGCTTCTCGCCCTGGGCCACCAGCACGATGCACGGCTCAACCATGCACACCACCGGCGCAGCGGGTTGCTCACGCCGATAAAAGCCCAGGCCGGGGATCGGCATGGCGTAGTCGCCGGACGACGGGGTGCGCGAACCAATCGACTGGATCAGCGCGTTCAGTGGGGTGGGAGTGGACGTCATGACAGCCCCTTTCAATGCTTCATTGCACTTTACCCGCGCAAGTCACCGGCGTCGTCACCTGGCCCTGAAACTCAGAGGATCAGGCAAGTAATCCACTCAAATGCACTACAGAAGCCCTGCCGTCACCCGGAAAATGTGCTGACACTTCACGAGGACCCCCCCTATGAAACGCCTCTTGCTCGCCCTGGGTTTGCTGGTGACTTCTCTTTCTTCATTTGGAGCCGATATGTCTAACGGTGCGGATAACTTCTACAGCAGCGACACAGTGACGGCCGAGCCTGTCACCTTCAACAATCAATACGGCATGCAGGTCGCAGGCACGCTGTTCGTGCCCAAGCACCTTGCCCCAGGCTCAAAGCACGCAGCCCTTGTCGTCGGCCACCCGATGGGCGCCGTCAAAGAGCAAAGCGCCAACCTCTACGCCACCAAAATGGCTGAACAGGGCTTCGTGACCCTGTCCCTGGACCTGTCGTTCTGGGGCCAGAGCGCTGGCACACCACGCAACGCGGTGTTGCCCGACCTCTACGTGGAAGACTTCAGCGCCGCCGTGGACTTTCTCGGCACTCGCCCACAGGTCGACCGGGAACGCATCGGTGCCATCGGCATTTGTGGCAGCGGCAGTTTTGTGATCAGTGCTGCGAAGATCGATCCGCGTCTCAAGGCAATCGCCACCGTCAGCATGTACGACATGGGCGCGGCCAACCGCAATGGCCTCAAGCACGGCATGACCTTGCAACAGCGCCAGCAGATCCTGCGCCAGGCCGCCAACCAGCGCTATGTAGAGTTCCAGGGCGGCGAGACCCTCTACACTGGTGGCACGCCGCAGAGCCTCACGGGCGATCCGGTCGGCGACGAGTTCTACGACTTCTACCGCACCCCCCGCGGCGAAGTCACCCCGGCAGGCGCCTCATCGCAGACCACCACCCGGCCGACGCTGACCAGTAACGTCAAGTTCATGAACTTCTACCCCTTCAACGATATCGAGACGATCTCGCCGCGCCCACTGCTGCTGATTACCGGGGCCAACGCGCACTCCCGTGAATTCAGTGAAGACGCCTATCAACGCGCCGCCGAGCCCAAGCAATTGCTGATCATCCCCAACGCCGGCCATGTAGACCTGTACGACCGCGTCGAACTGATCCCGCTTGACACGCTCACCACCTTCTTCCAGAGCCACTTGCAGTGAGTTCCGGTACCCCTCAACCGCAACGCTGGGGCGCGGTGCTGGCGATGTCGCTCGCGGCGTTTGCCTTGGTCGCCTCCGAGTTCATGCCGGTCAGCCTGCTCACACCGCTGGCCGCTGACTTGCACATCACTGAAGGCCAGGCCGGCCAGGGCATTTCCGTGTCCGGGGTGTTTGCCTTGCTCACCAGCCTGGTGATCGCGGCGGTTGCCGCGCGGATGGATCGCAAGCGCCTGCTGATGGCCCTGACCCTGCTGATGATCGTCTCTGGCAGCGTGGTGGCGTTCGCACCGAATTACGCGGTGTTCATGCTCGGGCGCGCGTTGATTGGCGTGGCGATTGGCGGCTTCTGGTCACTGTCGGCGGCCACGGCAATGCGCCTGGTCGAACCCGCCCAAGTGCCAAGGGCCTTGGCCATCGTCAACGGTGGCAACGCCCTGGCGACGGTGATCGCGGCGCCGCTGGGCAGCTTTCTTGGCGGCCTGATTGGCTGGCGCGGCGCATTCTTTTGCGTGGTGCCAGTGGCCGTGATTGCGCTGGCCTGGCTGTGGCTGAGCTTGCCGGCGCTCAAGCACAGCGGCACGGCGGCCACCGGCAATGCGCTGCGCCTGCTGAAAAACTCCAAGGTGGCCTTGGGCATGTGCGCCGTCAGCCTGTTCTTCATGGGCCAGTTCATGCTGTTCACTTACCTGCGGCCGTTCCTGGAAGGCGTGACCCGGGTCGAGGTGTCCATCCTTTCATTGATGCTGCTGGTGCTCGGCCTGGCCGGCCTGGCGGGTACGGTGTTGATTGAGCATTTGCTCAAGCGTCACCTGTACCCGACGCTGATTGCCATTCCGTTGATCATGGCCGGCATTGCCCTTGCGCTGGTGGGGTTCGGCGGTTCAGCGATTGTCACCACCCTGCTGTTGGGCTGCTGGGGCCTGGTGGCTACTGCTGCACCGGTTGGCTGGTGGACATGGCTAGCACGCACCTTGCCCGACGACGCAGAGGCCGGCGGGGGGTTGATGGTCGCCATCATCCAGTTGGCGATTGCCGCCGGTGCCACCGTCGGTGGTGTGGCATTCGACTTGAGCGGCTACCGGGCCACCTTCGAGCTGAGCGCCGCCTTGCTGGTAGTCGCCACGCTGCTGGCTTACCTGGCATCCCGCCGCCCTGCTCATGCGCGCATGGCGAGCGACGCTACTTGAAAAAATGACTCGGCGTTTTACCAAACTGTTTCTTGAACATGCTGGTAAAAGCGCTGGGGCTTTCGTAGCCCAATTCAAACGCCACATCAATGATCTTCTCCCCCACCGCAATGCGCTCCAGCGCCAGCAGCAACCGCGCCTGCTGGCGCCATTGGCCGAAGGTCATGCCGGTTTCCTTGCGGAACAGGCGCTGGATGGTGGTCTGGTCCAATCCCAACCGCGCACTCCAGTCGGCCACGGTGGAGGCATCACTCGGTTCATCCTGCAACGCCAGGCAGATCGGGCTCAGGCGCGGGTCGGCAGGCTGGGGCAGCGACAGCGGCAAGGCCGGGAGAATGGCCAGTTCGTCAAGAATCAGGTGCATGATCCGCGCGTCGCGTGAATCCTCCGCATACGGCGGCTTCAAGCTCACCGAGGCCTTGATCAGTTCACTCAGCAGCGGCGAAACCGTCACCGTCTTGGGCTCGGCCGGCAGGTTGGGGAAGCTGTCCGGGCGCACGAACACGCTGCGCATCTTCAGCGTACCCACGCAACGCAGTGAGTGAACTTGACCGCAAGGCATCCAGAAGCCACGATTGGGCGGCACCGTCCATTGCCTCAGGGCCGAGTACACCACCATCACACCGCCAATGGCGTACAGCAGTTGGTGCTTGTTGTGGCTGTGTTCGGGGATCACCCAGTTTTCGGGGTAATCGGTGGCCGAACTGATGACGGCCCAGTCGCCCTCATCGATCTCTCGCAGAAATTTATCCAGTGATTTGATCATTTCGCCCTTTTTGCGATGGTTTCTGCCCGAATTGCGCGAGACAGGCATTGGCGCCGAATCTAGCATAAACGCCGAGTCCAAATGGAGTGGCGGTTCACATCACCGCCGCCCGCCTCCACGCCTGTTAGCTGCCTTGTACGGAATGCCCGCATGTCCACAGTCACAGCGTCACCCGCCGCACCTTCGACCAGCCCGCAAGTAAGCCCCTTAGTCATGCGCGTCCTGGGCGCCTGTGCCCTGGCGCACCTGATCAATGACTTGATCCAGGCTGTGCTGCCATCGATCTACCCGATGCTCAAGGCCAACTACGGCCTGAGCTTCACCCAGGTCGGCCTGATCACCCTGACCTTCCAGTTGACCGCCTCGCTGCTGCAACCGTGGATCGGCTACCACACCGACCGCCACCCCAAACCCTGGTTATTACCAGCGGGCATGGTGTGCACCTTGATCGGCATCCTGATGCTGGCCTTTGTCGGCAACTTCCCGGCGATATTGCTCGCGGCGGCGCTGGTGGGTGTGGGCTCATCGACCTTCCACCCGGAAACCTCCCGCGTCGCACGCCTGGCTTCCGGTGGGCGCTACGGCCTGGCGCAATCGACCTTCCAGGTCGGCGGCAACACCGGCAGCGCTTTCGGCCCGTTGCTGGCGGCGGCGATCATCATTCCCTACGGCCAAAACCACATTGCCTGGTTCGGCCTGTTTGCGGTGTTCGCCATCCTGGTGCTGTACGGTTTGAGCCGCTGGTACCGCCACCACCTCAACCTGTTCAAGCTCAAGCAAGGCAGCCAGGCAACCCACGGTTTGTCCAAAGGCCGCGTGACCTTCGCCCTGGTGGTATTGGCTGTGCTGGTGTTTTCCAAATACTGGTACATGACCAGCCTGACCAGTTACTTCACGTTCTACCTGATCGAGAAATTCCAGCTGTCGGTGGCCAGCTCGCAGATGTACCTGTTCCTGTTCCTCGGCGCCGTGGCCGTGGGCACCTTTGCCGGTGGCCCGATCGGCGACAAGATCGGCCGCAAGAAAGTCATCTGGTTCTCGATCCTCGGCGCCGCACCGTTCACCCTGGCCCTGCCCTACGTCGACCTGTTCTGGACCGCCGTACTCAGCGTGGTCATCGGCTTTATCATCGCCTCGGCGTTCTCGGCCATCGTGGTGTTTGCCCAGGAATTGGTGCCGGGCAATGTGGGCATGATCGCCGGGATATTCTTCGGCCTGATGTTCGGCTTCAGCGGGATCGGCGCGGCGCTGCTCGGGATGCTCGCTGACCATCACGGCATCGAATACGTGTACAAGCTGTGCTCGTTCCTGCCGCTGGTGGGCATCCTCACGGTACTGTTGCCGTCGACCAAAGGCGTTTGATCGGTTGCGTCGCCCCATAGCCGTAGTTATCTACAACTTTGGGGCGACGCGGGACCTGTGGCGAGGGAGCTTGCTCCCGTGACGGCCTGCCAGCCGAAGCCTATCTACCTGCCCCCCCCACGATCCAGAGGTGGGTGGCTTGCCTGCGATGACCATAGGTATCGACACAACTCCTTAGCGCTCAACGGTAACCACGATGCGAAGCGAGCCGCTCTTGATCTGCTACGGATATGTCCACAATCCAACTGTGTTGACTGCCAGGCCGCCTTCGCGAGCAAGCCAGCTCCCACTTTGGATCGTCGTGTGTCAGTCAGATCAGCGTCGCTGGCAGGTCGTCACGGGAGCAACAAGCCTCACTTCATGGCCCGGCGAGAAAATCCATTAACCACGATATAGAGCAAAGGCCCTACCGACACAAACACTGCCGTCAGTAAAAAATACGGCAGCACTGAGACCATCGACCGCCCTCGCCTACGCGCATCCCGGTACATCCACACACACGCCAGCACCGCCATCAGATACAGGTCAATCACCACCTGCGCCGTATCGGGCCGGGACATCAGTTCCCATCCAAATGCCAGCAGTGACTGCTCGGCCGTGAGCATGGTCGCCACCGTATAGAGGGTAAACCCGAGCAAGGCAGCCAGGGCGATATAAGGTCTGTGCATGGTCTCTTCCTTGAAGTGCAACGTTAATCAGCGCGGCCACCTTAGCGACAAGAGGCTGCCGCTCGCAATGTTGCTGACGCCTTGCTTGGTGATGTCGTTCCCGCCGCCTACACGAAGTATGCCGCGCTGGTTTTGTGAAATATCTGTACGTAGACTGCCGCCATACCCCCACTTGAAGGCGGCGAAAAAAACGTGATGCAAGTTACTGAAGTCTCTATTGCCCAATTGCGCGCTGCGCTTGAAGCCGGCCAGACCACGGCGGTCGAACTGGTGCAGGCGTACCTGGCGCGGATCGATGCCTACGATGGCCCGCAGACGGCCACTGCGCTGAACGCCGTGGTGGTACGCAACCCCGATGCGCTCAAAGAAGCCCAGGCGTCCGATGCGCGCCGCGCCAAGGGGCAAACCCTGGGGCCGCTGGATGGTATCCCCTACACGGCCAAGGACAGTTACCTGGTCAAGGGCTTGACGGCTGCATCCGGCAGCCCGGCGTTTGCCAAGCTGGTGGCCCAGCGCGATGCCTTCACCATTGAGCGTCTGCGTGCCGGTGGCGCTATCTGCCTGGGCAAGACCAACATGCCGCCGATGGCCAATGGCGGTATGCAGCGTGGCGTGTACGGTCGCGCCGAAAGCCCCTACAACGCCGACTACCTCACCGCGCCGTTTGCGTCGGGTTCCTCCAACGGCGCTGGTACCGCCACCGCCGCCAGCTTTGCCGCGTTCGGGCTGGCTGAAGAAACCTGGTCCAGCGGTCGCGGCCCGGCCTCCAATAATGGCTTGTGTGCCTACACCCCGTCCCGTGGCGTGATTTCGGTGCGCGGCAACTGGCCACTGACCCCGACCATGGACGTGGTGGTGCCTTATGCACGCACCATGGCCGACCTGCTGGAAGTGCTCGACGTCGTGGTGGCCGAAGACCCGGACACACGTGGTGACCTGTGGCGCCTGCAACCCTGGGTGCCGATCCCCAGCGTCACCTCGGTGCGCCCGGTGTCCTACGCGGCGCTGGCAGTCGACAGCGAAAACCTGGCCGGCAAGCGCTTTGGCGTGCCGCGCATGTACATCAACGCCGACCCGGATGCTGGCACCAGCGAAAAACCCGGTATCGGCGGCCCGACCGGACAAAAGATCCACACCCGCGCCACGGTGATCGAACTGTGGCAAGCCGCGCGCCAGGCATTGGAAGCGGCGGGTGCCGAAGTGATCGAAGTGGATTTCCCGCTGGTGTCCAACTGCGAAGGCGACCGCCCCGGCGCGCCGACGGTGTTTACCCGTGGCCTGGTCTCTAAAGAGTTCCTCCACGACGAGCTGTGGGAGCTGTCTGCATGGGCCTTCGATGATTTCCTGCGTGCCAACGGCGACCCGCACCTGAACCGCCTGGCCGATGTGGACGGGCCGAACATCTTCCCCCACGACCCCGGCACCCTGCCCAACCGTGAAGACGACCTGGCCGCCGGCATGGACGAATACGTGCGCATGGCCCAACGCGGCATCACGCCATGGGACCAGATCAGCACCGTGCCCGATGGCCTGCGCGGCCTGGAGCAAACCCGGCGCCTGGACCTGGAAGACTGGATGGACACCCTCGGGCTGGACGCCGTGCTGTTCCCCACCGTGGCCGACGTAGGCCCGGCGGATGCCGATGTGAACGAAGCGTCTGCCGACATTGCCTGGAGCAACGGCGTGTGGGTGGCCAACGGCAACCTCGCCATCCGCCACCTGGGCGTGCCCACCGTCACCGTGCCGATGGGGGTGATGGCAGACATCGGCATGCCGGTGGGGCTGACCTTCGCCGGGCGTGCCTATGACGATTCGGCGCTGTTGCGCTTTGCCTCGGCGTTCGAAGCCACCGGCAGCAAACGGATGATCCCGCCGCGTACGCCACCGCTGGCGGCTATCTAGCTGGGCTCCTCACTCAAATGCGGGCTTGCTGTGGCGAGCAAGCTTGCTTGCGCTGGGGTGCGTAGCGCCCCCAAAAAGCCGGCTCCAGCTGCGCTGTCGAGCGGGAGCAAGCTCCCTCGCCACAGCAAGCCCGCTCCCACACTTTTTGTTCATATTTCAGTTCAAACACCGTGGTGCGAGGACCGAAGCACCTCGTTGCGACGCTGCCACTCCTCCACCACATCCCCCAAAGTCTTGGGTGCGCCGTTACGAATCCACGCCATGAATGGACGGTTGAACTTGAACGCCGGGCCACACTGCTCAAGCATAAAGCGGCGCACGTTCTGGGTGTTTTTATAGCTAGGGGTGACGGGTGTAGCGCGGGTGATGACGTCGCTGTGCCAGTCAAAATCCATGATGTACCTCGGCTGCGCGGATGTGATGAACACTCTAGCGCCTACTCACCTCAAGCTCCTGCAAAATTTCACTTTCCTTCCGCCTTGAGAATATTGCATGGTTGTACGACGACATACCTCGTCGTATTTCTTAACAACAATAAGGAAACACCCATGTCCAACTTCAAAGTGCTGATCGGATTTCTGTGCCTCTTCTCCGGCTACGTCGCCGCCGCGCCCGGCGCCGCCGAGAGGGATGTAGCCCAGGCAGTCGATCAATTGACCCAAGCCATGCTGCATCTGGACCTCAAGCAGCTTCATGCACTGACGTCCGACAAGCTCACCTACGGCCACTCCAGCGGCAAGGTGCAAAACAAGGCGCAATTCATTGCCGACCTGGAAACCCATACCAGCGCATTCAAAACCTTGGAGATGCAAAACCAGACCATCACCCTCAACGGCGATACCGCCCTGGTGCGCAACCACTTCCATGCCCTGGCGGTGAACAGCGGTGTGGACACACCAACCGATATCGACAACTTTCAGGTTTGGCAAAAACAGCACGGCCAATGGCTGCTGATTGGGCGCCAGGCTTACAAGTACTGAGCAAACCTCACCACGCCACCACCTTGCGCACCTTCGCCAGCGCCTCACGCAATGCCGCCATGGGCACCGAACCCAGGGCCAGGCGCAGCGCGTGGGGCACCTGGGCCGAGACCGCGAACGGTTCGGCGGTTGAAACCGAGATGCCTGCGCGCTGCAACGTCATGGCGACCTGATCGGCGCGGGCGTCTTCCGCCAACGGTAGCCACAGAAAGTAGGAGGACGGGTGACTGATGGTCTTCACGCCCCTCAGCACCTGTGCTGCCAACGCTTGACGAGCCTGGGCATCCGCACGCTTTTGCGCCTCCAGTTGCGCCACCGTGCCGTCTTCGAGCCAGCCCACCGCAATCGCGCTCATCACCCCCGGCACGTTCCAGGTGGTGGCCATGATCGTGCGTTCCAAGCCGCTTACCCAAGCCATAGGCGCAGCGATAAAGCCCACGCGTAAACCGGTGGCGACACTCTTGGACAGCCCGCCGATGTACACCGTGCGCTCCGGTGCGAGGGTCGCCAAGGGCGGCGGTGCTTCTTCGGCGAGAAACGCATAGGCGCTATCCTCGATGATCATCAGGTTGTGCTGCCGGGCGATTGCCACCAAGCGCTCGCGCTGCGCCAGGCTCATCACCCAGCCCAGCGGGTTATGCAGGGTCGGCATGCTGTACACCGCTCGCACCGGGCGCTGGCGACACAGGCTGTGCAGGTGGTCAAGATCAGGGCCGTTGGCCGTGACTGGGATGGCGACCAGTTCCAGGTGCAGGGTTTCGGCCAGCACCTTGAACCCCGAATAGGTCAGTGCATCCACCGCGACCACATCCCCAGGCTTGAGCAAGGTCATCATGCTCACCGCCAGGCCATGCTGGGCGCCGCTGACCACCAGCACCTGCTCGGCTTGCACCGTCAACCCTCGGTTCAACAAGTGCCGGGCCACGGCGGCGCGCTCGTGCACACGTCCGGCATGGGGCTGGTAACGCAGCAACGCCTCCAGGTCGCCAGACAGGGCGAGTTGGCGCAACGCCGTGCGCAGCAACTCGGCCTGGCCCGGCAACGACGGGTAGTTGAAATTCAGGTCAAGCAAACCCGCCGCAACCGTCATCTGCCCACTGCCCTGCCCCGGTGGCAAGGCAATCTCACGCACGAAAGTGCCGCGCCCGGTTTCGCCACTGACCAGGCCCATGGCTTCCAGCTCGCTGTACACCCGGCTGGCGGTGACCAGTGCCAGGCCATGCTCGGCGGCCAATTGGCGATGGGTAGGCAACCGCGTGCCGGGCTGCAATTGGCCGCTGCGGATGGCCTCGGCGAAGGTATCGACCAGCGTCTTGTAGCGAGCACGGGGCATAGGGCTGTATCCATGACAATTTTTTGATTGTCTTAATCTTCAATCCTAGGATGCCCAGCACGCAACTGCCATTTTCGGACAGGTCCCCCATGGAACGCACTTCTCCTCTCGGCACTCTGGACAGCAGCACCCAGGGTTGGATCAACGGTTTTATCGGTGTGGTGATTTTCAGCGGCTCGCTGCCAGCCACGCGCCTGGCGGTCATGGAATTCGATCCGGTGTTCCTGACCATGATCCGCGCCACTCTCGCGGCGCTACTAGGGTTGTGCCTATTGGGGGTATTCAAGGAAAAACGCCCCACGCGCCAGCAATGGGCACCGCTGGTTATCGTCGCGCTTGGCGTGGTGATCGGCTTTCCACTGCTGACGGCCCTGGCCCTGCAGTACGTGACCTCGGCCCACTCCATCGTCTTTATCGGCCTGCTGCCACTGGCTACGGCGGTGTTCGGTGTGCTGCGCGGCGGTGAACGGCCGAGGCCGGTGTTCTGGTTGTTTTCGATCCTGGGCAGCCTGTTGGTGATGGGATATGCCGTTGCCCAAGGCTTGAGCGCCGCACCCGCAGGCGATGTGTTGATGCTGTTGGCCGTGCTGGCATGCGGCCTGGGGTATGCCGAAGGCGCCAAGCTGTCGCGCAGCCTGGGCGGCTGGCAGGTGATCTGCTGGGCGCTGGTGGTGTCGCTGCCGGTGGTGGCGCCCTTGAGCCTGTTGTTGGCGCCGTCCACCCTCAGCGGTATCAGCTTGCCGGCATGGTTGAGCCTGGGCTACGTGGCGGTGTTCAGCATGTTGATCGGCTTTGTATTCTGGTACCGCGGCCTGGCCCAGGGCGGGATTGCCGCGGTCGGCCAGTTGCAGCTGCTGCAACCGTTCTTCGGCCTGGCGCTGGCAGCGGGTTTGCTGCATGAACAGGTCAGCCTGGGCATGGTGCTGGTGACGGTGGCGGTGATCGGCTGCGTGGCCGGGGCGAAGAAGTTTGCTCGCTAACCCCTGGCCTGCTAAATAGAAGCGTCGCCCAAACAACAACAAGGACTCTGCATGCACAGCGCTTCTCTCCAGGACACCACGGCGCCGGAAGGCATCTGCTACGGCTGCGGCAGCAGCAACCCTCATGGCCTGCACATCAAGAGCCGCTGGGATGACGATGGCGTGCACGTCATTGCCGAGCATCAACCCGAGGCCAAATACAGCGGCTGGCCAGACCTGGTCTACGGTGGCCTGATCGCCATGCTGGTGGACTGCCATTCCAACTGGACCGCCATGGCCTACCACTACCGCGCCGAACAGCGTGAACCCGGCAGCCTGCCGCGCATCGACTGCGTCACCGGCAACCTGGGGATCAAATTCATCAAGCCCACGCCCATGGGCGTGCCCCTGGTCCTGCGGGCGCGGGTCGAAGGCGAAATCGGCCGCAAAAGCCGGGTGGTCTGCGAAGTGTATGCAGGCAGCGTGCTCACCGCCGTCGGCGACTCGGTGTTCGTGCGCGTCGACACCGGGCAACTGGCCGCCGCCGCCCATGGCCGCGAGGTTTGATCCTGGTCTACAGTGACGGCAACCGCTAATCGAGGACTGCACCGATGACTCGTCTGACCGCGAAAGACTTTGCTCCCGAACTGCTGGAACTCTACGACGGCTATGCCCACGGCAAGATCAACCGCCGCGAATTTCTCGACCGCGCCGCGCTGTTCACCCTCGGTGGCCTCACCGCTTCGGCATTGCTCGCGGCCCTGAGCCCCAATTACGCCTTGGCCGAGCAGGTGAAATTCACCGACCCGGATATCGTCGCCGACTACATCACCTACCCCTCGCCCAAAGGCAACGGCACCGTGCGCGGCTATCTGGTGCGCCCAGCCAAGGCGGCAGGCAAGCTGCCCGCCGTGGTGGTGGTGCATGAAAACCGGGGCCTGAACCCCTATATCGAAGACGTCGCCCGACGCCTGGCCAAGGCCGGCTTTATCGCCCTGGCCCCGGACGGCCTGACCTCGGTGGGCGGCTACCCTGGCAATGATGAAAAAGGCGTCGCCCTGCAGCAGACCGTCGACCCGACCAAACTGATGAACGACTTCTTCGCCGCCATCGAGTGGCTGATGCAGCACGACAGCAGCACGGGCAAAGTCGGCATCACCGGGTTCTGTTACGGCGGTGGCGTGACCAATGCAGCGGCGGTGGCCTACCCGGAACTGGGCGCGGCAGTGTCGTTCTACGGGCGCCAACCCGATGCCAAGGACGTGCCGCGCATCAAGGCGCCGATCATGTTGCATTTCGGTGAGCTGGATACACGCATCAATGAAGGCTGGCCGGCGTATGAGCAGGCATTGAAGGCCGCGGGGACGAGGTATGAGGCGTTTATCTACAAGGGCGCCAATCACGGTTTCCATAATGATTCGACACCGCGCTATGACGAAGCAGCGGCGAACCTTGCCTGGGAACGCACCCTGGGATGGTTCCGCCAATACCTCGCCTAGCCAAGCGCTGACTGTGGGAGCGGGCTTGCCCGCGAATGCGGTATGTCAGTCGCTGCACCTGTTACTGCACGACCGCTATCGCAGGCAAGCCAGCTCCCACCTTTGATCTTCGTTGCTGTGGGCATTGCGTTCGCTAGACTGATCAGCGTCACCTCAGGCAACACTCGCCTGCAACCACACTTTGAACGCCAACATCGCGGGTGTCTCAGCCCGCGACTGCAAGCGCGTCAACCAATAGCTGCCGGTGGTGATCCCCACCTCGAACGGCTGGCGGATCACATCGTTCTCCAATTGCCGTGAAAACATCAGGGCTGGCGCCAGTGCTACGCCAGTCCCTTGCAGCGCGGCCTCCATCATCGCCAGCGAAGAGTCGAACACCACGCTGCGCGGCATCCGTGTATCGCTGGGCAAACCAGCGGCCTGGAACCACAGGTTCCACTCATCGGCACGGTAGGAACGCAGCAAGGTGTGCTTCAGCACGTCAGCCGGGCTGTGCAGTTGTTCGGCAATCTGCGGCACGCACAACACCGTCAGCGGTGCCTCAAGCAAGGGGCAGGCGTCGGTGCCGTGCCACGCGCCGGCGCCAAAGCGGATGGCATAATCCAGGCCCTCGGCAGCGACATCCACGCGGTTGTTGTGGGTGGACAAGCGCAAGTCGATCAACGGGTAGCGGCTGTGAAAATCCGCCAGGCGTGGCAACAACCAGCCCACCGCAAAGGTACCGACCGCCCCCACCGTCAGGACTTCACGGTAATGCCCGCCTTCAAACTGATCCAAGGTCAGGGCAATTCGGTCGAAGGCGTCACGCAGCACGGGCAGCAGGGATTCGCCTTCGCTGGTGAGCATCAAGCCCCGTGGCAGGCGCTTGAACAGCGTGACGTTGAGTTGCGCTTCGAGACTTTTGACCTGATGACTGACCGCCGCCTGGGTCACGCACAGCTCAATGGCCGCACGGGTAAAGCTCAAATGGCGCGCCGACGCTTCGAAAGCGCGCAACGCATTGAGCGGCAGGTGGGAACGCAACATGGCTTGACCCAAACTTTTCTAATGGCAGGTGCGAGATATCATCGTTTGCCGACACCCGGAAATCCACCTACATTTGCCACGCCTGCGCAGGCTCCGATCGTCATTGCCTTATTTACATGGAAGCGAACCATGAAACACACCCTGAAAAAATATGCGGTTTCAGCTTTGTTGCTCGGCGCCGGCAGCTGCATGGCCGCCACCGATATGCGCCAGGTCGTGGACAGCCACGTCACCCCTCTGATGAAACAGCAAGGCATCCCGGGCCTGACGGTCGCGGTCGTCCAACACGGCAAGGTGCAATACTTTAACTACGGCGTCGCCGCCAAAGACACCCAGGCACCCGTCACCGAAAACACCCTGTTCGAAATCGGCTCAGTGAGCAAAACCTTCAACGCCACCCTCGGCGGGTATGCCCAGGTCGTCGGCAAGCTCAAGCTGTCGGACAGGACCAGCCAACATCTGCCCGTCCTGGCTGGCAGCGCGTTCGATCGCATCAGCCTGTTGCAACTGGCCACCTATACCCCCGGCGGCCTGCCGCTGCAGTTCCCGGATGCCGCCGACAGTGCAACCACCATGATGGATTATTTCCAGCATTGGAAACCCACTTATACGCCGGGAGAACAACGCCTTTACTCCAACCCCAGCATTGGCCTGTTCGGTTACGTGACCGCAAAAAGCCTGGGCCAGCCGTTCACCGTCGCCATGGAAAAAACCCTGCTGCCCAAGCTGGGCTTGACCAATACCTATACTCGCGTCCCCGCCGACAAGGCCGGCCAATACGCCCAGGGCTATGACAGCCAGCAGAAACCGGTACGCGTCAACCCCGGCGCCCTGGACTTCGAAGCCTACGGCATCAAGAGCAGCAGCCAAGACCTGGCCCGCTACGTGATCGCGAACATGCACCCGCAAACCCTGGAACAACCGGTGCAACAGGCCATTGCCACCACTCACGCCGGCTACTACACCGTCAACGGCATGACCCAGGGCCTGGGCTGGGAACGCTACCCCTACCCCATCAGCCTGCAAGCGTTGCTGGACGGCAACTCCACACCGATGGCGATGGAGCCGCACAAGGTCACCTGGTTGACACCCGCCCAGGCCGAGCCGGCCAACGTGCTGTACAACAAAACCGGGTCCACTGGCGGCTTTGGTGCGTACGTGGCGTACGTGCCAAGCAAGGACATGGGGGTGGTGATTCTGGCGAACCGGAACTACCCGAATGCCGAACGGGTGAAAGTAGCGCACGCGATCTTGAGTGCGATGGACCAATAAGGCCGCCATCGCAGGCAAGCCAGCTCCCACATTTGGATCGCGGCGCGTCAGTTAGATCAGCGTCCGCCGTCGGGTAGTCATGGGAGCAAGCTCCCTCGCCACAGGGCCTGCGTCGTCCCTGAGTTGTGTAGATAGCTATGCCCCGATGAGGGAGTGTCTGACCCACCGCCATCGGGGCAAGCCCCCTCCCACCCTACATTCCGAGCCACTGCGGCAGCGCCAGGGAAATGAACGGCAAGTAAGTCACCATGATCAGGAACACCAGCAAAATCATCAGCCACGGCATCGCCGCGCGAATAGTCTGCCCCAATGTCAGCCCGGTCACCGCCGAAGTCACGAACAGGTTCAGCCCCACCGGCGGGTGCACCAGGCCGATTTCCATGTTCACCACCATCACAATCCCCAGGTGAATCGGGTCAATGCCCAGCTTCATCGCAATCGGAAAAAAGATCGGCGCCAGGATCAGCACAATGGCCGAAGGCTCCATAAAGCTGCCGGCAATCAGCAGCACCACGTTGACCATGATCAAAAAGCCAATCGGCGTCAGCCCTTCGGAGATCACCCACGCGGTGATTTGCTGGGGGATCTGTTCGGTGGTCAGCACGTGGGCAAACAGCATGGCGTTGGCGATGATGAACATCAGCATGATCGACAAGCGCCCCGACTCCAGCAGCACCTTGGGGCAGTCGCGCAGCTTCATGTCCTTGTACACGAACAGCGCGACAAATGCTGAATACACCGCCGCCACTGCTGCCGCTTCGGTCGGGGTGAACATGCCGCTGTAAATGCCGCCGAGGATGATCACCAGTAGCAACAGGCCCCAGAACGCTCGGCGTGCACAGCTCAGCCACTCACGGAATGTTGCCCGGGGTTGGGCCGGTAGCTTCTTGATGCGGGCGACGATGTAGATCGCGACCATCAACATCAGGCCCAGCAGCAAGCCCGGAATCACCCCGGCCATGAACAACTTGCCCACCGAGGTTTCGGTCGCCGCCGAATACACCACCATCACGATCGACGGCGGGATCAGAATGCCCAAGGTCCCGGCATTGCAGATGATGCCCGCACCAAATTCCTTCGGATAACCGGAGCGCACCATGCCCGCCACGGCAATCGAACCCACCGCTGCCACCGTGGCCGGTGACGACCCGGACAGCGCTGCAAACAGCATGCACGCCAGCACCGCCGCAATCGCCAGGCCACCGCGGATATGCCCGACACAGGCGTTGGCAAAGTCGATCAGCCGCTGGGCCACGCCGCCGGTGGTCATGAAGGCACCGGACAACAGGAAAAACGGAATCGCCAGGAAGGTGTAGGCATCGCTGGTTTCAAACAGCTTGATCGCCAGGGAACTCACCGAGTCCTGGCTGAACATCAGGATCGACACCGCACCGGACAGCCCCAGGGCAATCGCAATCGGCACGCCCAGGAACATGAACACGAACAACAGCAAAAACAGACAGAGCACGGCCATCAGTGACGCTCCTCATGACTGCCGGCCAACTTGCTGGCCTCACCGGCCTCATCGGCCAACCCCAACCCGACCTGGCGGTGGGTAAAGATGCGGTAGAAAATTTCCAGGTAGCGGATCAATACCAACGCAAAGCCAATGGGCACGATCACCACGATGTCGCCGACATCGATGCCGAACTGGTCGAGGTCTTCGGCGCCGATATGCGCGGTCATCACCGCACTTACCCACTTGTAGCTGGCCACCATGAACAGCCCGGCATAGGCCAGGCAGCACAGGCAGGCGAGCATGCCGAGCAGACGCTGCACCGGGCGCCGGGTCAGCCGCACCAGCGCGTCCACACCCAGGTGGCCAGCAGTGCGCACGCCGTAGGAAATGCCGAAGAAAATCAACCAGCCGAACATGGCCTTGGTCAGCGCCACACTCCAGGTCATCTCTTGGGCCCACGTCATGCTGCCGTCGCCCAGGGCATTGAAGAAGGGGCTGCTCCAGGCCCATTTGTCGGCCAGGGTAAAGAACAGGGTGTAGACGTTGTTGAGCATGACGTAGACGAACGTCACCAGGGTCATGGCGGCCAGCAGGAAAGCAATAAAGCCTTCCTCCAGGTGCTCCCAGACGCGCCTTAGCGTTTGCATGGCAAAACCTCGCGAGGCAGAGATAGGTAAAAAGCCAGGTCAACCTGCTAGATCGTTCCCACACTCCGCGTGGTAATGCCGCCCCGGACGTTCCACGTCCTGTATCACGCCGTGCGTAAGGCGACGCGGAGCGTCACGGGATGCATTACCACGCGGAGCGTGGGAACGATCAGTCGCGGGCAAGCCCGCTCCCGCAGGGAATTACTGGTTGGACTGGTCCGCCGCCTTGATCAGGCCGGCCCCAATCTCGCTTTCGAACTTCTGCCACACCGGGCGCATGGCTTCGCGCCACAGCGCACGTTGCTCGGGGGTCAGTTCGATGATTTCGCTGGTCTTGGCGTCGATGATCTTCTGCTTGGCCGACTGGTTCAGCGCTTCGGCCTGCTTGTTCACCTCCACGGTGACCTCGGCCATGATCTGTTCCAGGGTGCTGCGCACATCCGGCGCCAGGCCATTCCAGAACTTCGCGTTGGTGATCACCATGTAGTCGATCAGGCCATGGTTGGACTCGGTGAAGTACTTCTGCACTTCATTGACCTTCTGGCTTTCATAGTTCGACCAAGTGTTCTCGGTGCCATTCACGGTACCGGTCTGCAGGCCCTGGTAAACCTCGGCAAAGCTCATTTTGCGCGGGTTGGCGCGGATCGCCTTGAACTGTTCTTCGAGCACACTGGAAGCTTGCACGCGGAACTTCAGACCACGGGCGTCCTTGGGTTCATGCAGGGCCTTGTTGGCAGAGAGTTGTTTGAGGCCGTTGTGCCAATAGGCCAGGCCGAGGATGTTTTTATCCTGCATCGAGGTCAGCAGTTGCTTGCCCTGGGCCGCCTGGAAACGGTCGACGGCGGCCAGGTCGTTGAACAGGAACGGCAAGTCGTAGATCTGCACTTGCTTGGTGTAGTGCTCGAATTTGGCCAGGGACGGCGCCAGCATCTGCACATCACCCAGCAGCAATGCTTCCATTTCCTTGCCATCGCCAAACAGCGACGAGTTCGGGTACACCTCGACCTTGACCTTGCCGGGCAGGCGCTCTTCAGCAAGTTTTTTGAACATCAGCGCGCCCTGGCCTTTGGGGGTGTTTTCGGCCACCACGTGGGCGAACTTGATCACAATCGGGTCTGCCGCCTGGGCCAGGCCAGCGGTAAACAAGGTGGCGGCGCACAGCAGCGCCCGGGAAAGCTTGAGCATGGGAATCACCTTCTTATTGTTGTGTTTAAGGCAAGGTGCCTGATGTTACGCGTGTCGTGAATTTCGAATTTTAGATACCTGCGTTCGGCCTGGCCGAACGCGTCCAGTGTGGGAGCTGGCTTGCCTGCGATAGCGGTGTGTCAGGCAACACAGACATTGACTGTTCTGCCGCTATCGCAGGCAAGCCAGCTCCCACATTTGGCTCCAGGTTCCGTCAGTCAGAGCTGGCAGTGAGCAGCCGTTGCGCGCGCAGCAACACCGGCGCATCCACCATCTGCCCATCAATCTGATAAGCCCCTGCCCCATGGGCGCCCGCCTCCAC
>NZ_WJZD01000046.1:0-40547 GCF_021609665.1 Pseudomonas sp. PA-1-3F | reverse complement strand
CGCCACAAGAGCTCGCTCCTACAGACGGCACTTGTGACAAAGTGTGGCTATTGGTACTGTACAAAAAACCAGTATCGGTAGCCCTCCATGCAGTTGATCGAAAAACTCAGCATCCTCGCCGACGCCGCCAAGTACGACGCGTCCTGCGCCAGCAGTGGCGCGCCCAAGCGCAGTTCCGAGGGCAAGGCGGGGCTGGGTTCCACCAATGGCATGGGCATCTGCCACAGCTACACGCCCGATGGCCGTTGCGTGTCGTTGCTCAAGGTGTTGCTCACCAACTTCTGCCTCTACGACTGCCAATACTGCGTCAACCGCCGCTCCAGCGACGTGCCCCGTGCGCGCTTCAGCCCGGAGGAGGTGGTCACCCTGACCCTGGATTTCTACAAGCGCAATTGCGTCAGTGGGCTGTTCCTCAGTTCCGGCATCATCCGTTCGTCGGACTACACCATGGAGCAACTGGTGCGGGTCGCCAAACTGCTGCGCGAAGAGCATGACTTTCGCGGTTATATCCACCTCAAGACCATCCCCGATGCCGACCCGGCCCTGATCGCCGAGGCTGGCCGTTATGCCGATCGCCTCAGCGTAAATATCGAACTGCCCACCGACGCCAGCCTGCAAACCCTGGCGCCCGAGAAGCAGATCGGCTCGATCAAGCAGGCCATGCAGACCATCTACACCGGCGAACAGACGGTGCTCAACGAACCCCGCGCGCCACGTTTCGCTCCGGCCGGGCAGAGCACGCAGATGATCGTCGGTGCCGACGACACCGACGACAGCACCATCCTGCACGGTGCCGAGGCGTTGTACGGTAATTTCAAGCTGCGCCGCGTGTATTACTCGGCGTTCAGCCCCATCCCCAACAGCCCGAAAAGCGTACCCCTGGCCGCGCCGCCCTTGATGCGCGAGCACCGCTTGTACCAGGCTGATTTCCTGCTGCGCAGCTACGGTTTCAGCGCCAATGAGCTGTTCGCCGGCCCCGGTGACCTGGCACTGGATATCGACCCCAAGCTGGCCTGGGCCCTGGAGCATCGCGAGGTGTTCCCCCTGGACCTGAACCGCGCCGAGCCGACCCTGATCGCACGTATCCCCGGCATCGGCCTGCGCACCACCCAGCGCCTGGTCGACCTGCGCCGTGAACGCAAGATCCGCTTCGAAGACCTGGCGCGCATGCGCTGCGTGCTGGCCAAGGCCAAGCCGTTTTTCATCACCAGCGACTACCACCCGCAGCAGGCCGACAGCACCAGTGTGTTGTTGCGCGAACAATTGCGTGACCGTCCGCAGCCGCAACAGATGGGGCTGTGGGGATGATCAGCCTGGAGTGCGACAACCTGTTCAGCACCTGGCGCGAACAGGCCCGCTGGTTGCTCAGCCATCAGGTCGACCCCAGCCAGGTCAGTTGGGGCGAGGTGCAGGCGGCGGACCTGTTCGCTACCGATGAACTGATCCCACCAGGGATGGGGCCGTTTCAGGCGCGCATACCCAAGGCGTTGTTGCAATTGTTGGAGTCCGCTGCCTGTTATCACGGTGATCAGCGCTGGAGCCTGTTGTATGAAGTGCTGTGGCGGGTCAGCCATGGTGATCGCACGGCCATGCTCGCGGGTGACAAGCTGGGCAGCGAATTGCAGCGGCGCATCAAGCAAGTCAGCCGGGAAGCCCACCACTTGCATGCGTTTGTGCGCTTCATCGCGCTGCCGGACGGGGCCGGGCCGGAACTGCCGGAGTACGTGGCCTGGCATGAGCCGGCCCATGACATTCTCAAGAGCGCCAGCGAGCATTTTATCGGGCGCATGGGCCGCCATCGCTGGATGATCGCCACGCCCCTGGACGGGGTGTATTACGACGGCGAGCAATTGATTCATCAGCGCCAGTGCCCCGAGGCCTGGCAGCAACTGGCGCAGAATGTTGAAGATCCCCACAGTGCGATGTGGTTGACCTACTACAGCCACATCTTCAACCCGGCGCGGCTGAATCCCAAGGTGATGGAAGGGCATTTGCCCAGCCGCTTCTGGAAGAATTTGCCGGAGGGCAAGTTGATCCCGGGGCTGATCAGCGAGGCGCGTACGGGCAAGCAGAAGGATGGGCAGGCGAAGCTGGTGGGTGCCAAGCCAGGCAAAAGAATTGCAAACCCGGTCAATGTGGGAGCTGGCTTGCCTGCGATAGCGGTCGACCCGTCAGATGTGGGGTGACTGATTGATCGTTCCCACGCTCTGCGTGGAATGCCACCCTGGACGCTCCGCGTCTGCTCTTGAAGTTGTGACGCGGAGCGTCATTGGATGCATTCCCACGCAGAGCGTGGGAACGAGCTAGCTGGTTCAGGCCAGTTCGGTCGCGGTGTTCTTGACCACCGCCAACTCCGGATGCGCCACCAGCTTATCAATGTGCAACTCATCATTGTTCAACCAGGTCTCGGTCAGCACCCGGTAATGCTCCATATCCCGGCAGCGCATGCGCAGGCTGTAGTCGAACGGCCCGCTGATCAACTGGCATTCGAATACCTGCGGGCAGGCTTTCACGCAGGCTTCGAAGGCCTTTTGCGCCGAGCGCCCGCTTTGGTTGGACAGGGCCACCAGCACCAGCAGCGACAGCCCCGGTGAGACCATCTGCACATCGATGATCGCCCCATACCCACGGATCACCCCGCGTCGTTCCAGCTTGCGCACCCGTTCCAGGCAGGGCCTGGGGGTGAGGTGCACCAGTGACGAGAGCTTTTCGTAGGTGATACGCCCCTGATGCCTGAGTACGTCGATGATCGCTTCGTCGATGCGATCCAGCGTAGGGGAAGAATGGGGTCCGTGGGCCTTGGTATCCATGAGTTCACTTCAAACGGTTGGAAAGAAATTGCTGCAAGCGTTCGCTGGTGGGATGGTCGAGGATCTCGGCGCCGCCGTGTTCCTCGACTCGGCCCTGATGCAGGAACAGTACTTGGCTGGACACCTGGCGGGCAAAGCCCATTTCGTGGGTGACCATCAGCATGGTACGACCTTCCTCGGCCAACGTCTGTATGACTTTAAGCACTTCTCCTACAAGCTCCGGGTCCAGGGCCGAGGTGGGTTCATCAAACAGGATGATCTCCGGCTCCATCGCCAGCGCTCGCGCAATCGCCACCCGCTGCTGCTGGCCACCGGACAGGAACGCCGGGTATTGGTCCGCCACGCGGCTCGGCAGGCCGACCTTGTCCAGGTACAGCCGCGCACGTTTCTCGGCTTCGGCGGCGCTCACGTTCAGCACCCGGCGCGGGGCCATGGTGATGTTTTCCAGCACGGTCATGTGGCTCCACAGGTTGAAGTGCTGGAACACCATGGCCAGGCGCGTGCGCAGGTTTTGCAGTTGCGCCTGGTGCGGCGCGCGGGTGCCGGCGCGGCCTGGTTGCATTTCGATGCTGATGCCGTCCAGGGTGATCACCCCGGCGTCAGGCTGTTCCAGAAAGTTGATGCACCGCAGCATCGTGCTTTTGCCCGAACCGCTGGCGCCGATCAAGCTGATCACATCGCCCTGGCGTGCGTTGAGGGACACGCCCTTGAGCACTTCGTGTTCGCCGTAGCGTTTATGGATACCTTCGACTTGCAGCTTGATGGCCGCCGTGGCGGTGTTGCCGACGGGTACATCCATTGGATAAGCGGCCAGGGCCTGCGCGGACTGATTCATGGGTTAGCCTCGGGTAGGAACAAGAAAGCGCATCCAGCGACGTTCGGCCAGCCTGAACAGGCCCACCAGTGCAAAGGACAGCAGCATGTAGAGCAGGGCGGCGATGCCGAAGGCCTGGAAGGTCAGGAACGTCTCGGCATTCGCATCGCGGGCGACCTTGAGGATGTCGGCGACGGTGGCGGTGAACGCCAGCGACGTGGCGTGCAGCATCAGGATCATTTCATTGCTGTAGGCCGGCAGGGCGCGACGCAATGCGGCGGGCACGATCACAAACAGGTTCAGCCGCCAGCCGTGCAGGCCATAGGCGCGTGCCGCTTCGATCTCGCCATGGGGAATGTTGCGAATTGCCCCGGCGAAGATTTCCACGGTGTAGGCGCAGGTGTTGAGCACAAACGCCAACAGCGTGCAGTTCAGCGCATTGCGGAAAAACTGGTTGAGCAGGGCGTTGTCCTGCACCACTTCCAGGCTGTACAGCCCGGTGTAGCAAATCAACAGTTGGATATACAGCGGCGTGCCGCGGAACAGGTAGGTGTAGACCTCCACCGGCCAGCGCAGCCAGAAATGCTCTGACACGCGTGCCAGCGCCAGGGGGATCGACAGGCCAAAGCCCAGCACTACCGAAATAATGAACAGCCACAAGGTCATGGCGACACCGGACAGGCCGCTGCCATCGCTGAACAGGTAGGCCAGGCCGTATTGCTGGAACAATTCGATCATCGCGCCATCCCCTTGATGCCCAGGTTATAGCGCCGTTCCAGGCGCTTGAAGATGCGGTTGGAGAGGGTGGTAATCACCAGGTACACCAGGCCCGCGAGGATCAGGAAGTACAGCGGCTCACTCGTGGACTTGCCGGCGTTCTGCGCGGCCTTGACCAGGTCTGACAGGCCGATGATCGACACCAGCGCCGTGGACTTGAGCAGCACCAGCCAGTTATTGCCCAGGCCCGGCAGGGCAAAGCGCATCAGTTGCGGGAACAGCACCAGGTGAAAGCGCTGCCAGCGGCTCAGGCCGTAGGCGGTGGCGGCTTCCAGTTGGCCGGCCGGCACGCTGAGGATCGCACCCCGGAAGTTCTCGGTGAAATACGCGCCGTAGATAAACCCCAGGGTGATCACCCCGGCGGTAAACGGGTCGATTTCAACGTAGTCCCAGCCGAACGCTTCGGTCAGGTCGTTGAGCCATAGTTGCAGGCTGTAGAAGATCAGCAGGATCAGCACCAAGTCCGGCACGCTGCGGATCAACGTGGTGTAGAGCGTGGCCGGCACGCGCAGCCATTTGGCGCTGGAGAGTTTGGCGCCCGCGGCGACCAGGCCAAGGGTAAGGCTCAGGGCCAGGGCGAGGAACGCCAGCTTGAGCGTCATCCAGGCACCCTGGGCCAGCATGGGGCCGTAGCCTTGCAGGTTGAGGAGGTCGTTCATGGGGAAGATCTCGAAGGAGTGCACGGATTTACTGTGGGAGCTGGCTTGTTGTGGCGAGGGAGCTTGCTCCCGTTCGACAGCGCAGCTGGAGCCGGCTTTTTGGGGGCGCTTCGCACCCCAGCGGGAGCAAGCTCCCTCGCCACAACAAGCCCGCTCCCACAGGGGCACGGGTTGCCGGTTACTCGTTGTAGATGTCCTGATCGCCAAAATATTTCTTCTGGATCTGGGCGTAGGTGCCATCGGCCTGGACGGCGGCGATGCCCTTGTTGATCAGCTCACGCAACGCCTGGTCGTTCTTGCGCAGGCCCATGGCGATGTCCAGAGGCAGGGTCGGGTCCTTGAAGGCCGGGCCGGTCTTGAAGTCGGCGCCTTCGGGCTTGGACAGGAAGTTGAGCTGGGCTTCGAGCTTGTCCGTCAGGGTGGCGTCGAGGCGGCCGTTTTGCAGGTCGGCGTAGTTCTGTTCCTGGGACTGGTACGCCTTGATCTGTGCACCGAGCTTGGCCAGGTGCGCGCGGGCATAGGCTTCCTGCAACGAGCCTTGCAGCACGCCAACCTGCTTGCCGTTCAGCGACTCGGGGGTATCACCGAAGGTGGCGTTTTTTCGGGTGATCACCGAGGTGGGGCTGAGGAACAGGCGGTCGGTGAAGTCGATGACTTTCTCGCGGGCCGGGGTCACGGCCATGGAGGACATGATCGCGTCGAACTTGCGCGCACGCAGGGCCGGGATCATGCCGTCGAATTCGTTGTGCACCCAAGTGCATTTCACTTCGAGCTTGGCGCAGATGGCGTTGCCCAGTTCGATATCGAAACCTTGCAAGCTGCCGTCGGCGGCGACGGATTCGAAGGGCGGGTATTCGGGGAACACGCCAAACCGGATTTCTTTCCAGTCCTGGGCGTGGGCAGCAGTGGCGCACAGTGGCAACAGCAACGCAGCGAAGAGTGATCGCAGAGGAGTCATGTGTCGGTCCCTATATTTTGTAATTGATGTCAGGGGCAGTGAATAACTGGGAGCAGAGAATGCTTCATGATGGTGCGTTTTTTGTGTCGTTTACCCCCTGCGCAAAGCGCAAATTGCGCTGTTAAAACAGGCAATGCAGCGGAATCGGCTGTGACACCGGCAAAATCGGCTTTCAACCCACCCGAATCTGGCCTGCCCTGGGCGCAAAGTGGCAAGCCAGAGCGGTTTCAGGCGCGCTTTTTATGCTGTACCACAGGTTGCTGGGCCAGGCGTGCAAACAGGTCTTTCGGGTCGGCCAGGTCTGGCACCAGCTCCAGCTCGCTGCCCACATCCAGGGCCTTGGCCACGTCCAGTACATAGCGCAGGGCCGAGTAGTCTTCGATAGCAAAACCCACCGAGTCGAACAGGGTGATCTGGCGTTCATTCTCGCGGCCCGGCTGTTGGCCGTTGATCACTTGCCACAGCTCGGTGACCGGCGAATCTTCCGGCGTATGCTGGATTTCACCTTCGATGCGGCTTTGCGGTTCGTACTCGACGATCACCCTGGCGCGCTCGACGATGCGGCGGTCCAGCTCGGTCTTGCCCGGGCAGTCACCGCCCACGGCATTGAGGTGCATGCCTGGCTCGATCATCTCGTCAGTCAGGATGGTGGCGTAGGCCTTGTCCGCGGTCACGGTGGTGACGATGTCCGCGCCTTTGACTGCCTCGGCGACGCTGGCGGCCAGGATCACCTTGATCGCCGGAAACGCCTTGAGGTTGGCGGCGAGCTTGGCGGTGGCCTGGGGGTCGATGTCGAACAGGCGGATTTCAGTAATGCCCAGCATGGCGTGGAAGGCCAGTGCCTGGAATTCGCTTTGGCAGCCGTTGCCGATCAGCGCCATGCTGCGGCTGTTGGCGCGGGCCAGGTAGCGGGCGACCAGGGCCGAGGTGGCAGCGGTGCGGATCGCAGTGGTCAGGGTCATTTCCGCCAGCAGCACCGGTTTGCCGGTGTCGACGTCGCCCAAGGCACCGAACGCCATCACGGTGAGCATGCCGGCCAGGGTGTTTTTCGGGTGGCCGTTGACGTACTTGAAGGCGTACAGCGAAGCATCGGACACCGGCATCAGCTCGATCACGCCATCCGGTGAATGGTTGGCCAGGCGCGCGCATTTCTCAAAATCCTGCCAGCGCAGGTAGTCGGCGCGAATGTAGTCGGCCATTTCGGTGATGCAGGTTTGCAGGCCTTTTTGCGAAACCAGGTAGCTGAGGTCGTTGACGTCGATATAACGGGTCATGGCAAGACTCCTTATTGAAATGAGTGGCGGGCCGGCAGATGCACTTCGGCCAGCATGCAACGGGCACTACCGCCGCCGATGCGTTCGATGTTGTCGATATTCACCACCACCGGCCGCGTATGGCGCTCCACATGCTGACGCTGCGCCGGATGCAGGGCGCCCCAGGCACTGGCGGACATCACCAGCAACGGCTGGCCGTCCCGGTCGTGGACTTCCAGCATGTTGCCGGCGAAGGCTTCCAACTGGTCGATGTCCAGGCTGAGGATGTCCTTGCCGGTGTCACGCAGGGAGCGTTCCAGGGCCAGGCGCTCGCTGTCATCGGGCAGGGCCTGCAGGCACACCACCGCGAGGTCGCGGCCAACGCTCATCATCACGTTGCTGTGGTAGATGGGGGCCTGGTGACGGTCCAGGGCGTGGAACACGCAGAGTTGGTAGTCGAGGCGTTCGGCAAACTGGCGTAGGGCCGCGTGGTGGGTGCGCCCCGAATGGCAGGCGTAGCTGATGCGGTGCTGGCGGTCGAGCACCATGCTGCCGGTGCCTTCCAGAAAGATGTTCTGTTGTTCCAGGTGGCTGAGGTCGATGGTGGTGTTGATCGCAAAGCGTTGCTCCAGTACTTGCAGCACGCCCTTGTTGCGCTCCAGTCGGCGGTTCTGGCCTTCCATGGGGTAGAGCACCAGGCTGCCGTCGGCATGGCTGCTCCACCAGTTGTTGGGGAAGATCGAGTCGGGCGTATGAGGCGCCGGCGTGTCCTGCACCACCAGCACCTCCACGCCATGCTGGCGCAGGGTGTCGACATAACCGTCGAACTCCTCCAGCGCTTTGTGCTGTGCACTGAGCGGGTCCAGCGGCGGGCGTTGGAAACGGTTGTTGATCGCGGTATCCGGGTTGAAGGCAAAGCGCGCCGGGCGGATCATCAGGACGGTGTTGGTGGTTTGCATGGGGGCACGGGTCCGTTGGGGATCTTGTGCCGCTATTGTGTGCGTTGCGGGGAAAGGATCCCGGCTGAAACAGCGGGGTGGCTCAGCCAAGAAAGCTGAAAACGGGGGTGGCGCAGCCGAATCGGCTGTCAGATTGAAATACGATCAACCTGTGGGAGCAGGCAAGCCAGCTCCCACATTGATATTGTGGTGATTGTTATCGTTGTGTCAGCCAGGAGGAACCATGTCTACCGCTGTTCGCCTTGCCCAACCTTCAGATGCCGAGGGCATCAGCCAGGTCATCCTGGCTGCGCTGCACAGCAGCAACGCACGTGATTACCCAGCAGATGTGATTGCGCGGGTTGCCAGCAACTTCACCCCCGACGCGGTAATGGCGTTACTCCAGCGGCGTGTGGTGTTGGTGGCGACTCAGGATCAACTGATCGTTGCTACGGCCGCACTGGACGGCAACGTGGTGCGCTCGGTGTTCGTCAACCCGGCGCTGCAAGGGCAGGGCATTGGCCGATTGTTGATGATCGAGATCGAGCTGCGCGCCCGTGAAGCCGGCGTGACGGTGCTGAGCGTGCCGTCCTCGCTGACGGCGCAAGCCTTCTACGCCAAGCTGGGTTTTCACAACGTGCGTGACGTGTACCACGGCAACGAGCGCACGTTGGTGATGGAAAAGGCGCTGTTGTCCCGCCACCCCATCGGGCCGTATCGCGACCGTCAACACCGTGCCCAGGTGATTGAGTTATGGCAGCAGGCGTTTGGCTATGACACCGCGCATAACCTGCCGAGCCTGGCGATTGATAAGAAACTGGCGGTCAATGACTGGTTGTTCTTCGTTGCCACCGACAACAAAGCCGTGATCGGTACCATCCTTGCCGGCTATGACGGGCATCGTGGCTGGTTGTATTCGGTGGCGGTGCATACCGACTATCGGCGCCATGGCCTGGGGTCGTCGCTGGTGCGCTATGCCGAACAGGCGTTGACTGCGCTGGGTTGCATGAAAATCAACCTGCAGATCACCGGCGGCAATGACGTGGTGGTGGGGTTTTATGAGGCGTTGGGGTATGGGGTGGAGCCGAGGATCAGTATGGGCAAGAAGATTGCCGAGAATATTACGCCACGCTCATGAAGGTGCAGAAACCAGTGTGGGAGCTGGCTTGCCTGCGATAGCGATAGGCCTTTGATCGTTCCCACGCTCTGCGTGGGAATGCCGCCTGGGATGCTCCGCGTCCCGCCGGACAACAGGTGACGCGGAGCGTCAGGGGATGCATTGCATTCCCACGCGGAGCGTGGGAACGATCAAGCGGAGCATGGGAACGATCAACCAGCCAGCTCCCACAGGGTTTTGTGGTGTCGCTGGCTTTTGTGGCTGTCAGACCTTGACGATCCAACCCGCTGGCGCTTCCACGTCACCGGTCTGCACACCGGTCAGCTCTTTGTAGAGCTTCTGGGTGATCGGGCCGACTTCGGTCTCGCTGTGGAACACGTGCAGCTTGCCGTTGTACTGGATGCCGCCAATAGGCGAGATCACCGCAGCGGTACCGCAGGCGCCGGCTTCCTTGAATTGGTCCAGCTTGTCGATGAACACTTCGCCTTCTACCACTTCCAGGCCCAGGCGGGTCTGGGCCAGTTCGATCAGCGACAGGCGGGTGATGCCTGGCAATACCGAAGGCGACTTCGGCGTGATGAACTGGTTGTCGTGGGTGATCCCGAAGAAGTTGGCCGAGCCGACTTCTTCGATTTTCGAATGGGTCATCGGGTCCAGGTAGATCGCGTCGGCGAAGCCGGATTTCTTCGCTTCCGAACCCGGCATCAGGCTGGCGGCGTAGTTGCCACCGACCTTGGCGGCACCGGTGCCTTGCGGCGCGGCGCGGTCGTAGCCGGAGATCTGGAAGTTGTGCGGCACCAGGCCGCCCTTGAAGTAGGCACCGACCGGGATGCAGAACACCGAGAAGATGAATTCCGGCGCGGTACGCACGCCGATGTTGTCACCGGTGCCGATCACGAACGGGCGCAGGTACAGCGCGCCGCCACTGCCGTACGGCGGGATGAAGCGCTCGTTGGCCTTGACCACTTGTTTGCAGGCGTCGATGAACGCGTCGGTCGGCACTTGTGGCATCAGCAGGCGGCCACAGCTGCGCTGCATGCGGGCGGCGTTCTGGTCCGGGCGGAACAGGTTGATCGAACCGTCCTTGCAACGGTAGGCCTTCAGACCCTCGAAGCATTGCTGGCCATAATGCAGGGCAGTGGAGCCCTCGCTGATGTGCAGCACATTGTCGTCGGTCAGGGTGCCAGCTTGCCATTCGCCGTTCTTCCAGACCTGGAGAAACCGCTTGTCGGTCTTGATGTAGTCAAAACCCAGCTTGTCCCAATTGATGCTCTCGTTACCCATGACACCCTCTATCTCTGGTCAAGTCGGATTTTTTTCTGGATGGGCGAACAATACTGCATTCACAGGGCTGTTCGCATCCCCTGTAGGAGCGAGCTTGCTCGCGAAGAACGCAAGGACGCCGCGTTTAACTGGGTGGCCCGCGTTATCGTTGGCGATTTTCGCGAGCAAGCTCGCTCCTACAGGGGTTGTGTTTTTACAGGTGCAACGCGTGCCCCAACGCCCGCAACGCCGCTTCCTGCACCGCTTCACCCAGGGTCGGATGGGCATGGATGGTGCCGGCCACATCCTCCAGGCGCGCGCCCATTTCCAGGCTCAGGCCAAACGCAGTGGAGAGTTCCGAAACCCCAGCCCCCACCGCTTGCCAGCCAACAATCAAGTGATTGTCACGCCGCGCCACCACCCGCACGAAGCCGGCTTTGGACTCCAGCGTCATGGCCCGGCCATTGGCGGCAAACGGGAAGCTCGACACAATGCAATCCAGGCCAGCAGCCTTGGCCTCGTCCGGGGTCTTGCCGACCACCACCAGTTCCGGGTCGGTAAAGCACACCGCCGGAATTGCCGCCGGGTTGAATTCGCGGGCCTTGCCGCTGATCAGTTCGGCAACCATTTCGCCCTGGGCCATGGCCCGGTGCGCCAGCATCGGCTCGCCACTGAGGTCGCCAATGGCGTACACGTTGCGCATGCTGGTCTGGCAGCGGCTGTCGATCTTGATCGCCGCGCCGTTCATGTCCAGGTTCAGCGCTTCGAGGTTCCAGCCTTGGGTGTTGGGTTTGCGCCCCACCGCGACCAGCACCTGGTCGGTGTCCAGCGCCAGGGCGTCGCCATTGGGTGCACGTACTTGCAGCTTGTTGTCGGCAAAGCCGGTGACGCTGTGTTCCAGGTACAGCTTCACGCCGAGTTTCTTCAGGGATTCAGCCACCGGCAGGGTCAGCTCGGCGTCGTAGGCCGGCAGGATGTGCGCCTGGGCCTCGACCACACTGACGTCGGCACCAAGCTTGCGGTAGGCAATCCCCAGTTCCAGGCCGATATAACCACCGCCCACCACGATCAAACGTTTGGGTACATGGGTCGGTGCCAGGGCTTCGGTGGACGAGATAATCGGCCCGCCAATCGGCAGCATCGGCAGGTTGACGCTTGTCGAGCCGGTGGCCAACAGCAGGTGTTCGCACTGGATGCGTTGCTCGCCCACCTCGACGGTCTTGCCGTCGATGACTTTGGCCCAGCCATGGATCACCTGCACCTTGTGTTTTTTCAGCAGTGCGGCGACGCCGGTGGTCAGGCGGTCAACGATGCCGTCTTTCCATTCCACGCTCTTGCGGATGTCCAAAGTCGGTACATCCACCTCAATGCCCAACTGCGAGCCCTGGCTATGGTGCACGGTTTGCTGGAACTGCTCGGCCACATGGATCAGCGCCTTGGAGGGAATGCAGCCAATGTTCAGGCAGGTGCCGCCCAGTGCTTGGCCTTCCACCAGAATGGTGGGGATGCCCAGTTGGCCTGCGCGAATCGCCGCGACATAACCGCCGGGGCCGCCGCCGATAATCAGCAGCGTGGTGTGCAATGTCTGAGTCATGCCCTTACTCCAGGAACAGGCTGGCGGGTTGTTCGAGCAGGCCGCGAATGGCCTGGATGAATTGCGCCGCGTCCATGCCATCGACCACGCGGTGATCGAAAGAGCTGGAGAGGTTCATCATCTTGCGCACCACAATCTGGCCCTTGATCACCATCGGCCGCTCAACGATGCGGTTGACGCCGACGATGGCCACTTCCGGCAGGTTCAGCACTGGCGTACTGACGATGCCGCCCAGGGCGCCAAGGCTGGTCAGGGTAATGGTCGAACCGGACAGCTCTTCACGGCTGGCCTTGCCTGTACGTGCGGCGTTGGCCAAACGCGCGATTTCTTCGGCAGTGCCCCATAGGCTGCGGGCTTCGGCGTGGCGCACCACCGGCACCATCAGGCCCACGTCGCTCTGGGTGGCGACGCCCACGTGCACGGCACCAAGGCGAGTGATGACCTGGGCTTCGTCGTCGTAACGCGCATTGATCTGCGGGAAGTCGCGCAAGGCTACCACCATGGCTCGCACGATAAACGGCAGCAGGGTCAGCTTGCCGCGTGTCGCACCGTGCTTCTCGTTGAGGTGCACGCGCAACTCGTCGAGGGCGGTGACGTCGATCTCTTCCACGTAGCTGAAATGCGCGGCGCGGCGGGTGGCGTCCTGCATGCGCTGGGCGATCTTGCGGCGCATGCCGATCACCGGGATCTGGTGTTCGTCAGTGCGCTCGGCATACGGGTTGGCGGCGCTGGCGCCCGTTGTCGGGCCCTGGCGCAAGTAAGCCTCCAGGTCTTCATGCAGAATCCGGCCCGCAGGCCCTGTGCCCTGGACCAGGCGCAGTTGAATCCCGGCATCCAGCGCGTGTTTGCGCACGGCAGGCGAGGCCAACGGGCGTTCGCTGGCTTCACGGGCCACGGGCGCTTGCGGCGCTTTCACTACTGCAGCGGGCTTGCTTTCTACCGGCGCCTGTACCGGTTTGGCTTCGGCCACAGGTGGCGCGGCCTTCGCCGGCTCGGCAACCTCCGGCATATCCTTGGTATTGCCTGCGCCTTCCACTTCAATGCTGATCAAAATGCTGCCCACTGCCATGACCTCACCCGGCTCGCCGCCGAGGGAAATCACCTTGCCGTGGACCGGCGAGGGAATATCCACCATCGCCTTGTCGGTCATCACATCCGCCAGCACCTGGTCTTCAACCACCAGGTCGCCGACCTTTACATGCCATACCGATAATTCAACTTCCGCGATGCCTTCGCCAATGTCCGGCATCTTGATAACGTGCGTGCCCATTCAGACCTCCATGACCCGTTTCAACGCCGCGCCCACTCGGGACGGCCCTGGGAAATACGCCCACTCCTGCGCGTGCGGGTAGGGAGTGTCCCAACCAGTGACGCGTTCGATCGGCGCTTCCAGGTGGTGGAAGCAATGCTCTTGCACCAGCGAGACCAACTCGGCACCAAAGCCGCAGGTGCGCGTGGCCTCATGCACCACCACGCAACGGCCGGTCTTTTTCACCGACTTGACGATGGTCTCCAGGTCCAGCGGCCACAGGCTGCGCAGGTCAATGACCTCGGCGTCGATGCCGGTTTCTTCAGCGGCGACTTGCGACACATACACGGTGGTGCCGTAGGTCAGCACCGTCACAGCCGAACCTGGGCGCACGATGGCCGCCACGTCCAGGGGCACGGTGTAGTAACCGTCCGGCACCTGGGCTTGGGGGTGTTTGGACCACGGCGTTACCGGGCGGTCGTGGTGGCCATCGAAAGGGCCGTTATACAGGCGCTTGGGTTCGAGGAAGATCACCGGGTCATCGTTTTCGATGGAGGCGATCAGCAGGCCCTTGGCGTCATAGGGGTTGGACGGCATCACCGTGCGCAGGCCGCAGACCTGGGTGAACACCGCTTCGATACTCTGGCTGTGGGTCTGGCCGCCATAGATGCCGCCGCCGCAGGGCATGCGCATGGTCAAGGGCGCAGTGAACTGGCCGGCCGAGCGATAACGCAGGCGTGCCGCTTCGGAAATGATCTGGTCGGTGGCGGGGTAGACGTAGTCGGCGAACTGGATTTCCGCTACCGGGCGCAGGCCGTAAGCGCCCATGCCCACGGCCACGCCGACGATGCCGCTTTCCGAGATGGGGGCGTCAAACACCCGCGAGCTGCCGTACTTGGTCTGCAAGCCTTCGGTGCAACGGAACACGCCGCCGAAGTAGCCGACGTCCTGGCCGAACACCACCACGTTGTCGTCACGCTCAAGCATCACATCCATGGCCGAGCGCAGGGCCTGGATCATGGTCATGGTGGTGGTGGTCATGGCGGTTTCCAGTTCGATACTGTTGTTGTGGTCGTTCATGTCACACCCCCAGCTCTTGACGCTGGCGCTTCAAGTGCTCCGGCATCTCTTTATAGACATCCTCGAACATGGTCGCGGCGCTTGGAATCTGGCCGCCGGCGAGGGTGCCGTACTGTTCGGCTTCTTTCTGCGCCTTGACCACTTCGGCTTCAAGTTCTGCACTGACCGCCGCGTGTTCCTCTTCGGACCACTGGCCAATCTTGATCAGGTGCTGCTTGAGGCGGGCAATCGGGTCGCCCAGGGGGAAGTGGCTCCAGTCGTCGGCGGGACGGTACTTGGATGGGTCATCGGAGGTGGAATGCGGGCCGGCGCGGTAGGTGACCCACTCGATCAGGGTGGGCCCCAGGTTACGGCGCGCACGTTCGGCGGCCCAGGCCGAGGCGGCGTACACGGCGATAAAGTCGTTGCCGTCCACGCGCAGGGAAGCGATGCCGCAACCCACACCGCGTCCGGCGAAGGTGGTGGCTTCACCGCCAGCGATGGCCTGGAAGGTGGAAATCGCCCACTGGTTGTTGACCACGTTGAGGATCACTGGCGCGCGGTACACGTGGGCGAAGGTGAGGGCGGTGTGGAAGTCCGATTCAGCAGTGGCGCCGTCGCCGATCCAGGCCGAGGCGATCTTGGTATCGCCCTTGATCGCCGAGGCCATGCCCCAACCCACGCCCTGCACGAATTGGGTGGCAAGGTTGCCGGAAATAGTGAAGAAGCCCGCCTCCTTGACCGAATACATGATCGGCAATTGGCGGCCCTTGAGCGGGTCGCGCTCGTTGGACAGCAGTTGGCAGATCAGGTCCACCAGCGGCACCTCGCGGGCCATCAGGATGCTTTGCTGGCGATAGGTGGGGAAGCACATGTCGTCGATATTCAAGGCCAGGGCCTGGGCGCTGCCGATGGCTTCTTCGCCAAGGCTTTGCATGTAGAACGACATTTTTTTCTGACGCTGGGCGACCACCATGCGGTTGTCGAAAATGCGCGTCTTGAGCATGGCGCGCATGCCTTTGCGCATGATCTCGGTGGAGACACCTTCGGCCCACGGGCCCAGGGCCTGGCCCTGATCGTCGAGCACACGGATCAGGCCCTTGGCCAGGTCGGCGGTGTCGGCGGGCTCTACGTCGATGGCGGGTTTGCGTACCAGGCCGGCGTCGGTCAAACGCAGGTAGGTGAAGTCGGTCTTGCAGCCTGGGCGGCCCGAGGGTTCGGGAACGTGCAGGCGCAGCGGTGCATACGGCTGGGTCATGGCTTTCTACGCTCTATCTTGTGAATTTCTTGTAGTGGGCGCGCTAGCTGACAGTCAGTCTTCGGATAGAAGAAATCTTGTCCTACAACAATCATAGGCGTGGCGTAGAAGAATATTTATCTCTGTTTCATTGCGTCGCCGGCCATTTGCGGATAAAAAAACTGCATAAACATAATAAACAGGTGATTTTGTCTCATGCGCAAACTGGACCGTACCGATATCGGCATTCTCAACGCCCTGCAGGAGAATGCCCGGATCACCAATGCCGACCTGGCCCGCTCGGTCAACCTGTCGCCCACTCCGTGTTTCAACCGCGTCAAGGCGATGGAAGAACTGGGGCTGATTCGTGAGCAGGTCACGCTGCTGGATGCTGATTTGCTGGGGCTGCACGTCAATGTGTTCATCCATGTGAGCCTGGAAAAACAGAACGAGCTGGCGCTGCAGCAATTCGAAGGGGCGATCTCGGATCGGCCTGAGGTGATGGAGTGCTACCTGATGGCCGGCGACCCGGACTATTTGATCCGCGTGTTGGTGCCCACGATCCAGTCCCTGGAGCGCTTTATGATGGACTTTTTGACCAAGGTGCCGGGGGTGGCGAACATTCGCTCCAGTTTTGCCTTGAAGCAAGTGCGCTACAAAACCGCGCTGCCGTTGCCGGCCAACGGCATCAGCCTCGGTTCCTGATTCTCTGTAGGAGCGAGCTTGCTCGCGAAGAACTCACAGTCGCCACATGCTTTCAGGCAGCCCGCGTTATCGTTAACGTTCTTCGCGAGCAAGCTCGCTCCTACAGGAGATCGTGGGCGTTTAAATGACTGGCAGGTCCCCTCCGTTTCAAAGTTGGTTTAGGGGGATCTTCAGGTAGGTCACGCCATTCTCTTCCGCTGGCGGCATGTTGCCCGCCCGCACATTCACCTGAATCGCCGGTAACAACAGCGTCGGCATCCCCAATCCGGCATCACGGGTGGTGCGCATCGCTACAAACGCCGCTTCATCCACGCCATCATGCACATGAATGTTCCCCGCTCGTTGTTCCGCCACGGTGGTCTGGCACTTGGCCTCTCGACCCTCGGGCGGGTAGTCATGACACACGTACAACTTGGTGTCCGAAGGGAACGCCAACAGCTTGCGCATCGATGCGTACAACTGCCGCGCATCGCCGCCGGGGAAGTCGCAGCGGGCGGTGCCGACGTCGGGCATGAACAGGGTGTCGCCCACCAGGATCAAGCGGCCGTCGATCAAATAGGCCATGTCGGCGGGGGTGTGTCCAGGCACGTGCAACGCCTGGGCCTTCAAGTTGCCGATATGAAAGACTTCATCCGGCGCAAACAGGTGATCGAACTGCGAGCCGTCCACGCGAAATTCCGGCTCGAGGTTGAACAGGTTCTTGAACACGCCCTGCACCTTGCTGATCGACTCGCCTATCGCGATCTTGCCGCCCAAGGTGCGGCGCAGGTAGGGCGCGGCGGACAGGTGGTCGGCATGGGCGTGGGTTTCCAGCAGCCACTGCACGTGCAGGCCATGCTCGCGCACAAAGGCAATCACCTTGTCGGCTTGTGCCGTATCGGTGCGCCCCGAAGCCGGGTCGTAATTGAGCACCGAGTCGACGATGGCGCAGGGGCCGCCATCGGCTTCATAGACGATATAGGTGTAGGTCGACGATGCGTCATCCAGAAAGGCTTGAATCAACGCTGGCATGGCGGCTGTCTCTGCTGAAGAAAAAAGTGGTTACAATCAGTTTACATTTACACATAATGTTTTGAGCTTAAGTGACTTAAAGGACCCGAGGCAAATGGAATCTACGTTGAGTGAGGGCGAGGTCGCCCAGTTGCGTGCATCGGCGTCCAAGGCCTGTGCCTTGCTCAAGGCCCTGGCCAACGAAGATCGCTTGTTGATCCTGTGCCAGTTGACCCAGGGCGAGCGCAACGTCGGCGAGCTGGAAGCCCTGACCGGCGTACGCCAGCCCACCCTGTCACAACAGTTGGGCATCCTGCGCGATGAAGGGCTGGTCGCCACCCGTCGGGAAGGCAAATACATTTTCTACGGGTTGGCCAGCCACGAAGTGATTCAAGTGATGAAAACCCTGTCCGGGCTGTATTGCGGCGCGGTCATCAAAAGCTGGGCGTGACGCCATCCGGCAGCGACCCTTGTGTGCATTGACTCAAAAAGGCAGTAGACAATGACCGAACAACACTGGGGACCCACCATCAGTGGCGATATCGTAGTCATCGGCGGCGGCTCGGCAGGCATCGGCCTGCTGGCCAGCCTGCTCAAGCGCGACCCGCAGCTGAACATCACCCTCATCGAACCTAACGACTACCACTGCTACCAACCGGCCTGGACCCTGGTCGGCGGCGGCGCTTACGACCTGCACAAGACCCGCCGGCCCCTGGCCGATGTGCTGCCCAATGGCGTCAGCTGGGTGCAGGCCGCCGTCAGCGAACTGTTGCCCGATGAAAACACCCTGGTGCTCGACAGCGGCCAGCGCGTCACCTGGAAGAACCTTATCGTCTGCCCTGGCCTGCGCCTGGCCTGGGAAAAAATCGAAGGCCTGCAAGACACCCTTGGCCAGCACGGTGTCACGTCCAACTACAGCTACGAGCATGCCGCGTACACCTGGCAGTTGGTGCAGCAGCTCAAGGGTGGCAAGGCGTTGTTCACCCAGCCGGCGATGCCGATCAAATGTGCCGGCGCGCCGCAAAAAGCCCTGTACCTGTCTTGCGACCACTGGCTCAAGCAGGGCGACCTCAAACACATCGACGTCGAGTTCAACCTGGCCGGTGCGGCGTTGTTCGGTGTGCCAACCTTTGTGCCGCCGCTGATGAAGTACGTCGAAAAATACAACGCTCGCCTGGCGTTCAACTCCAACCTGGTGAAAGTCGACGGCCCGGCGCGCAAAGCCTGGTTTGAAGTCAAAGACGCCGAAGGCAACGCGACGGTCGAAGAGAAAACCTTCGACATGCTCCACGTCGTACCGCCGCAGTTGTCCCCGGACTTTATCCGCCAGAGCCCGCTGGCCGACGCCGCCGGCTGGTGCGAAGTGAACCCCCACAGCCTGCAACACCTGCGCTACCCGCATATCTTCGGCCTGGGCGATGTGTGCGGCACCACCAACGCCAAGACTGCTGCGGCGGTGCGCAAGCAAATCGTGGTGGTGGCCGAAAACCTGCTGGCCCTGCGCAAGCAGGCACCTTTGCCGCTCAAATATGACGGCTATGGTTCCTGCCCACTGACGGTGGAGAAGGGCAAGGTGGTGCTTGCCGAGTTTGGCTACGGCGGCACGTTGCTGCCGACCTTTCCCCTCGATCCCACGCAAGCACGCCGTTCGATGTGGTTCCTCAAGGCCACGCTGCTGCCTTGGTTCTACTGGAATGGCATGCTCAAGGGCCGCGAGTGGCTGACCCGTCTGAGCAAGGTGGACTGAATGCTGCTGGCCAGTGTGTTGGGTGTATTGATGGGCCTGGTCATGGGCCTGACTGGCGCGGGCGGCGGCATCCTTGGGGTGCCGGCGCTGGTGCTGGGGCTGGGCTTGACCATGACCCAGGCCGCGCCGGTGTCGTTGCTGGCGGTGGGCGCAGCGGCAGCGGTTGGTGCCATTGATGGCTTGCGTCATGGCTTGGTGCGTTACCGTGCGGCGTTACTGATCGCCTTGCTTGGCGCGCTGTTTTCGCCGTTGGGCGTGTTTGTCGCCCACCAACTGTCGGAACCGGTGCTGATGGGGCTGTTCAGTGCGCTGATGGTGCTGGTGGCCTGGCGCATGCTGCAACGGGAAAAGCGCGAGGCCGGGCCGAGTGACCATGGTGCGGCGTCGTGGGGCCAGAAAAACTGCATGCTCAACCAGCAGACCGGTCGCCTGGCCTGGACCGCCAAATGCAGCGCCACCCTGGCGGCGTTGGGAGCGGTGACCGGCGCCGTTTCAGGTTTGCTGGGCGTGGGCGGCGGCTTCCTGATCGTGCCGGCGTTCAAGCAACTGACCGACGTGCAGATGCGCGGGATCGTCGCCACGTCGTTAATGGTGGTCAGCCTGCTGTCGCTGATCGGCGTGGCCGGTGCGTTTCATGCAGGCGTGAGCATCGAGCCGGTGGGCTGGGTGTTTATTGGTGCGAGCGTCGTCGGCATGTTGGCGGGAAGGCGGTTGTGTTCGGTGATCCCCGCGCGGGTGTTGCAAGTGGGGTTCGCCAGCCTGTGTGGGGTGGTGGCGATTGGGATGCTAGCCAGCGCGTTGCTCTGACGCTGTACCTGTGCACTGTCACGAAATCTTGTACTTGGTCAGGAACCTCCTCATTGAGCGCTGACACTCAGTGAACGGCCGCAAGCGCCGAAACGCGCTTTTGCCTGGATGATTCTTCGACTATGCACAGGCGCTTTATGACAATTACCGCAGCACATACGCATTTTTCGCTTCCCTTGGCAGCAGCTGAAAAACGGCCACCGCTTGTGGCCGATGACCTTGAACCGTCGTTGACGCCCCAGCGTCCCAGCCAGAACTTGCCATTACCCAACAGTCCTGTCTTCTCACTGGGCCATTTGGGCGGGGCATTATCCTGGCCAAATCCCTTGAGTGCAGACGAGCAGCGGCGCTTGCGCCTTGCGACGATGAATTACGCACACCCTTTGGGCGACCAGCCGCTGGTGATGCAAACCAAGGGTGGCGTACTGGAGTTCCTGCGGTATCGCCAGCCGCTGCCGGCAGAAGTGGGGAGCGACCCGGCCAAAATACTCGAAGCGCTGGTCAATTCCCCGCAAGGGCAACGGATGGGCAACGCGCTGCAGCAAACAATGCAGGGCATTGACAGCGAAAGCAGCGCGAGCGATTACCTACTGGCCGCTGTCGCACTGCAGATGGACCCTGAGTCGATCACCGCGCCCGATTGCAACAGCGTCGCCGGGTTTGATCTGGGCGGTGACACGCATGGGGGACACCACGCAGCCACGGTGGTGGCTGGCTTGGCCGAACATTTGAGTCGTACTGGCAAAACCAGCGCTGCACTGGCAAGTGTCGGCGCGTACCTGTTGCTGGCCAAGTCGGCGCCGCAGTTTCTGATCAAAGACATTCCTGCGACGGTGAAAGTCGGCAGCCAGGCATGGGCCAGCCTGGCGATTGCTGCGATGACGATTGAGGCGCAGACGCCGGGCAAAGTCCCCGGCATGACGTTTGCCCAGGTCATGAGCGAGGCGCAAGAAGCACGGCGGGTTGACCCAGGAGTTACCCAAGCGGCAGAGACGGTGGCATTGCTGGACTGGGCCGTGGCCAGTGGCGTTCTCACAAAAAGAGAGAATGGCGACTATCCACCCGCGCAACTTGAATCGGCAAGGGCCGCATTCAACGCGCAGCTGGACACCCGGCTCACTGCCTCCCATGCACTGGATAAGGCATTGCCCACGCGAATAGAGATCGCCCTGACCAAGCTCAAGGAGCGATTTGGCGACCTTGGCGCGTTTTTCGAGGAGAAAGTATTTGCTGTCGATCAGCACTACGTGAAGATTGAAGGGGGAGGTATTTCGCTCTTGGATGTCGCAATGGACGACTGGCTGGAGTCCCGGCCTTTCAAGGCGCACGAACCCAGCAGCTCACTCAAGGGCAACGACCTGCAAAGGGTACTAACGAGTTTGAACGCCAATCGGAAATTTGGCGTGCCGGCAGAATTCGAACGGCAGTTCAGCCGTGCAATGGAGGAAAAAAAGGCCGCCGTCAATACAACGGTCAGGCACATGATCTCGCAACTGCCCTTACAGGATCGCAAGCATTTCGAGTTTGGAAAGGTCAGTTTTTTCCAGGAAGGCTCATACGTCATGGATGGGCATTTCAATAATACGTATGCTCAAAATGAACCGGGGCTGCTGGTCAAAACCGAGCTGCAAGGCACGTCGCACGCCTACGTCATCGACTTCAACAAAGGCACGATTGAAAAGACGAGCCTTTACAGTACAAAGGTTAAGGAAGACAGGGATGGCAACAAGGTTTCGACGACCAAAGTATTCACGCCCAGCCATAAAGCCGATGATCTGGGACGTGAGCGACCGCTGAATAACGCGCCTTGGGATAGCTTTACCAGCGCTCGATCCCATGGAATTGCCACGGCGTTTGTCGAACACTTGGACCTCGACGATCCCGCTATCAAACAGCAGGCCCGTGGGCAAACCGCCTTGGACAAGGCGAACGCACAGCTGAGCGAGTTTTTGTTGAACCTGATCCCGTTCAGGTCCGCCATTGTCAATTTTCAGAACGGGCAGTATGGCGCGGGTGCTTTTGACCTCTTGCTGGATGTATTCGGTTTTCTTACCGCCGGCACCTCCACCGCAGGAAAGTTGCTCAAGGTCGGCCGTTCTGCGCTGTCTGCCGGGGCCAAGGCATTGCGGGCGGTCAAGGTCATCGGCGTGGCGGCCATTGACGTACTCAACCCCGTCGGCGGGGTGGGCGATTTGCCCAGGTTGGTGGGTAGCGCTGGTCTCTATGTATTGTCCAAAGGCGTCAAGGCCGTCAACAAACTCAGGGGCGCCACCGGCAGTTATGACGTGTTAAAGGCGATCAGCAAACAGTACGAAGCCGCCGCAACGGGCACCGTGAAGGTGGCAGGCCAGACGGTGGAGGGGGCCGCGGTGCTCAAGGGTGGCAAGTGGTATGCATTCGATGCCGACGCGATGCGGCCTTATGGCGGCCCGCTCGATGAGTTCAAGGCCGCAACCCAGGCTGTCGACGGTGAGGTGGACACTGCGAGCTTCGATGGGCCAAGTGAGCTGAGCCATGAGCTGTTCGGGCACTTCAAAGTGCCTGAATCCAAAATCGCAGGGCTCACACGCAACAGCCAGGGCGTATATATGGCAGCCGATGGGCACTCCTCGCACATACGCCATACCGACAGCAACGGTGACACAGCGGTGTATGAGGTGCGCCAGGTGTCGCGCACGGAAGACGGCACCGTGCAGGCCCGTATTTATCACAACAACCGGCAAACCGAGTTGTTGGTCCAGCATGTACAGGGCGACGAATGGCAACGCCTGGGGGCACCCGGCGGCGGGCAGATCACTGCTGAGCACTTGAAGGCCTGGGAGGCCTTGTCGCCGCAGGAGCAGATAAGGCTGACCCGAAAGGGCTTTGCCAAGCAGAATAAACTCACACAGAAAACCTTTGAGTTTTTCGTAAAGCCAGACGGTCAGTTAACCGATAGCGGCGTGCTCGTGCGTGATCGCCCTGCCAACGCATTCACCGCAAAGGTGACCGAAACGCATGTGCGTGATTGGAAAAACATGACCCAGGCGCAGCGTGACGAAATGACCCAGGAGGGGTTTGCTGTTCTTCATAACCTTCGGCCGGGTACGTTCAAAACGTATGCGCGCAAGGACGGTACCCTGATGACCCGCGGGGAAACGCTGATCAACTCCTCTGGTCCCGCCAAAAGTAACCAGATTACCGATGATCATTTACGCCAGTGGGATGAGCTTTTCAGGCAACCAGGCAACTCATTGACGTCAGCGCAGTTCGTGAGCCAGCACGGGCTCAGCCAACGTAGCTGGACGCAGTACGTCAACGCGGATGGCTCATTGAAGGGAGCGGGCGCGCAGCGTCTGGAACGCGCACTGCAAAGCGCCGCACGGGCGTCCGCTGTTCAGGCCCAGACCCCCATGGCCGATCATTTGCGCGCTTGGCAGGCGTTATCATTGGAGCAGCAGCAAAGCCTTACCCCCGCAGGCTTCGCCCGGCAGCAACATCTGCACCCGAAAGTGTTCAATCGCTATGTAAAACCAGATGGTCAGTTGACCGCTATCGGCGTGGCGGTGCGCGACCGTGCACCCAATACGCCATTTTATACCGTGACTGAAACCCATATCCGTGATTGGCAAGACATGCCACAGACGGAGCGTGACGAAATGACGCTCGAGGGGTTTGCCGAGCTTTATCACGTTAATCCAGGCTCGTTCAAAACCCATGTGCGGCGAGACGGTACATTGGGGCCGGTCGGTAGAGAACTGATGGACAGGGTGGTCGGTATTGCCCCTAACAAGATTACCGACGACCACCTTCGCCAGTGGAAAGCCTATTTCGAGGACCCGAATAATGCGATCACGCAAGCGCAGTTCACAAGCGAGAACGGGCTCCATCCAGCCACTTGGAGAGACTGGGTCAACGCTGATGGTTCCTTGAAAAAGACCGCCAGCGAACGCCTTGAGCGCGCCGCACTGGGCCCGCTCACCCATGTTCCCAGGGCGCGCATGGAGTTGATCACGGCTGGGCATTTGCGCGAGTGGGAGGCGTTGCCGCCCGCGCAGCAACGAAGCCTTACACGCAGGGGCTTTGCTCGCCAGAAACATCTATCCCCGAGAACCTTTGAGTATTACGTACAGCCTGACGGCAAACTGAGCCCTGCCGGTGTGACGGTGCGCGACCGCTCTGCCAACATGGCGGCGGGCAGGGTGACCGAAACGCATATCGATAGGTGGCAAAAGCTGACGCAGCAGGCGCGTGAGACCATGACCATGGAGGGGTTCGCCGTTCAGCATAACCTGAGTGTGCATTCGTTCAGAGCGTATGTCCGTCCTGATGGTGGCCTGTCGGCGGCCGGCGAAGCCCTGATGAAGAATGTAACCGATGGCGCCTATCGCAGGATTACCGGTGACCTTTTGCGCCAGTGGCAAGCGCTTGCCGAGAGCGCAGACAACTCCGTCACGCAGGCGCAGTTTGTGCAACAGCACAGGCTTAGTCCAGACCTCTGGAGTAAGTACGTGAGAGCGGACGGCTCGTTTACAGCGAACGCCTCGCAACGTCTGGGACGGTTACAGCAAGGCACTGGGCCGCGCCCCGTTCCTGGGCAATCGGTTACGGATACCCCTCGAAAACGCCCCGCATCAGAGCCCTTGGACCCGCCACCATCAAAGGTCGGCGCCGGCACAACGCAAGGCCTGGAGGCCCCAGCCCCCGCTTCGACAGTCCCGCCCGTGGTGATCAAGGTTGAACCCAGCGATTTCCCGACATTGCCTCGTCATCAGATCGACAACACGCTGCCGATTCTGCAGGACCCGGTGAACCCCAGAATCAGCTTGACCCAATCACTCGAAGGCCCGATTGATGACATCCGCATCTCCCACTGGAATGGCGTGCTCGATGGGCTTGATAGCCCGACTAAGGCGAGGGTTTCAGCACAGATCAAGGCGTCGATCAAAGACTGGCTGCGCACCGAAGGCCAGCATCAGACCCGATTTGACGATGCCCTGGAGGTGGTCACGCCGTTGGACGATGGGGGGCCTGCTCGCGGCGCTTCGGTATGGGCGCGGCGCGATATCCCCCAATTTGAAGTGCTTGGCCCTTATGCAGGCAAATACCATGCAGACGAAGCGTCACTGTTCGAGGAGCAGCGCAAGCAAGGTTCGCGGGCTGTAATGACTTACCTGTTCGGTACGCGCTCGGGTACCCGGACGGTGAGCGGCCTGCACACTGGCAACACCCTGAGCCTGATCAATACCTCGCAACTGGGCGAGGGGCCTGCGTGGATGTCCAACAATGTCGTGTCCATCGCGGTCGGGAAAAACCTGACGTTCTATGTGGCGCTCAAGGACATCAAGAGAGGCGAGGAGCTACTGCTGGACTATGGACCGTTCTATAAGCCGGTGCCTGATATAGCGATCAAGCCGGACCCTGATCGCTGAGTTCAAGCGCTGGGCGAAGGGGCAAGACAAACGATGCCGGGCAGTGGGCGCCATTTGACTGTGCCCCATTGACGATCAATTGCGTCCTCAAGATGGCAACATGAACGCCTCTCAGGTTACTGTTCCTCTGTGTAACGGATTCACCGGCCTTGCACCCCGGCTTACCAAGGTCACCGAATGGATAAATACACCCCCCACACCTGGCAACCCCACGAGCGGCCGAGCCTGCCTGGCTCGCCGTCGACGCCGCTGCATCCTACGCGTAAGCGCTGGCTTTTCGCGCTGGTAGGCGTGCTGGTGGCAATCACCGGCGGCTTGGGTAACGCCCTGGTCATCGCCAACCTGCAATACCTGCAAGGCGCCCTGGGCGCGACCACCGCGGAAATGGCCTGGCTGCCCGCCGCCTATGTAATGACCAACGTGTGCATGAACCTGCTGCTGGTGAAGTTTCGCCAACAGTTCGGCCTGCGCGCGTTTACCGAGGTGTTCCTGGTGCTCTACGCGCTGGTGACCTTCGGCCACTTGTTCGTCAATGACCTCAGTTCGGCGATTGCGGTACGGGCCGCCCATGGCATGGTGGGTGCGGCGCTGAGTTCGTTGGGCTTGTACTACATGATCCAGGCATTCCCGGCCAAGTGGCGGTTGAAAGCTTTGGTGTTGGGGCTGGGTACCGCACAATTGGCGCTGCCCCTGGCGCGGCTGTTCTCCGAAGACTTGCTGCAAATCGCTGAATGGCGTGGGCTGTATTTGTTCGAACTGGGCCTGGCGCTGATCTGCCTGGGCTGCGTGTTCCTGCTCAAGCTGCCGCCGGGCGATCGCTTCAAGACCTTTGAAAAACTCGACTTCCTCACCTTCGCCATCCTCGCCAGCGGCGTGGCGTTGCTCTGTGCGGTGCTGTCCCTTGGGCGCATCGATTGGTGGCTGGAAGCGCCGTGGATCGGCGTGGCCTCCGCCTGTTCCCTGGTGCTGATCATGGCGGGGCTCGCCATCGAGCATAACCGCAGCAACCCGATGCTGATGACGCGCTGGCTGGGCAGCGGCGTGATGATCCGCCTGGCGTTGGCGGTGGTGCTGATTCGCATGGTGCTGTCCGAGCAATCCACCGGTGCGGTGGGGTTCATGCAGATGTTGAACATGAGCTACCAGCAGATGCACACCCTGTACGTGGTGATGCTGGCCGGGGCGATTGCCGGGCTGGTGGTCAGCGCGCTGACGATCAACCCGGCGCATTTGCTGATGCCGCTGATCATTTCCCTGGCGCTGATGGCGACCGGTTCGGTGATGGACAGTTTTTCCAGCAACCTGACCCGCCCGCAGAACCTCTATATCAGCCAGTTCCTGCTAGGCTTCGGCGGTACGTTCTTCCTGGGGCCGACCATGGTGCTGGGCACCAAAAACGTACTGACCAACCCGCGCAACCTGGTGAGCTTCTCGGTGATGTTCGGGATCTGCCAGAACCTCGGCGGCCTGATCGGTGCGGCGTTGCTGGGCACCTTCCAGATTGTGCGCGAGAAGTATCATTCGAGCATGATCGTCGAGCACCTGACCCTGATCGACCCGCTTGTGGCGGCGCGTGTGCAGAGTGGTGGCGCGGCCTATGGCAAGATCGTCGCTGACCCGGAACTGCGTAACCTCATGGGCATCCGCAGCCTGGCCACGGCGGCCACCCGCGAGGCGAACGTCATGGCTTACAACGATGTCTTCATGCTGATCGCGATTATCGCGATCCTGACCATGCTGTGGATCTTCACCCGTAGCCTGTGGTTGATGAGCACCACCAAGGCAATTCCTCCTGTTCAACCCAGCGGCGCAACTTCATGACTGAACCTTCAACCACCACCACGACCGCCATCGCCGCCACGCCGGAGGGCAGCACGCCACCGGGCGCGGTGCCTACCCAATTGCGGCCCTTGCGCGTGCGTATCGTCTCGTCCCTGGGCTTTGCCGCCATCGCCATCATCGGTGTGCTGATCGTGCTGTACGCCTGGCAACTGCCGCCGTTCAGCAGTGCGGTGGAAACCACCGAGAACGCTTTGGTGCGTGGGCAGGTGACGATTATCGGCCCGCAGCTCAGCGGCTATGTGTTCGAAGTGCCGGTGCAGGACTTCCAGTACGTCAAGACCGGCGACCTGCTGGTGCGCCTGGATGACCGTATCTACAAGCAACGCCTCGACCAGGCCCTGGCGCAACTGGCGGTGCAGAAGGCCTCGTTGGCCAACGTGGTGCAGCAACGCAACAGCGCCGAAGCGACCATCAAGCTGCGCCAGGCCGCGCTGGTCGACAGTCAGGCCCAGGCACGCAAGAGCACTGCGGATTTGCGCCGCAATGAAGAACTGATCAGCGATGGCTCGGTGTCCAAACGCGAACTGGACGTGACCCGTGCCGCCAACGCACAGACCATCGCTGCCGTGGCCCAGGCCCAGGCCAGCCTGGAAATCGCCCGCCAGGATTTGCAGACGGTAATCGTCAACCGCGGCTCCCTGGAGGCAGCTGTCGCGAGTGCCGAGGCGGCGGTGGAGTTGGCGCGCATTGACCTGTCCAATACACGCATCACGGCACCACGGGATGGTCAGCTCGGGCAGATCGGCGTGCGCCTGGGCGCCTACGTCAATTCCGGCGCGCAACTGATGGCGCTGGTGCCCAAGCAGTTGTGGGTGATTGCCAATATGAAAGAAACCCAGATGGACAATGTGCAGGTCGGCCAGCCGGTGACGTTCACCGTGGATGCGCTGAACCACCGCAAATTCCATGGCACGGTGCAGCATATTTCCCCGGCCACTGGTTCCGAGTTCAGCCTGTTGCAGGCGGACAACGCCACCGGCAACTTCGTCAAGATCGCCCAGCGGGTGCCGGTGCGCATCATCGTGGACCCGGACCAGGCCGAGAGTGAGCGCTTGCGGCCGGGGTTGTCGGTGGTGGTGAGTATCGATACGGCAGGGCGCCTGAAAAACAGCCCACCCTGACGTTGACGCATCCTCTGACTGTAGGAGCGAGCTTGCTCGCGAAAAACGTCAACGATAACGCGTGTTTTCTGAATGAACGCGGCGCCTGTGAGTTTTTCGCGAGCAAGCTCGCTCCTACAGTTCAGGCATTTGGAGTGCATTTCAGGTTGAATGCCAGGTGGGTTGACTGGCCTTGCTCCAGCAGCTTAAGGCCAGGCTTGCCCGCCAGGTGATGGGCATTCACCGGATGGCTCACCGGTTCGATGCAGAAAAACTCCAACCCTGGCGGGCAGTACAGCAGGAAGTAATCGGCGCCGCTGGCCTGGCATTCGAGGCGGTAGCCAAGCTCTGGTTGTTCGATCACGCAGCGCCCATCCCAGCCGCAAAAGCCGTTGTCCACCAGCCCCTCTGGCAATCCTTTGAGTTGCCGGAAATCCCAGGCTTCGGGAACAGGTTCCAGCCTCGTGGGCAGCTTGGCTGCATCACTCATCCACACTTGCCTAGCCTTGGCCTGCAGCCGCGTACCCGGCCGGCGCGGCAAGTACGGATGCAAGCCCAGCCCATGCCAGGCGGGTTGCTCGGCCAGGTGAGTCACACACAATTGGATATTCAACTCACCGTTGTTCAAGCGAAACCGCTGGCGGGCGTGATAGGCGAAGGGCGTTTCGCAGCGCAGCTCCAACACCACTTCATGTTCTGACTGGCTTGTCACCTGCCATGCCTGCTGCCAGGCCGAACCGTGAATCGGAAAAGGGTCAGTGAGGCTATTGGGTGCCAGTGCCTGCCAGCCATCGGGGTTGTCGAAGCCGCCGTGGGCGATGCGGTTGGACCAGGGCGCTAATGGATAGCAGCCCAGCTTGCCCGGCAGCCCGGTATTGATCGCGTGCTCGTCGCTGTGCCGCAATAGCGGTTGCCCGGTGTCGCGTACCGTCCAGTTGACCAGGCTGCCGCCGATGGCGGGGGCGAGCACCAGATGGGTGAATTGATCAGTAAGCTCAATCACGATTGACCTGCCTAGTGAAGTCAAAACAAACACTGAGGATCCAAGTGTGGGAGCTGGCTTGCCTGCGATAGCGGTGTATCAGTCATGAATGCGTTGACTGACAGATCGCTATCGCAGGCAAGCCAGCTCCCACATTGGTTTGCCTTTACAGCACCAAGTGGGGCAACCACAGCGACAACGCCGGAACGTAGGTCACCGCAATCAGCACCAAGAACAACACCGCATAAAACGGCAGCAGGGCCTTTACGGTTTTCTCGATACTGGTCTTGCCCACCGCCGCGCCGACGAACAGCACCGCGCCCACCGGCGGGGTAATCAGGCCGATACCCAGGTTCACCAGCATGATCATGCCGAAGTGGACCGGGTCGACGCCGATGCCCAGGATCACCGGCATCAGGATAGGCGTGAGGATCAGAATCAGCGGTGCCATGTCCATCACCGTGCCGAGCAACAACAGCATGACATTGATGCACATCAGGATCACGTAGCGGTTGTCCGACAGGGTCAGGAACAGCGTGGTGATCTTCGCCGGGATCTGCATCAGGGTCATGATGTAGCCGAAGCTGGCGGCGAAAGCGATCAGGATCATCACGATGGAAATGGTGCGCACCGTGCGATGCATTAGCTTGGGCAGCTCGCGCCATTTGTAGTCGCGGTAGATGAACATGGTCACGAAGAATGCCCACAACACCGCAATCGCCGCCGACTCGGTGGCGGTGAAGATGCCCGAGAGGATGCCGCCGAGGATGATCACCATGGCCATCAGGCCCCAGAGCGCATCGGCGGCGATCTTCAGCGCCTGCTTCAAGGGGATGACTTCGCCTTTGGGGTAGTCGCGCTTTTTCGCGAAGATCAGGCAGAGCACCATCAGGCACGCGCTCATTAACAGGCCCGGCACCACACCGGCCATGAACAGCGAGGCGATGGAGACGGTGCCGCCTGCCGCCAGGGAGTACAGCACCGAGTTATGGCTGGGCGGCGTCAGCAGCGCCTGCACCGAACCGCTGACGGTCACGGCGGTGGCGAATTCGCGCGGATAACCCCGCCGTTCCATTTCCGGAATCAGCACCGAGCCGACCGAGGCGGTATCGGCCACGGATGAGCCGGAAATCGCGCCAAAAAACGTCGAAGCCATGATGTTGACCAGGGACAACCCGCCACGCACAAAGCCCACCAGCACCCCGGCAAAGGCCACCAGGCGCCGCGACATACCGCCCTCGGCCATGATCGCCCCGGCCAGCACGAAGAACGGAATCGCCATCAGCGAAAACTTGTTCACCCCACCGGCAATCTGAATCATCAGGGCCTGGAACGGGATGTCGATCCACCACGCGCCAATCAGCGCCGACAGCCCCAATGCATAGGCCACCGGCATGCCGATCAGAATCAATACAACAAAGCTGCCCAACAGAATCAATGCGTCCATATCAGGCGGCCCCTTCGTTTTCTTCAACCAGATCGAAACGCACCACCTTGCGGTTGCCCTGATCACCGAGCAGCAGCTTTTCGACCACGAACACCAGGGTCAGCACGCCGCCAATCGGGATCGGCATATAGGTGATGCCTACGCGCAGGGTAGGGATGGCGCTCATGAATTGGTTCCAGGTGGACAGGCACAGCTTGGTGCCCCAAATCGTCATGAACACGCAGATGGTGCCCATCAGCAGTTGCGAGAGGATGCCGACGAGGCGGCGTTGGACAGGCGGCAAGCGGTCAGTGATCATCGCTACCGACATGTGCGCACCGGCACGATAACTGGCAGCGGCGCCGATAAAGGTGAACACCAGCATCAGCAGGATGGCGGTGGGCTCCGGCCAGCTGGAACCGGTGCCGAGGGCGTAGCGGGTGAAGATACCCCAGGGAATGATCAAGGCGACCCCCAGGACGGAAAGACCGGCTACCCAGATGCAGGTCATGTAAAGGCGGTCATTGAAGCGCAGCAGTAAAGTCTTCATGGCGTTCACCGTGACCGGGCGCGTCGATGCCGACCGCGCCGGGCCTTATGCAGGGGCAGGGGAGGTTATTGAACCGCGTCGATGCGCTTGATCATGTCCGCATACGGCGCACCGTATTTGGCACGCACCGCCGCAGTGGCCTCATAGAAGGGCTTTTTGTCGACAGTGATGAACTCCACGCCGGCCTTCTTGAGTTTCTCTTCACTGCTGGCGGACTTGGCGTCCCAGAGCACGCGCTCATCAGCCTGGGCGGCCTTGGCGGCGGCCTTGACCATGTCCTGCTGGGCGGGGTCGAGCTTGTTCCAGGTGATTTTCGACATCACGATGGGTTCAGGCAGGATCAGGTGTTCGGTGAGGGTGTAGTACTTGGCGTTCTGGAAGTGGTTGTGTTCCAGCAAGGTCGGCGGGTTGTTTTCCGCGCCGTCGATGACCCCGGTCTGCAGGGCGCTGAAGATCTCGCCGGTGTCCATGGCAATGCCGTTGGCGCCCATGGCGTTGAAGGCTTCGATGAAAATCGGGTTGCCTTGCACGCGGATCTTCATGCCCTTGAGGTCTTCGATCTTGCGCACCGGTTTCTTGGTATAGAGATTGCGCGTGCCGCCATCCATCCAGGCCAGGGCCACCAGGCCGAACTCGGAGTTGGTGATCTTGGCGAGGATCTCGTCGCCAATCTCGCCATCGATGACCTTGCGCATATGCGCCTGGTCGCGGAATACGAACGGCAGGTTGAACACGTTCACGTCCGGCACCACCGGGCCGACGATGCCGAGGCTGACGCGGGTCATTTGCACGGCGCCGACCTGGGCCTGTTCGACCACTTCCTTCTCGGAGCCCAGCACACCGCCGGGGAAATACTTGAAGGTCAGCTCGCCGTTGCTCGCCTTGGTCAGGGCCTTGCCCATGTTTTCTTCTGCGACAACGGTGGGGTAGCCAGCGGGGTGGATGTCGGCGAACTTGATTTCCAGCGCGTGGGCTGCGCTGCTGAGGGTGAAGATTGCAGCGGCGAGCAAGGTGCGTTTGAAGTCCATGGAAGTCACTCCTGTCTTGTTATTGTTGTATTCAAGGCACAGCGATTAAACGATGAAGCGGGGTTCGGGCAGTCCTTGGACGCCGGGGTTGAGGGCGAACACGCCACCAGACAGCGACTGTTCACTCGGGTCGTCGCGGATGGAGGTGACGTACAGAGTGTCTAGGCGGCTGCCACCGAAGGCGCACATGGTGGGTTTTTTCACGGGCACGCTCAGGGAGCGGTCCAGGCGACCGTCCGGGGTGAAACGGTGAACCAACCCGGCGTCGTTGGCGCAGATCCAGTAGCCGCCCTCGGCGTCCACCGCTGCACCGTCGGGACGCCCGGGGAAGTCGTTCATATCAATGAACAGGCGGCGATTGGACGGCGTGCCGGTCTCGATGTCGTAGTCGAACGCCCAGACCTTTTGTACCTTCGGGTGCGAATCGGAAGCGTACATCGTGCGGCCATCGGGGCTGAAGGCCAGGCCGTTGAGGGTGATGAACCCCTCCAGTAGCGCGTGGGGCGCAGCCCCGGACCCATAGCGATAAAGGACGCCCTCGGCGGCGTTCAAGCCCATGTCCAGCACCATGCTGCCGGCCCAGAAACGGCCCTGGCGATCGCAGCGGCCATCGTTCAAACGCATGTCCTTGCGTGAATGCTCGATGCTGGCCAGCGGCACGGTGTCGAGGCTGCCGTCGTTGTGGGGCGTGAGTTGGAAGAAGCCGGTTTGCATGCCAGCGACCCAATTGCCTGCCTGGGTGCGCGCAATACAGGCGAGCATCTCTGGGGCTTTCCACGCCGCCAGATGGCCGGTGGCGGCGTTCCAGCGTTGCAGGCCGCCGTTGGGGATATCTACCCAATACAGGGCGTTTTCTTCGGGCACCCACACCGGGCATTCGCCCACCGCATTGCGGGCATCGACAATCAGTTCAGCAGTCATGGTCATTCCCTTGGGTTGCGGGGCACTCAGTCACCGAACGGCCCCGCCGCGCAGAACGCACCGCCCTGGTAGACCTTGGCCGGGTCATCGGCGGCCACGGGCGGTTGGGCTTCGACCTGGGCGCGGAACACTTCGGAGCTGTCTTTGGGGGCAAAACCCAGGTGCGCGGCGTAGCGGTTGTCCCACCAGGTGTCGAGGTTGGCCGACATGCCGTACACCACGGTATGGCCGACGTTGGGCGTGTACAGCGCGCGTTCGAGCAGTTGTGTCAGGTCGTCGAAACTCAGCCAGGTGTGCATCATCCGGCGGTTCTGCGGTTGCGGGAACGAGGAGCCGATACGGATGCTCACGGTCTCGATGCCATAACGGTCGAAGTAGAAACTGGCCATGTCTTCGCCGTAGGACTTGGACAGGCCGTAGTAACTGTCCGGGCGGCGCGGGGAATGGGCGTCGAGTTGCACGCCCTGTTTGTAGAAACCAATCACGTGATTGGAACTGGCGAAGATCACCCGCTTGACCCCGTGGCGGCGGGCGGCTTCGTAGATATGGAAAATGCCACTGATGTTCGCGCCCAGCACCTCTTCGAACGAGCGCTCCACCGAAACGCCGCCAAAGTGCAGGATGGCGTCGACGCCCTCTACCAACTGATGCACGGCGTGTTTGTCGGCCAGGTCGCAGGTGTGTACCTCTTCGCGAGCGTCGGTGGCGGGGGCCATTTCAGCGATATCCGAAAGGCGCAGCACCTGGGCATAAGGACGCATGCGTTCACGCAGGACTTTGCCCAGGCCGCCGGCGGCACCAGTGAGCAACAGACGGTTGAAGGGAGCGGGGGTGGTGGTGGTCATGGGCCTTCCAGATTTTTGTTGTAGGTTGTCGTATGACTATGGGGAAATAGTGTTAGGGATTCCTGTTGTTGTCAACGTCCTTCCAGGCACATGAGATCAAAGGTGGGAGCTGGCTTGCCTGCGATAGCGGTGAGTCTGAAAAGGATGTGGTAACTGACCCACCGCTATCGCAGGCAAGCCAGCTCCCACATGGATAGGTGGCACCTTAGAGATCGGATTTGCCTTTGGAACTACAACAACGAAATCGGATAGCTGATAAAAATCCGGTTCTCATCGAACTCGTTATTGCTGAAATCCCGACGCATGGTCGAGTTGCGCCACTTCACATTGAGGTTCTTCAGCGCACCGCTCTGCACCGTGTAGGCCAACTCCGACTCACGCCCCCACTCCTTGCCGTCGGTGATCGCCCCGGTGTGTACATTGCTGCCGCTGATATAGCGGTTCATCAGGGTCAGCCCCGGAACGCCGAGCACCACAAAGTTGAAGTCGTGGCGCACCTGCCAGGACTTTTCCTTGGCGTTGTCGTAGCTGGCGTTGTAGCTGTCGTTGGCCAGAGTGCCGCCGCTGGTGCCGTTGATGCGCATCCAGGCGCTGTCGCCGCTGAGTTTTTGCAGGCCAACATAGAAGGTATGGCCGTTGTATCTGGCCGAGAGCAGGGCGAACAGGGTCTTGTTATCGAGGTCGCCGGCCAGGGCGCTGCCGTCTTCCTTGCCGTTGAAGAACCCGAGGTTGGCGCCCAGGGTCCAGTCTCCCAGCGGCTGGCTGTGGGTGAGGTTGAGGTACTGCTGTTGGTAGATATCAGTCAGTTCGGCGTACCACACGCCGACCTGGGTACGTTTGTCGTTGAAAGTGTATTCGCCGCCGCCGAAGTTGAAACGGTCCGAAGTGAACGCGGCTTTGCCGTTCATGAACATGTCTTCCATGCTCGCGTCGTTGCGTGGGCTGTTGCCGCGAAACTGGCCACCGTAGAGCGTCAGGCCGGCGATTTCATTGGAGGTGACCTGGCCGCCACGAAAGGTCTGGGGCAGGGAGCGACCATCATCGGAACGCAAGATCGGCAGCACTGGCATCCATTCGCCAACCTTCAACTCGGTCTTCGACAGCCTGGTTTTCAGCGCGACACCCAGACGCCCGAAATTGTCGGCGGGGCGGCCATCGTCATGCACCGGCAACAGTTGGGTGCCGGCGGTGCCTTTGCCGCCATCAAGCTTTTGCGAATACAGGCCCAGCACGTCAATCCCGAAACCGACCGTGCCCTGGGTAAAGCCGGACTTGGCATCAAGGATAAAATTCTGCGTCCACTCTTCGGCCTTGCCCTGGGGGTTGGTCGGGTTGGTGAAGTTGCGATTGAAGTAGGCATTACGCAGGTTGAGCGTGGCCTTGGCGTCGTCGATAAAGCCTTCGGCGTTGGCACCCAGCGGCAGGGTGACGGCCAGGCTGCCGAGACCGAGAAGGCCCAGGCGAGTGCAGGAATGACGGGCGGATTGACTCACAGTGAGGCTCCCTTTGTTTTGTTGTTTTTATTATTTGTCATACGTTGTCGTACAACATTGAGCGCGATATTTGCGAGGTTTTGAGGGCGTGTCAAGCAGAAGTTATACGATGACTTGGGTGAAACGATTCAACGCAGCGGCACGGTCGCCCCCTGTAGGAGCGAGCTTGCTCGCGAAAAACGTCAACGATAACGCGTGCTTCCTGAGTGAACGCGGCGCCTGTGAGTTTTTCGCGAGCAAGCTCGCTCCTACATGGATTGCATTGCAACGCAGGTTTCAGCCAGCCATGACCATCGGCGGCAGGGTGCCGAGCAGGGAAACCGCAGCCACTGCCGCAATGCCCAACAGCCACTCCATCATCACACTGGCTCTCAAACTGCCCAGGCGTTGTTCGCAGCGCTTGATACGCAACCGGTTCAACAGCGCCAACCCCAGCATGCCCAGCACCAGCCCCACCTTGATCAGCAGGATCAAGGCGAAGCCCTCGAACAGCGGCGTGGGCCACAGTTGCCCGGTGAGCACGCGCACGTTGATCAGACCGGTTACCAGCAGGCCGCCGACCAAGCCATATCCCACACCACTGAAGCGACGCAGAATCGGCTCCAGGTGGTGGTCTTGCGCCTGCCGGAGGATCAGCACCAACACCAGCAACCCACCGAGCCAGGCCCCAACGCACAGCAGGTGCACTACCTGGTTAAGGATCAGCAACCGCCCACTCAGCCCATCGAGCATGGCGCCATGGCCTACGGGGGCCAGGGTCGCCAGCAACAGGGCGAGCAGCGGCAAGCGCAAGGCCGGCCAGGGCTTGATCAGCACGATCACCAGCAGCAGGTTCAGCAGCAGATGCCAGGCCCATACCTGGCCAAAAAAGGTCTTGCCCAGCACCAACTGCACCGTGGCCGGTTGCAGCGCCGACTCCCAACTGCCGGCCATGCTGGCGGTGATCAACAGCAACCACACAACCCCGGTGAGCAGCCCCAAGCCGGCCAGGCCACGGGTGATGCGCAGCAATTGCCGGTCCAGTGTCGGCTGCACATGAGCGCCGAGCAGCCAGGGCCTGAATACCCACGCCCCGAACATTAGCAACACGACGCAAAAGTGCAGGAAGCGGCACAGCACCAGCAGGGTTGCCATGGGTTATTGGCCGACCTTGAAGCTGTAAGTGCCTTCGCTTTTGTGAGTGTCGACGGACACTGCATGCCATTCGACTTTATAGGTGCCGTTTGCCAGCGCAGCGGCAGGCGTGACCACCAGGGTCTTCTTGTCGGCGTCCGGAGTTTCCAGGCCCTTGATGGCGATTTCGGTGCCGTCCTTGCTCAGGGACACCTTGGTGAAGGTGGCTTCGACGCCTTCGCTGAAGGTCAGGCGCAGGTCTTTGGGTGCGGCGACTTTGCTGTCAGCCGCAGGCTCCGCGCTCTTGAGGTGGGCGTGGGCAAACGCCGTGGAGGCGCCCAGCAGGGCAGTGAACAGGACAGCAGCGGTCAGGGACTTCTTGAGCAACATTGTTCAATACCGATCAGAGGATAGGAGCCGGCAGTGTACGAAGTTTCGGCTTGGCCTGTCGCCCCGATCTAGAGCCGGTGGTAGTCTTTAGGCCGTGTTGTTGTCAGGGAGCCCTTATGGGCAATCACAAGATTGGAATTCGTCGGGTCAACGTCGAGAAAATCCTGCTGGCGGCGGAGAAGGTCTTCGCCAACAAAGGCTATGGCAGCACCGCCATGGCCGACATCGCCGAAGAAGCGCAACTGCCGCGCTCCAACCTGCATTACTACTTCACCACCAAAAGCGAGCTGTACAGCGCGGTGCTGTTCGACCTGCTGGAGTTGTGGAAGCAGGACGCCCTGAGCTTTGAAACCTTCGACGACCCTCGCGTGGTGCTCAGCAGCTACATCCGCGCCAAGATGCAGCGCTCGCGCACGCGCCCGTATGGCTCCAAGGTCTGGGCCAATGAAATCATCCACGGCGCGCCCACACTCGGCGAGGCCCTGGATGAAAGCCTGTACGACTGGGCCAAGATGAAGGAAGCGAAGATTCGCCAATGGGTGCAAGACAAACGCATCCTGCCGGTGGAGCCCTCGAGCTTGCTGTACATGATCTGGGCCTCGACCCAGCACTATGCCGACTTCGACCACCAGGTGAAGATTCTGAATGATCACCAGCCGTTGTCGGACAGGCAGTTCGAGAAGGCCATTCAGACCGTGACCGGTGTGATTTTGCGCGGGATTGGGTTGGAGCCTTGAGCTGATCGTTCCCACGCTCCGCGTGGGAATGCCACCCTGGACGCTCCGCGTCCGCTCTTGCCAGCGTGACGCGGAGCGTCACAGGATGCGTTCCCACGCGGAGCGTGGGAACGAGGGGCTAGGGTTACACCGCCTCCCGGTAAGGATTGCGCGGGTCCTGCGTCCAGTTCAAAAACGGCTTGCCGGTATCGATCGGCACCATCTCGATGCAGTCGGCCACTGGGCAGGTGATCTGGCACAGGTTGCAGCCCACGCACTCATCGTCGATCACCTCATACAGATGCGTGCCATCGGCCTGCTTCAAGCTGGCAATGGCCTGGTGCGAGGTGTCCTCGCAGGCAATATGGCAACGCCCACAGCCAATGCACGCCTCTTGGTCTATCTTGGCGATGACCTGGTAGTTGATGTCCAGGTACTTCCAATCCGTGGTGTTGCCCACCGCCCGCCCGGAAAACGCCTGCAGGTTGGCATGGCCTTGGCTGTCCATCCAGCGCGACAAGCCATCCTTCATTTCTTCAACGATGCGAAACCCATGCAGCATCGCCGCCGTGCACACCTGCACCGCGCCGCAGCCCAGGGCGACGAATTCCGCGGCGTCGCGCCAGGTGCCGATACCGCCGATGCCGCAGATCGGCAGGCCGTTGGTCTGTGGGTCACGGGCGATTTCGGCGACCATGTTCAACGCAATCGGCTTGACCGCCGAGCCGCAGTAACCGCCATGGGTGCTCTGGGTACCGACCACTGGCAGGGCGACCATGCGCTCCAGGTCCACGCTGGTGATGGAGTTGATGGTGTTGATCAGCGACACCGCATCGGCGCCGCCGCGATAGGCCGCCCGCGCCGCCACGCGGATGTCGGTGATGTTCGGCGTGAGCTTGACGATCACCGGCAGCGAACAATACGTCTTGCACCAGCGCGTCACTTGCTCCACGTACTCCGGCACCTGGCCGACGGCAGCGCCCATGCCCCGTTCGGGCATGCCATGAGGGCAGCCGAAGTTCAGCTCGATGCCGTCGCAGCCGGTCGCCTCCACCAAGGGCAGGATGTTTTTCCAGGACGCTTCGACACAAGGCACCATGAGCGAGACGATCAGTGCGCGGTCCGGCCAGTCCTTTTTCACCTGGGTGATTTCCTGCAGGTTGATCTCCAGGGAACGGTCGGTGATCAGTTCGATATTGTTGATGCCCAGCACTTCGCGGTTGGCGCCATAATGCGCGGAGTAACGCGACGACACGTTCACCGCCGCCGGGTCTTCCCCCAGGGTTTTCCACACGACGCCACCCCAGCCGGCCTCGAAGGCGCGCACCACGTTGTAGGCTTTGTCGGTGGGCGGCGCGGAGGCCAGCCAGAATGGATTAGGCGCTTTGATACCGGCGAATACAATCGAGAGATCGGCCATTACGCAGCCTCCACAGTCAGCATGAGTTGGGCATGCATGGCTTCGGCGGCCCGCTTGCCATGTTGTACCGCCTGAACGGTGAGGTCCTGGCCGAGGCTGACGCAATCGCCGCCGGCATACACCCCTGGGATGCTGGTGCGCAGTTGCTCATCGACGAAGATGCGCTCGCCAACGCGATGCAGTTGCTGGGCCAGCGGATCGTGCAGGGCGTCGTTGTCGAAGCCTTGCCCGATCGCCTTGAAGATCGCGTCGGCGGCCAGTTCGAAGGTTTCCCCGGTAGGCAGCAGGCGACCGTTTTCCAGGCAGGTGCGGGCAAAGCGCATGCCGCGTACGCGGCCTTGGTCATCGAGCAGGACCTCGTCGGGTTGGGCCCAGGTCAACAGCCGTACTTGATTGGCCTTGGCGATGTCCTGTTCGTGGTGGGTTGCGCCCATGTCGGCCAGGCCACGGCGGTATACCAGGTTGACATCGCGGGCACCGAGGCGGGCCATCTGCACGGCCATGTCGATGGCGGTGTTGCCGGCGCCGAGCACGATGCAGCGGTCGGCCAGGGGCAGTTGGCTGAGGTCATCGGCCTGGCGCAGTTCGCGGATATAGTCGGTGGCGGCGAGCAGGCCGGGGGCGTCCTCAAAGGGCAGGCCCAGCTGTTTGCTGGCAGCGAGACCCAGGCCGAGGAACACCGAATCGAATTGCTGGTGCAGTTCGCTCAAGGTCAGGTTGTCGCCCAGGCGTTGGCCGTGGCGAACCTCGATGCCGCCAATCTGCAGGAGGAAATCCAGTTCCTTCTGGGCGAAGTCGTCCACCAGTTTGTATTTGGCGATTCCGTATTCATTCAGGCCGCCGGCTTTTTCCCGCGCTTCGAAAATCACCACGTCATGACCGTGCAAGGCGGCGCGGTGAGCGCAGGCCAAACCGGCAGGCCCGGCACCGACCACGGCGATGCGCTTGCCGGTGGGCGCGGCGCGTTGGAACGGGTGTTCGCTGAAGTGCGCGTTGTCGATGGCGTAGCGTTGCAACAGGCCGATCAGCACGGGGGCGCATTCTTCGGCGTTATTGCGTACGCACGCTTGCTGGCAGAGGATTTCCGTCGGGCACACCCGTGCGCAACTGCCACCGAGGATGTTGGCCGAGAGGATTTTCTGCGCGGCCCCTTGCACGTTCTCGGTGTGGATATTGCGGATGAATGAAGGGATGTCGATCTCGCTGGGGCACGCATTCACACAAGGCGCGTCGTAGCAGTACAGGCAGCGCGAGGCTTCCAGTTGGGCCTGGCGGGCGTTGAGGGGCGGTGCCAGGTCGGTGAACTGGCTGGCGAGGGTGGCCCCATCTTCGC